>NZ_JAYMEE010000062.1:0-463727 GCF_037029245.1 Mesoflavibacter sp. CH_XMU1422-2 | reverse complement strand
TTGCCTCAAGAGAAGTTGAACAGTTATCATCTTCGTCAGTAACATCACCAGTTTGTGCAACCGACGCATTATAGTTACAAGACGTATCAGTAAAAATTTCGATATCAGCTGGTGCCGTAAAAGTAGGCGCTGTTGAATCTTGAATAGTAATGATTTGTGTTTGAGTTGTAGTGTTTCCACAATCATCAGTTAAAGTCCACGTTCTAGTGATGATAGATTCGCTGCTACAGTTTCCAGCAGAAGTATCTTCTTGATCGCTAAAAGTTGCATCTAAAGTCGTGTCGCAATTATCTGCTTCATCAGTAACATCTCCAGTAAGTGTTAAATCATTAGGGTCTTGCTCACAATTAATAGTTACATCGGCAGGCACAGTAAATGTTGGAGGAGTAGTATCTACAACATTAATGATTAAAGTTCTTGTTGTTGTATTTCCGCATTCATCAGTAGCTGTCCAAGTTCTTTCTACTTTAAATTCATTTTCACAAGCTCCTGGAGTTGTTGTTTCTTCAAAATTAATAGTAGCACTTCCACATTCATCAGTAGCTGTTAAATCTTCCGCAGGTTGTAATTCGTCACATTCAATTGTTATTTCTTCAGAAATAGTAACGGCATTTGTATAATTAGAAATACAAGTAAATTCAATATTATGCTGTCTTCCACTACCAGAAACATTATTTTTTCTTGCTTCAACACCAACTCTAAAAGAAAAACTTGTTGCATCTGTATTTCTAGTAGTAAAATTAGCTTGAGGATTAGCGTTAGTAACACCTGTATATTCTGTAGTTCCAGAGGTAGCAACTATCCAAGGACCTTCTTCTGTAATGGTTAAATCTGTAGGATCATTTACAGTATAACTATTTGTAAACTGAGTCCAGTTTACTTCTCCAAAATTATTATTACCATCAATATCATTAAAATTAGAATAGAATTCAGGTAAACTAGTAGGTGTTGTAGTTCCGGCTTGAACAAAATCGAATCTAAATTCTGTATAAGCTCTATCTCCATTGTTTGCTATTGAAAAAGCAGTTCTAGGTCTAAAAGAATCGCTTCCTGTAGAATTATCATCGAAAACAGGAATTGTAGTATTAACAGTTGCTACAATATTAACTAAAGCGTCTACTCCTGGTGCAATTTCAGTAAATCTAAAAACTTCTCCTTGTAAAAACGTATTATTGTTTCCATCACCAGTTTCTTCAGTATAATTTTCAAAACTTAATACAGGAACATCAACACATGAAGGTTGACTATTATCTACATTAGAAGGAAAACCTACAATTGTTGGCGGTAATGTATCAATTATTGTAAAAGTAGCTGTAGTAGAAGATGAGTTTCCGCATTCATCAGTAGCTGTGAAAGTAACAGTTGTACTACCAGTTTCACCACAATCATCGGTTATGTTTGTAATATTATTAGACCAAGTTATTGGTCCGCCGCATTCATCATAAGCAACAGCGTTACCATTATTGGCTAACCAATTGTTAAATTGGTCAGTATTACCATTTCCATCACATTGTACTGTAAAGTCAAAAGATTCTGTGTCAATTACAGGTCCTGTCGTGTCTACAATAGTAATAATTTGAGTGTAATCTTCTATTGTATTACCACAAGCATCGGTAAATGACCATGTGTTTGTAATAGTTCCGTTAGAAGGGCAAGATGGATCTGGCATAAAGTTGCCTGATGTTTTTATAGGGATAAGGTTGTTACAACTTGCTACAGGAGCTAAATTTTGAGCATTATTTAAGGCATTTGTATTATCACACTCTACAGTTCTATCTAATTCATTAGGTGTAGTAACCCAAGTTGCTGGTGCTGGAGGGTTAACTGTTACTGTAGTTGATAAATTATTACCTTGCTTACATTCGTCTAAACTATTAGAACTTACTATAGTAGTACTGTGACCATTGATAAAACCCGTGTAAGAAGAAGAAAGTTGTGAGCTTAAAGTTGTAGAACATCCGTTTTCTAAATAATAACATTGATCATTTACTGTTACATCAAAAGCAAAACTTAATGTTTCTCCAACATCCAATAATCCATCAGCAGCTGTAAAAGTTAATTCTCTTGTACTAGAATTATAACTGTAAGTCACACCAGCAGGTAAACCAGTTATAGGCTGAACTAGTTCTGAACCAACAGGAACCGTTGTAACAAAGCTTATATTTGTAGCATCATCATTACCGTTATTAGTGGTGGATGCATTATATGTTACTGTTTGAGGGTTACTATTAGGAGTAATAGTATTAGGTGTAGCTGTATATACAATTGGATCTAATTTAGGTTCATAAACCTCTACAGCTAAACCTAATAGATATAGACCATATGCTTCTTGATTTGAAGTTAGTCTTAAGGTTGTTGATGTTTGATTATTATGTAGAAGATTATTTCCTGAATTATCTAAATGAAAATGAGCTGAGTCAAAACCCAAAGTGTTTGTACTTGCTGGATTTCGATCTGTAAAGTTGCTATTTCCATTAGTAATTCTACTATTAAAAAAGTTATTTGAATTTCTTAAAGGCGCATCTAAATCTTCGAAGACGTTTGAAGAGTTAAGCATTTGTAATCTGTCTCCTGATAAATCACGATCGCCTTCTAAAGCTCCAATTACTATATCAGATTTTACAGCTCCTGTTGGAATTGTTTGAAATCCACTAAAATTAATATTAAAATTATTGTTAGAACTAGTTACATTAGCATAACCATCAAAAAAAGATATGTTTTTTCTTTTTAATTGATCGCTTTTATAAACAACTACTAGCTGCCAACCTCCAGAAGTACCTGTGTTATTTCCGTCATGAGAATATAAATACCCTTGTCTTCCTTCAACATTAGCAACTTGATACTTACCAAATGCATTGCTGTTATTTAAAACATTATTAGTGATATCTTTTACACAGATGTAAGCATCATTAACAAAGTGAGGATTTTCATCACGACCTCTAAAAATAACATCATCTGCAGAAACAGTAGTGTAGCTTGTTTGTCCAGGTAGCATTATTTTTACTTGGTTATAATTCCAACCTGGTTGATTATCTAGCTCTACAGTATTGTTACCGTTACCAACAACCAAACCTTTATCGGCTGCAGCCCAATAAAGTAAAACTTTATCTATAGCTAAGCAAGGATCGCCCGGATAAGGGTTTGTTAAGTTTGCGCTACTAGAGTTAAATGTAGTAAAATCGTTATCAATGTCTACATAAACGTTATCTGAAAAGTCATGATTACCATCAGATCCATTATAATTACCTGTAGCAGTTCTAGAGATTGTGTTATTACCAACAACAATAACATCACCATTAATACTACTTTGGTATCTAAGTGTAAATGGTTTTTTTACTTGAGCTGTACTAATTGTGGCAATTAATGATACAGCTAATATTAAAAGTACTTTATAGCACTTTACTATTGGGTTAAGTTTTTTCAAAACGACAAAAATTGATTTAGAACATATATAGTACACACAAAAACAGTAATTAATTGCAATATAATTAACTTATTACTTAAAATATAAATGTTTCTAGAACTAATACGCATATAACACTGTTTTACTTCATAATTTTTAAAAAAATTACATACATTTAAAGTGCTACTATTTTGCTTAAGGGAATAGTTTAGTAGGTTCTTAGTTTTTAGATTCAAGGGTGAAATTAATTAATAGCAATACAAATCAAGTTGTAAATATTATTAAAATCAAAAAAAAATGATATAGCGTATATTTAATCGATAAAATACATTTTCGACTCTAAAAATCTCTAGAATAATCATTTAAATAATCATTATGGACAAAACTTTACAGTTATTTCGACATGGTAAATCTTCATGGAAATATAATTTACCAGATCACGATAGACCCTTAAAAAAAAGAGGTTTTACGGATATTGATTTAGTGTCAAAACATATAAAAGAAGATTTTAAAAAGCCAGATTTAATATTATCTAGTACAGCAAATCGTGCATGTACAACTTCTAAAAATTACATTAAAAATTTAGATCTTTTTGACGTCAAATTTCAACTTAAAAAAGAGCTTTATGATTTTTCTGGAGAAGCTGTATTAAATCAAATCTACAACTGTGACGATTCTGTGAAAACTTTAGCAATATTTGGACACAATTATGGGCTTACAGATTTGTGTAATCAGCTAGGAGATAGTTATATAGAAAACTTGCCAACTTCTGGATTTGTTCAAATAGAATTTAATGCTCAATGTTGGCAAAAGGTTAAATTTGGTAAAACAACACGAATTGTATTCCCTAAACATTTAAAATAGCCAATCTAATTAAATATATTTGTAGTAAAAATTCGTCAAATGAACAACCATATTATAGATAATAAATACATTAATAGAGAGTTAAGTTGGCTTCAATTTAATCACCGAGTTTTACAAGAAGCAGCAGATGAGACTGTTCCTTTAATCGAAAGATTACGTTTTTTAGGTATTTTTTCTAATAATTTAGACGAATTTTTTAAAGTACGCTATGCTACAGTAAAACGTATTGACTATGCAGGTAAAGCTGGTAAAAGTCAACTTGGAGGTATTAAGGCATCAGAGTTGTTAGAGATAATAACAAATACTGTTATTGGACATCAAACAGAAAGTCTTAAAATTTTAAGCAAAATTCAAAAAGAATTAGAGACAGAAAACATCTTTATTATAAAAGAAAATAAGGTTAATAAATCTCAAAAAGAGTTTCTTAAAAAGTATTTTTTAGAAAAAGTTAGTCCAGCTTTAGTAACTATTATTTTAAACCCAGATATAGAACTTCCTAACCTAAAAGATAGTAATGCGTATTTAGCAATAAATATGGTTTTAGAAGATAATTCTAGCCAATATGCTTTGATAGAAATTTCTAGATCAATGCAACGATTTATTGTACTTCCAAAAGTGAACAACAAACAGTATATCATTATGTTAGATGATATGTTGCGTTTATTTTTAGACGATATTTTTAACGTTTTTAGCTATAAAAATATTTCTGCGCATATGATAAAAATTACACGTGATGCAGAGTTGGATTTAGACAGCGATTTGTCTAAAAGTTTTATGGAAAAAATTAGTGATAGCGTTAAGGATAGATTAATTGGCGAGCCAGTAAGATTTGTTTACGATAAAACTATAGATAAAACGACGTTAAACTTTTTAATGTCAATTATGGGTATAGATAATACAGATAGTATAATACCAGGTGGACGTTATCATAATAGGAGAGATTATATGGATTTTCCTAGTTTAGGCAGAACAGATTTACTTTACGATAAAATCACACCATTACAAGTTAAAGGTTTAAGCCTACAAGACAGTATTTTTGAGTCTATAGCAAAAAAAGATTATTTACAATATGCACCTTATCATACATTTACATATGTAGTAAAGTTTTTACGCGAAGCAGCTTTAGACCCAAAAGTAAAATCAATAAAAATTACAATTTATAGATTAGCACAGATATCTCATGTAGCAAGTTCTCTTATCAATGCTGCAAAAAATGGTAAAAAAGTTACTGTTTCTATGGAAATTCAAGCGCGTTTTGATGAAGAAGCAAATATCGCTTACGCGGAACAAATGCAGCGCGAAGGTGTTAACCTAATTTTTGGTGTACAAGGATTAAAAGTACACAGTAAAATGTGTGTAATAGAGCGTGAAGAAGGAAAGAAAACAAAACGTTATGGTTTTATAAGCACAGGTAATTTTAATGAGTCTACTGCACGTGTTTATACAGATTTTACGCTATTTACAGCTAATCAAAAAATATTAAAAGACATCAATAAAGTATTCAACTTTTTTGAAGTTAACTATAAAATTTACAGATATAAACACATAATTACCTCGCCACATTATACAAAAGATAAATTTTTTCGTTTAATTGATAACGAAATAGAAAATGTTAAACAAGACAAACCAGCTTTTATTAAATTAAAAATGAATAGTATATCAAGCTATAAAATGATTGATAAGCTATACGAAGCAAGCAAAGCTGGTGTAAAAATACAAATGATTGTTAGAGGTATTTGTTGTCTTGTACCTGGTGTAAAAGGTGTTAGTGAAAACATTGAAGTAATAAGTATCGTAGACAAGTTCTTAGAACACACTAGGCTATACATTTTCTGTAATAATAACGATACAAAAGTATACATCTCTTCTGCAGATTGGATGACAAGAAATATAGATAATAGAGTAGAAGTATCCTGCCCAATCTATCAAGATGATATTAAACAAGAATTATTAGATATATTCGATATCTGTTGGAATGATAATGCAAAAGCTAGACTATTAGACAAAACTCAAAAAAATAATTATCGTAAAAACGATAAACCTAAATTAAGGTCTCAATTTGCAACTTATGATTATTTAAAAGAAAAACTAAACTAAATAATGCTAACCATACAAAAATACGCTGCAATAGACATTGGATCTAACGCTGTAAGACTACTAATTTCTAATATTATAGAAGAAAAAGGTAAACCAGTACGCTTTAAAAAAAGTTCGTTAGTGCGTGTTCCTGTTCGTCTTGGTGCAGATGTATTTATAAAAGAAAAGATTTCTAAAAATAATAAAGAGCGTATGCTTAAAACCATGCAAGCGTTTAGTTTGTTAATGCAAACACATAATGTTGTTAGGTACAAAGCATGTGCAACGTCTGCAATGCGAGAAGCAAAAAATGGTAAGCAAATAGCAGATTTAGTATTAGAAGAAACAGGAATTAAAATAGATATTATAGGAGGAGAAGAAGAAGCTGCTATTATTGCTGCAACAGACCTTCAAAGTTACATTGATGAAAATAAAACTTATCTATACGTAGATGTAGGAGGCGGTAGTACTGAGTTTTCTGTAATAGATAAAGGGGAAAAAATATCGTCAAAATCCTTTAAAATAGGAACTGTAAGACTTTTAAATGATGTAGTAAAAAAAGAAGCTTGGCAAGAACTTGAAGAATGGATAAAAACTGAAACATCTAAATTCGAAAAAATAGATGTTATTGGATCTGGAGGAAACATAAATAAAATTTTTAAAATTTCAGGAAAATCTTTAGGTAAACCATTATCCTATTTTTACCTTACTTCTTACTATAATACCTTACAAACATACTCTTACGAAGAACGTATATCTCAATTAGACTTAAATCAAGATAGAGCAGATGTGATTATACCTGCAACACGTATTTATTTATCGGCGATGAAATGGAGTGGCGCAAAAGATATCTATGTTCCAAAAATTGGACTAGCAGATGGTATTATAAAAAGTATATATAATGATACGGTTAAGAGTCATACAAAGTTAAAATAGTACACTTTATCTGTTTATTGTGATAGATTAAATAATAATATATATATTTACTAATAAGATTATAAAAACTAAACTCAACCTCTTATAACTTTTAAAATATGAAAAAAACTATTCTTTTCTTTACTTTAATCTTAGCTTCTTTTTATGGATTTTCTCAAAACTCTGTTTATGGAGTTAGAGCTGGTATTAATATTTCTGATTTAGATTTTGAAGATCAGTTTGATGATACGCCTCACACTCACAGAAATGGATTTATGATTGGTTTTTTTGGAGAGTATAAGTTATCAAACTTAATTGATATTGCTCCAGAAATTCAGTTTTCAGCAGAAGGTTCTAAAGAAGAAGAATTGAGAATTAACTATATCCAATTACCAGTTTTATTTAAGTTTAACTTATCTAATAATTTTGCTTTAGCAGTTGGACCACAAGCTAGTTTAAAAGCTCATGAGTATGATGATGGCATTAAAAACTTTACATTTTCTGGTGTAGCTGGTATTGATTATATGATTACTGATGAATTTTTCTTAGACTTTAGATATAAGTATGGATTACAAAACCTAGTTGATGATGAATTAGGTGTAGAATTTAAAGGAAATACAATGCAAATAGGATTTGGAGTAAAATTCTAATATATTCAATAAATAGTAAGTGTTTAAAAAAGCCTTTTCTAATTCAGAAAAGGCTTTTTATATTTATCCGTGTATGGTTTCTTTTGTCCCTAAGTCTTTCATAATTTGGGCTTCATAATCTAATAAATTTTGCCATTTTTTATCAACTTCTTCTCGGTTTCCGTATTTACGAGCATATCCTAAAAACATGGTGTAATGATTAGCTTCACTAACCATTAATCGTCTATAAAACTCGGCTAATTCTTTATCTTTTAATTCTTCAGAAAGTAATCTAAAACGCTCGCAACTTCTAGCTTCAATTAGTGCAGCATATAATAGTCTGTGTACTAATTGATCTGTTCTGCTTCCGCCTTTAGGGAAGAATTTTAAAAGTTGAATTACATACTCATCTTTTCTATCTCTACCCAAAGTCCAACCACGTTCTATAATCTTGTCATGTACCATTTTAAAGTGGCTCATTTCTTCTTTAACTAAAGCAGTCATTTCTTGAACAAGCTCTGTATATTCAGGAAAACTTACTATTAAAGAAATGGCTGTACTTGTTGCTTTTTGCTCACAAAAGGCATGGTCTGTAAGGATTTCTTCTATATTTTTTTCTACAATATTAACCCAACGTGGATCTGTTGGTAATTTTAGTCCAAGCATATTTTTAAGCAGTTAAGTAGTTATGATCTAAATCTGTAAGGTTGATTAGTTTTTTATCACCTTTATTATCTATTACTAATTCAAAAAGTTTTTCTGTATTAGATTTTGGTTGTGTAAAAAGGATGTTTAAAACCAATTTATTTTGGTTTAAACTTTCTTCTTGATTTACCCAAACACTTTTCAAAATTGAAGTTTCCATATAGTAAGAAACCGTTTTATCATGTTTTAAAATATATTGTTTATCAATAACATCATTAAAAATAATTTTGTTTTGACGTGCTACAACTTGGGCTTTATAATCTCTGTAATGATATTTATAGTTTATAGAGTCGTGTTTAAATTGTCTTAAGTACGACGATTTCATATCTGTAAAAGTTTTTACATTTACATGATAGCCATTACTTAAAATAGTATCTGTTTTAACTTCAGTATATTCTTTAGGAAAGTAAGAGACACGTTCTGAGAAAGATTCTAATAAGTTTTTTTCTTTTAAAATATCTTTAGGTAATCTATTAATTTTATCTCTAGCATCACAACTAATAAGCGTTATGATTATTCCTAAAAGTAGTACTGTAAACTTGTTCATAATTATAAATTTACAATTTAAACATCTAAATCAAAAGCTTTACGAAGTAATTCAATATTAGGATTTTTTTCTTTTAGTTTTTCATATTTTTCAATTGGTGTATAGGCGTATTTTTTTTCCATCACTTCATCTACAGTAATGTCTAAATTAATATCATAATTGTTTAGACTTTTACGTAAATAAGACATCAAATCATACGATTGACGTTCTACTTCAACTTTATTTGTCGCGTTAGGAAAAGTTAATTTTACGGTTACACCATCTTTGGCTAGTTTAGGCTTATCTATAGATAGGATAGAAGCAAGGTTAAATTGTCCCTTGGCTTCAATTTCGTTAACAAATAAATTCCAATGATTGGTTAGTTCTTCTTGAGTAAAAGGTTCTTTTGGTAGGTTTTCTTCATCAACAACAACATCTAGTTGTTTTATTTCATGTTCTTTTTTTGCTCTTATACTTTTTAAAGATAATCCAGATGTTCGTTTTTTTGCAGATGCTATACCTTTTTCTAATACAATTTTAGGTTTTGGCGGTTCTACAAATTGTTTAAGTTCTGGATTTACTTTTTGTGTTTCGTTTTTAGAAGAAGCTTCTACTGGTTTTTTAACAGGAATAGGTGTAATACCTTTTTTTCTGAAATAACTAGGCGGAATTATGTAACGTCTGCTATTTTTTTTTTCTCCATCAAAAGTGATAGAGGCAAGTTGCATTAAAGTAAGTTCGACCAGAAGTCGTTGGTTTTTACTGCTTTTATATTTCAAATCACAGTCGTTTGCCAGATTTATAGCTTGTATTAAAAACTGCTGACTTGATTTTGTAGCTTGATTTTCGTACTTCTTTTTAGTGTCTTCTCCAACTTCTAAAAGTTCTATCGTAGCTGGGTTTTTACAAACTAATAAATCTCTAAAATGTGATGCAAGTCCAGCAATGTAATGATGACCATCAAAACCTTTAGCTAATGTTTTATTAAATTGAAGTAACAACTCAGGGATTTTATTGTCTAAAATAAGGTCTGTACTTTCAAAGTAAGTTTCGTAATCTAATACGTTTAAATTTTCTGTAACTGCTTGTCTTGTTAAATCTTTACCAGAAAAACTAACTACACGATCAAATATTGAAAGTGCATCACGCATAGCACCATCTGCTTTTTGAGCGATGATATGTAGTGCATCATCTTCTGCATTTACACCTTGTTCTTCTGCAATATATTTTAAATATTCTTTAGCATCTTTAACTGTAATACGTTTAAAATCAAAAATTTGGCAACGCGATAAAATAGTTGGGATTATTTTATGTTTTTCAGTAGTTGCTAAAATAAAAATACAATGTTTTGGTGGCTCTTCTAAAGTCTTTAAAAAAGCGTTAAAAGCGGCTTGAGATAACATATGTACCTCATCAATAATATAGACTTTGTACTTACCAACTTGTGGCGGAATACGAACTTGATCTGTTAAGTTTCTAATATCGTCTACAGAGTTGTTGGAAGCTGCATCTAACTCAAAAATATTAAAGGCGTAATCTTCTTCAGAGTTTTCATTGCCTTCACTGTTAATCATCTTTGCCAAAATACGTGCGCAAGTGGTTTTTCCAACACCACGTGGACCAGTAAATAATAATGCTTGTGCTAGATGATTGTTTTCTATGGCATTAAGTAAAGTGTTTGTAATAGCAGATTGACCAACAACATCCTTAAAGGTTTGTGGTCTGTATTTTCTGGCTGATACTACAAAATGTTCCATAGACATTAAATTGATTACAAATTTAAAAAATAGCTTAATAAAAAGGAAGTTTGTTGCTTCAATTTATTTTGAGTTATTAACAACATTAGTTTAAAGTTGAAAAGTTAAAAGTTGAAAAGTTAAAAGTTGAAAGTTGAAAGTTGAAAGTTGAAAGTTTGGAAGTTTGAATGATTGAGTTTAGAGAGTATTTAATTTTTCTAAAAACTAAATACTAATTGCTATGTGTTTATAGTTAATTGTTAACTGATAATTGTATTTTTGTAAAAGTAAATCGCCTTATCGCTAAAAACTCAACTTGATTGAGTTTCTCTATTTTTGAGATTCCCGCATTTGCGAGAATTTAGAGGAAAGTCCGGACACCATAGTGCAATTATAGTGGTTAACAGCCATCCGCCGAAAGGTGAGGAAAAGTGCAACAGAAAGAATGTACAGGTCATGCTGTAGTGAAATCAGGTAAACTCTATAAGGTGCAATACCATGTATATTAACGTTTGAGTGCTGCACGCACGATGTTAAAGGGTAGGTAGCTAAAGTGTGTTGGTAACAGCACATTCAGATAAATGATAAGGACGCTTTTGCGTACAGAATCCGGCTTATAGATTTACTATTTTATAAAGAAACCACCTTTTTTAGGTGGTTTTTTATTTTTTGTCATTTCGAACTAAGTAGAAACCTCATAAGGATGAGATTATTCGATGTCTCGGAATTATAAATTGGTTTTAAGAATACTATTCTTCTGTCAGTTCAAAAAAACTAAACATATTACCGCCATAACTTTTAGAATGAGAATACTGAGGTAAACCTGATAAGTCGGTATGTTTAGAGTGCTCTAAAATTAAAAGACCATCTTCTTCTAATAGATTATTTTGAAAGACTAATTCTGGGATTTTTGCAAATTCTTCCACAGGAAATTCATATGGTGGATCTGCAAAAATAATAGTGTAAGGTTGTTGATGATTTTCTAAAAAACTAAATACATCACTTTTAATGGTGTTGATAGACATTTCAAAACTTTCAGCAGTTTCATTTATGTATTTTATACAACCATAATTTTGATCAACGCAGGTAATGTTTTCGGTGCCTCGTGATGCAAATTCGTAACTGATATTACCCGTACCAGCAAATAAATCTAATACAGAAATTTCATCAAAATAATATTGATTATTTAGGATGTTAAATAAGGCTTCTTTAGCCATATCTGTTGTTGGTCTAACGGGTAGTTTTTTGGGTGCAACTAACTTTCGTCCTTTGTATTTTCCGGATATAATACGCATTAGAGACTTTTTAATAAAGTGAAATTAGAATAGTTATTTATTGGTTTTTCCGCGAAAGCGAAAGCGTCAAATCTATTACCAAAACTAACATGTCTTACATACTTGTAAGCTATTTTATAAATAGGATGTTCTTTATCTAAATTTCCTAAAAAGACAAGCTCGATAGTTTCTGGATTAAGCTGTAATTGCTCTAAAGTAAAGAGCAAATAATAGATAAAATCTTCTTTAGTTTGATAATTAAACGTATTGTAAAGTGCTAATTTACCTGCGTTAAATGCTATTACTTCAAAGCTTTCTGTATTTACATTAACGTATACTTTAGAAGTATTGTTATTTTTTTCTAAAGTCAATAATTGCTCAATTAATACTGTAGAAAAATGTTTGTAAATAAAACTTCCAAACTTGTCAAACAAATAGTTGTTTATGTTGGTAAATGGTACATAAACATTGATACTATCATTTTGATTAATATCATCAAAAGTGATAAAGTCTGTTTTTAAAATTTTGGTATTAAATTTTAAATAATCTGCTAAATTATCTTCGTCAAATAATGGTTTAGGCACTAGAGTAGACCATTCGTTTTCATGAATAACAGTTACTTTATTAAACGCTTGATCTAGTTTAGGATTAGAGTTAAACTGATGCTTTACAGCATCTAATAAATCTAACGGTGTTTTTTTTATAAAGTCTACATTTTGTAGATCTATAATGGTATTTGTATCTGTGTTTAGGATACAAAAAGAAAGTCCACTCAAACTTAGTTGAATGGACAGTTCTTGGTTGGTTAAAATATTATGTGTATTATTCGTTATTGCCATAAGTTTTTGGCCAGTTTCCTACTGTTTTAACTTCGTCCATAGATCCAACACGTAAAGCATCTCCGTTAACACCTTCTACAGATAATACTTCTTTTTCTTTAGAAACTAAATCTTTAGGTTGATCAAATAATAAATCGTCTTTTTTAACAAATGCTTCAAATACAGGTATTTTATTGTCTCCATCTGTTAGCTCTCCTGCATTTAAAGTAAATTTAGTGCCTGGTTTTGCATTTGGTACATCCATCATTGTTTTATATCTGTTAGAAGATTTAAACAAACTATCTTTTACAGGCACGTATCCAATAGTATCTGTAATTACAATATCTTTAAACATTTCTACACCACCATAAGCCTTGGTTCTTTCTTCGTCAACAACACTAGAGTCACGTCTTTCTATAATTGTAAATTGACCATTTTCAATAAACTTAATTAAAGTATCGTAGCTTTTTGTAAACTTTCCGTTTACTTCTCTGTATGCTAATTCAGAATCTCTAATATCTTTTAATTTTTCAATTGCAGCAGAATAACGTTTCACTTTTAATTGATTAAATTTAATTTCTCCATAAACAGAGTCAAAAGTTAAATAACCTAAAAGGATAATTAAAGCCCAAAGTGCAATTACAATTACAGGTTTTACTTTTGAAGGTAAATATTTGTCAATTAGCCATACAATTGCGAAGGTTAAAAGAATGGCACCAATAATAATTAATATTAAATTTAGCATAGTGTTTTTTATTAAAATATAATTAAGGTCAGTGACAAATCTACAATTTTTTTTTATTCGTAAAAATCATTTGTTGGTAAAAATGATTTATATATTTGAGAAAAAGTTTTTAAACCTTGTGCCTTAATGACTAGTTCAGAATTTTATTCCCTTATAAAACAGCAATTTCCATTTAAACCAACCGCAAAACAAGACATTTTACTTTTACAACTTTCAGAATTTATTTTTAAAGATACTACAGATAATCTTTTTTTGTTAAAAGGATACGCCGGTACAGGAAAAACAACAATCATAGGTACTATAGTAACTAATTTATGGAAAGCAAAAAAAAGTGCAGTCTTAATGGCTCCAACAGGTAGAGCAGCAAAAGTGATTTCAAACTACTCTAAAAAAGAAGCCTTTACAATTCATAAAAAAATATATTTTCCTAAAAAAAATAAAGGTGGTGGCGTTAATTTTGTTTTACAACCAAACAAACATAAAAACACCATATTTATTGTAGACGAAGCGTCTATGATACCAGACACACCAAACGATTCAAAATTATATGCTAACGGGTCTTTGTTGGACGATTTAATGCAGTATGTATACCAAGGACATAAATGTAAATTACTTTTAATTGGTGATACAGCTCAATTACCTCCAGTAAAGTTAGATTTAAGTCCAGCTTTAAATGAAAACACACTAAATCTAAACTACAACAAATCGGTTACAAAAATGGAGTTAGATGAAGTAACACGTCAAGGTTTAGATTCTGGTATTTTAGAAAACGCAACTTTATTAAGAGAAGCGTTAGCAGACGAGTTTTTTGAAAGCTTTAAATTTAACTTAAAACCTTTTAAAGATATAGTTAGGTTAGTAGACGGTTATGAGATAATGGATGCCATAAACGATGCTTACAGCACTTTAGGATATGAAGAAACTAGCATTATTGTTAGAAGTAATAAACGTGCTAATTTATATAATCAACAAATTAGAAGCCGAATTCTATTTAGTGAAAACGAGCTTGCAGCAGGAGATTATCTAATGGTAGTTAAAAATAACTATTTTTGGATAAAGCCAAATACAGAAGCAGGTTTTATAGCTAACGGAGATATTATTGAAGTCTTAGAAATCTTCAGTTTTAAAGAATTATACGGGTTTAAGTTTGCAGAAGTTAAAGTACGTATGGTAGATTACCCAAAAATGAAACCTTTTGAAACCGTTTTACTTTTAGATACGATTACTGCCGAAACACCATCGCTGTCTTATGAAGAATCCAACAAACTTTACGAAGAAGTACAAAAAGATTATGAAGATGAAACGAGTAACTATAAAAAGTTTTTAAAAATAAAGAACAACCCACATTTTAATGCCTTACAAGTTAAGTTTTCTTACGCTATTACTTGTCACAAATCTCAAGGTGGACAATGGAACACTGTTTTTGTAGAACAACCATATTTACCTAACGGAATAGATCGAGATTATTTACGTTGGTTGTATACAGCAGTAACAAGAGCTAAAGAAAAACTGTATTTAATAGGTTTTAAAGACGAATTTTTCGAAGAAAATTAAAGCAATACCTTCCAATAATTAACATTAATAGACTATTTTTGAATAGTAATTTTTCAAAATAAAATATGAAAATCATTGCCATGATACCAGCACGATACAGTGCTTCTCGTTTTCCCGGTAAACTTATGCAAGACCTTAACGGAAAACCAGTAATTACACGTACCTATGAAGCTACAGTTAACACCAATTTATTTGACGATGTGTTAGTTGTAACAGATAGTCAAATTATTTATGACGAAATAAAACATATTGATGGTAATGTTATGATGAGTAAAAAAGAACATCAATGTGGTAGTGATAGGATAGCAGAAGCGGTAGAAAATTTAGATGTAGATATAGTAGTTAACGTACAAGGTGACGAGCCTTTTACAGAAGTTGATTCCTTGAAAAAATTAATAAATGTTTTTAAAAACGATCCAAATAAAGAAATAGATTTAGCGTCTTTAATGGTTCGTATTAAAGATAAAGAAGAAATTAAAAATCCTAATACTGTAAAAGTAGTTTTAGATAAAAATAACCTAGCGCTTTATTTTTCAAGAAGTCCAATTCCTTATCCTAGAGATGAAAATGTTAACGTAAAATACTACAAACACAAAGGTGTTTATGCATTTAGAAAACAAGCGTTATTAGATTTTTATCATTTCCCTATGCTAACATTAGAGGCATCAGAAAAACTAGAACAACTAAGATATTTAGAATACGGAAAAAAAATCAAAATGGTCGAAACTAATGTACTAGGAGTAGAAATTGATACACCAGAAGACCTTGAACGTGCAAAAAAACTATGGAAATAAATTACGATAATATTAAAGTAATAGGTTTTGACGCAGATGATACACTTTGGGTTAACGAAACCTACTTTAGAGATGCCGAAACAGAATTTGCTAATCTATTAAGTCAATTTGAAACACCTAATAAAATAGATCAAGAACTATTTAAAATGGAGATGAAAAACCTTTCTGTTTATGGTTATGGCGTAAAAGGATTTGTATTATCAATGGTCGAAATGGCTATAGAATTATCAAATGGAACAGTCTCTAATAAAGTCATTTCAAAAATATTAGAGATAGGAAAAGACATGATTAATAAAGATGTAGAGCTTTTAGATGGTGTAGAAGAAGTGTTAAAAAAACTCTCAAATAAATATAAATTAATTGTAGCCACAAAAGGAGACTTATTAGATCAAGAAAGAAAACTTGAAAAATCGGGATTGTTAGATTACTTTCATCATATAGAAGTTTTAAGTGATAAAAAAGAAGCTAATTACTCTAAATTATTAAATCATTTAGACATCAATCCTAAAGAATTTTTAATGATAGGAAACTCTTTAAAATCAGATATCTTACCTTTAATAAACATAAAATCAAAAGCAATTCATGTTCCGTTTCATACCACTTGGGCACATGAAGAAATTAAATTAGATGCAAATAGTAATAATCAATTTCATACTTTAAAAAGCTTGAAAGAAATACCGCAATTATTACAATGTTAAAAACTATAGATATAGAAAACGGGGAAAGAAAGCAGCTTTTTAATCACTTTGCCAATTTTAAAGACCCATATTTTGCTGTAACTATTCCTTTTGATGTAACTAAAACCTATCAATTTTCTAAGGATAATAACCTAAGTTTTTTTGGTGTTTATTTGCATGCTTGTATGATAGCAATTAATAGTGTAGAAAATTTAAAGTATAGAATATTAGAAGATAAAGTAGTAAGTTATGATGTCATAAATGCATCACCAACAATATCTAGAGAAGATAAAACTTTTGGGTTTTCTTTTGTAAACTATGATAAAAATTTAGGCGTATTTTTAAATAATTTAGATTTAGAAAAACAAAGAATTAATACTACTAACCAATTGTATCCACCTAAAAACGGATTAGATTGTATACATTGTTCTGCACTACCTTGGGTAGATTTTACAGGACATAAAGAACCAGTTTCAGGATTAAAAGACTCTGTACCAAAATTAGCTTTTGGTAAAGCAGTTAAAAAAAATAACCAATTAAAAATGAATGTAGCTATAAGTGTAAATCACGCACTTGCGGATGGATATCATATTGGTTTATTTTCAGAAATATTTCAGAAACACCTAAATAAATAATAAATTTACAAAATAAGAAAACTAGTTAATGCAATTCAAAAATTTTCCAATGGTGTCCAAAATTGTTTTTGGACGAGGCAGTTTCAGTCAGCTAGGAGAAATATTAGAACCTAAGCGTGTAAACAGAAATGCTCCATTTATATATTTTGTAGATGATGTCTTTAAAGGTAACGCATGGTTAACTTCACGAATTCCTTTAGCTTATGATGACATAATAATATATGTCTCAGCAGCAGAAGAGCCAAAAACATCACAAATAGATCAGTTAGTAGAGCAAATAATATTAGATTATAAAGAACGACCATCTGGTATTATTGGTATTGGTGGTGGATGCATTATGGATGTAGCTAAAGCTGTATCTATTATGCTAAATAACGATGGAGAATCTAAAGATTATCAGGGTTGGGATTTAGTTAAAAACCCAGCAGTATATCATGTTGGTGTACCAACCATTTCTGGTACAGGAGCAGAAGTGTCAAGAACAACAATTTTAACAGGTCCAGAACGTAAATTAGGTATTAATAGTGATTTTACTCCATTTGATCAAGTTATATTAGATCCAGAATTAACTAAAGATGTACCAAAAGACCAGTGGTTTTACACAGGTATGGATTGTTATGTACATTGCATAGAGTCTTTAAATGGAACATATTTAAATGCCTTTAGTAAAACGTATGGAGAAACTGCTTATGAGTTGTGTAAAGAAATTTTCTTATCAGATCATCTAACAGCAGAAGAAGCCCAAGATAAATTAATGATGGCTAGCTGGCATGGCGGGATGAGTATTGCGTATTCTCAAGTAGGTGTTGCTCATGCTATGAGCTATGGTTTAGGATATTTATTAGGTGTAAAACATGGCATAGGTAACTGTATAGTGTTTGATCATTTAGAGGAATATTATCCAGAAGGCGTTAAACTTTTCAAACAAATGAAAGAAAAGCATAACATACAATTACCACAAGGTATTTGTGCCAATTTAACAGATAAAGAATTTGATACCATGATTGGTGTTGCATTAAGCCTAGAACCATTATGGGAAAACGCAATAGGAAAAAACTGGAAGAAAAAAATAACACCAGAAGTTTTAAAAACACTATACCAAAAAATGTAAAATGCGTTGGTTAGCTAAATTAATTTATTTCAAAATCTTAGGTTGGAAAGTTGTAGGAAACACTAACTTTTCTAAGGACAAAATAAAAAAAGCAGTCTTAATTTCTGCGCCTCATACTCATAATTTTGATTTTATTATAGGTCTACTTTTAAGAAAAGTTGTTGATTTAAAATCTAACTACTTAGGAAAAAAAGAGCTTTTTGTATGGCCAATAGGATATTATTTTAGAGCTGTTGGAGGTGTTCCTGTAGACAGAAAAAATAAAGAAAATAAAGTAGAAACCATTGCAAAACTTTTTGACGATAAAGAAGAGTTTAGATTAACCTTAGCTCCAGAAGGCACAAGAAGTAAGGTAGATAATTGGAGAACTGGTTTTTATTACATAGCCAAAAAAGCAAATGTGCCAATAATCATGTTTACATTAGATTATCAAAACAAACAAAACAAAGTTTCAAGACCTTTTTATCCAACAGATAATATAGAAGAAGATTTTAAATACATGAAGTCTTTTTTTAGTGGTGTTAGAGGTAAGATTAGTAAAAATTCTTAAGCTAAAACGTTGTTATTCTTAGCTTTGGCATCTAATTTGATATAGATATGGTGTAGATATTAATGAAACATAAAGTAAACTTCCCAAGTCACTAAAAAGAAACATTATAAAGCTACAACTTACTTAAATTAAGCGCTTTCAATTAAATAGTTGAAAGCGCTTTTTTTTGTTAAAAAATGTTAATGTGTGTTTTTTATAAAACTGATTTAATAGAAACTTCGTAGGTATCCTTGTATTAACAAAACAACAAAAATTATGAAAACTCAAAAAACAGTAAAATTTTTAAGTCTTTTAGCAATTGCTTCATTTGCATTAACTTCTTGTAGTGATGACGATGACAACAGAATGGATATGCCTATGGCAGAAGTTTCAACTAAAATTTATACATCTAATAATGCCAATGGTAATATTGACGAAATTAATGTGTCAGATATGTCAAACGTAGAATCTAAAACTTTAATTACAGCAAGTACAGCTGCAGATGGTGTATATTATGATTCAAAATCTGATGCTGTTTTTCAGGCATCAAGATCAAATCTTTCTTTAGAAGGTTTTTCTAATGTAAGTATGATTAGCTCTGGTACAAACGTATCCATAGATTTTACTGGTACGGCAGATATGACAAGTCCTCGTGAAGTTGCAGTAAATGGTGAATTTTATGTAGTTGCAGATAACAGTGATGTAGATGGAGATACAAACACACCTGATGGTAGATTATTTATTTATCAAAAATCGGGTAGTAACTTCACTTTAAGAAATACTATTACTACAAACTTTAAATTATGGGGAATTACTTTTGCTGGATCTGATTTATATGCAATTGTAGATGTTACAGATCAATTAGCTGTATTTAATAACTTTTTATCAAATACATCAGACGCTACAGTTATGGCTACAAAAACAGTTTCTGTAGAAGGAATTGTAAGAACACATGGTTTGGCTTATGACATGGATGCAGACGTTATGGTATTAACAGATATAGGTGTTGCTAGTGGTACGCCAACTAGTGCGTCAGATGGTGGATTTCATGTTATTTCTAATTTTTCAACAAAATTTAACACTATAAACAATGGTGGTACGTTAGCAATGTCTAGTCAAATTAGAGTTGCAGGATCTAATACAATGTTAGGTAACCCAGTTGATGTTGCGTATGATAGTATGACTGAAACAGTATATATTGCAGAAGCTGCAAATGGTAAGATTTTAGCTTTTAATAATATCTCTTCAGGAGGTGGTAACCTTACACCGGTTTTAGATTATGATTTAGCGTCAGCTTCTGCAGTTTATCTTTCTAAGCGATAATTAATGGTTGATAATTGATTTGATTTGAAAGAAAAAAGGCTATTCAATTTTTGAATAGCCTTTTTGTTTTATAAATAAGGAAGATTGTTAATCTGTTGTTTCTTCCATTGTGTGATATACGTTTTGTACATCGTCATCTTCTTCAATTTTTTCTAAAAGTTTTTCTACATCTGCAGCTTCTTCTTCGGTTAACTTTTTTGTGACTTGTGGTATACGCTCAAAACCTGAAGATAAAATTTCGATTTCTCTGCGTTCAAGTTCTGCTTGTATTGCTCCAAAACTTTCAAAAGGTGCGTAGATTAAGATTCCATCATCATCTACAAACACTTCTTCTGCACCAAAATCTATTAGTTCTAATTCTAATTCTTCAGGATCTAATCCTTCAGCATTAATTCTAAAATTACAAGTATGGTCAAACATAAAAACAACAGATCCAGATGTACCTAAACTTCCGTCGCATTTATTAAAATAACTACGGATGTTTGCTACAGTACGTGTATTGTTATCTGTTGCTGTTTCTACTAAAACTGCAATTCCGTGTGGTGCATAACCTTCAAAAACAACTTCTTTATAATCACCTTGATTTTTATCACTAGCACGTTTTATAGCACGTTCTATATTGTCTTTAGGCATATTTACAGACTTGGCATTTTGTATAACTGCTCTTAGTCTTGAGTTGCTGTCAGGATCTGGTCCACCTTCTTTAACAGCCATTACGATATCTTTTCCTATACGTGTAAAGGCTTTACTCATAGCAGCCCAACGTTTCATTTTTCGTGCTTTTCTAAACTCAAAAGCTCTTCCCATATTTGATGTTTTATTTTTGTCTTCTAACGAAGGCGGTTATTTATTTTTTTGCAAATTTAAAAAAGAGAATTTAATTATTCTTCTTCCTCAATAATAGCTTCTATTGCTTGTGCTAATTTAAAATCTTTGTCTGTTACACCATCTGCATCATGTGTAGATAAAGAAATACTTAATACGTTGTACACGTTTTTCCAGTCCGGATGGTGGTTTAATGCTTCACATTCAAAAGCTATACGACTCATAGCACTAAAGCAATCTTTAAAGTTTTCAAATTCAAATTCGGCATGTATTGCATTATCGAAATATTCCCAATCTGGTAGTCTTAATAGACGTGTTTCTATGTCGGTTTTAGATAGTTTTTCCATATTAATGTTTTATGTTTTAAAAATAAGAAATTTATACTTCTAATTCAGATAAAATGTCTTGACTTAATATTTGAAGGTGCTTTGGTAGTTTATTCTCTTTTGGTAAAACAGCAAGATAACGATCTTTGTTGGTTGTATATACTCGTTTATACAATGGATTTTTGTATCCTAAAGATGAAATAATTTCTGAGAAAAAGTCTTCATGATGCACTAAGTCTTGACTTCCAAGATGAAAAATTCCTGATTTGTTTCGATTAATGATGTAATGAATTTGCTGAGTTACCTTGCTATCATTTGTAACATTCATTATTAAGTTAGGAAACACCTCTATTGGTAGTTTTTCTCTTAAATGAAGTTTTATTTCTTTAATTCTAGGAGATTGTACGCCAAAAACCATAGGTAGTCTTAAAACACCTATTTTGTTTTTTGGTAGTCTAAGAAGCATGTTTTCTATCTTAATTTTAAAATGACCATACATGCTATGGCTTAAAGTTTTGTCAAATTCGTAACTAGGAAATTGACTGTAAGCATCAAAAACATTTGCTGATGATAAAAAAAGTAACTTACAATCGTTATTTGTAATATAACTAACTATGTGTTGATGTGCTATAACTTGAGCAGAAAAATTACCACGAAGGGCAGATATAATTATTGTAGGTTTTATTATATCTAAGATCTCAAAAACATCATCTTCTTCTATGTTATACTGAAAAAAATGATGGTTTTTCTCATATGCATATTTATCGGTACAGTAGGTGCCAAATGTGTTATAGTAGGCATACAACTCTTTATAAATGGCTTGTCCTAAAAAACCACTTGCGCCAAGAATTAATATTCGATGTTTGTTGTCTTTTTGAGGCTTCATTAATCTACTTCATTTCAAATAAAATGCCAGAATAAACTTATTAAAATAAACCAATGTTTATAGCGACAAGCTTAGACTGGCATAGTATTATTTTCTTTAAAGAATTATCCTTTGTAAAAAGGTAATTTTACTACCGTTGCCGGAACTGCATTTTTACGAATTTGAATGTTAATTTTACTTCCAAAATCACTAAAAATAGGAGAGACGTAACCCAAACCAATTCCCTTTTTTAATGAAGGAGACATTGTACCAGAGGTAACTTTACCTATTAATTTTCCTTGTCCGTCTACAATATCGTATCCTGTCCTTGGTATACCTTTTTCGTCTAACTCAAACGCTATAAGTTTGCGTTTTAGTACTTTTTTCTTTTGTTCTTCTAAGTTTTCTGAGTTGGTAAATTTTTTGGTAAACTTAGTAATCCAACCCAAACCTGCTTCAAAAGGAGATGTTGTATCGTCTATATCATTTCCGTAAAGACAATAACCCATTTCTAAACGTAACGTATCACGTGCTGCAAGACCAATAGGTTTTGCACCAGCTTCTGTAACTTTATCCCAAATTTGTTTTACTTCGTTGTTTTTACAGTAAATTTCAAATCCACCGCTACCAGTATATCCTGTTGCAGAGATGATAACATTTTCTATTCCAGCAAAATCGCCTACTATAAAGTTGTAAAATTTAATGTCGGCTAAATCGTGGCTTGATAAAGCTTGCATTTTTTCAACTGCATTAGGACCTTGAATAGCTAGTAAAGAATATTCTTCAGATAAGTCACGCATAGTAGCGCCAAATGTATTTTTAGAGCTAATCCAATTCCAGTCTTTTTCTATGTTACTAGCATTAACAACTAATAAGTAAGTGTTTTCTTTTAATCGGTATACAATTAAATCGTCAATAATTCCGCCTTCATCATTTGGTAAACAAGAATACTGTGCTTTACCAATAGTCAATTTTGAAGCGTCATTAGTAGTTACGCTCTGTATAAGATCTAAAGCATGTTCTCCTTCAATCAAAAACTCACCCATATGGCTCACGTCAAAAACGCCACAATCTGTTCTTACAGCTTCGTGTTCTATATTAACACCTTCGTATTGAACAGGCATGTTGTAACCTGCAAAAGGAACCATTTTAGCACCTAATGCAATGTGAGTATCTGTTAATGCAGTATTTTTCATTTTAAATAATATTTTTTATTTCCGTCAAGCGGAATTTTTTAGTTTTAAGTGAAACAAAAGTATTGAAAAATATTGACTACGCATTGATGATTTATAGAAGAATTAGGAGAACTATTTTTGGTTTTTACGCAAAATTTTTACGATACGACTGTACATGATTTCAGAAAGATTCCAGTTGTAGCCTCTAAAATTGGTTGTATTTGTAAACTGAATAACAACAGTATCGATATCTTGATGATATTTAGAAATGCTTTGATAACCAGGGACTAAGCCTGTATGTTCATATTTATAAATTGAGGAATAAATATCTTGTTCTACTTTATTTTTAAATACCGATCCATCATTTAACGCTCTTAAAAATTTACCCAAATCTTCTGCTGTTGCAAGCATACCAACATCTTCGGTTTTTAAATCTAAACTGTAACCCACATGATAACCGCTCATAACATTATTTAAATCAACATCGTGTATTGAAGGAAAAGTATTATTAAGGTTTAATGGTTTTAAAATATGTTGTTTTATGTATTCAAATTTAGGCTTACCTGTAACTTTTTCAATAAGCTCAGTTAACAATAAATAGTTGGTGTTACTGTATTCGTAATCCGTATCAGGTTCAAACTTTGCAGGTAAATCTAAGACTAAGTCAAGATTTTCTTTACTGGTGTACTTTGGATTAGCCCAATAATTATAAGTATCTGTATAGTTTGGGATACCGCTTCTGTGTTGTACCATCATTTTGATAGTGATAGTGTTGGCGTTTTCTATTCTACCATCTAATTCAGGAAAATAATAAGATAACGTTTTATTTAAATCAATTTTATTATCATAAACCAACTTTGCAATACAAACCGAGGTATATAGTTTATCATTGCTTGCAATTTTAAATAATGAGTTAGGGTCTGCAGCTGTTTTAGTTTCTCTATTTTTATATCCTGAAGTATAAAATGCAGGCGATTTGCCAGCTTCATCTACATATACAACAATACCTTCAAAACCATAATCTTTAGCTTTATTTACTTGCTCTTGAATAGTGTTTGGCAAAGGTTTTACCCAAGCAGTTACAATTGGCCAAGGGACAAAGTAGAGTGAAATTACAGTGCTTAATAGCAGAACAATTCTTAGGATTAATTTTGATTTATTTTTCATTGGTTGAAATTAAAAGTTTAAGCAAACTTATTTCTAGTTTGAAAAATACTAAATATTATATAACCGAATTGTAGAAGTTTGATGCTGAAATGTATTTATTTCAATAAAAAGCTTTTTAATTCCTCATAAGAGCTAATTTTTGTAGCCTTTTTCTTTTTATCCATAACGCTTAAAATTTGCGGAGGTAAATCGATGTTTTCTTTTATTACATCTTCCACAACGTCTAAAAACTTAGTTGGATGTGCTGTTTCTAAAAAGACACAATGCGAGTTTGGATTACTCTTTAAATACTCTTTACAACCTAAATAACCAACAGCACCATGTGGATCTGCAATATAGTTACAGTCGTTATACATTTCTTTTAAGGCTTCACGAGTTTCTTCATCTGTATAGCTGTAAGAAGTTAGGTTGTTTTTTAATTCTTTAAAATCTTGATTATAAATTTCTTGAATACGGATAAAATTACTCGGATTACCAACATCCATTGCGTTACTGATGGTTTGAACAGACGGTTTTGGATTGTATTCTTGCGTTTGTAAAAACTCAGTTACAACATTATTAGCATTGTTAGAAGCAATAAAATGTTTGATTGGTAAGCCTAATTGTTGGGTCATCATACCTGCACAGATATTACCAAAATTGCCACTTGGGACAGAAAATACAATGTCTTTATGTGAGTTGTGTAACTGTTTGTAAGCAAAAAAGAAATAAAACATTTGCGGCAACCAACGCGCCACGTTTATGGAATTTGCAGATGTTAATTGCATTTTAGAAGTTAATTCTTCATCTAAAAACGCACGTTTTACCATGTCTTGGCAATCGTCAAAAACACCATCTACTTCTAAAGCCCTAATGTTTTTACCAAGTGTAGTTAATTGTTTTTCTTGGATATCACTTACTTTTCCGCTAGGATAGAGGATAACTACATTTACGCCTTTTACACCTAAAAATCCGTTAGCAACAGCGCCACCAGTATCGCCAGAAGTAGCTACTAAAACTGTAACTTCGTTTGTGTTTTCTTTATTAAAATAACCTAAGCAACGCGCCATAAAACGAGCGCCAACATCTTTAAACGCCATAGTTGGACCATGAAATAATTCTAATGTTGAAATTTGCTCTGTAAGTTTTTCTATAGGAAAATCGAAAGACAATGTGTCTTCAACAATTTGTTTAAGTTCATCTTCCGGTATTTCTGGGCTTACAAATTGTTTGATGGCTTCAAAAGCAATTTCAGCGTGAGAAAGATTATCAATAGTATCAAAAAAGGATTGTGGTAAAGGCGTTATTTTTTCAGGAAAGTAAAGTCCTTTGTCAGGCGCTAATCCTTTTACTACTGCATTTTCGAATGTAGTAATTGGTGCTTTTTTATTTAAAGAGTAGTATTTCATATTGATGTCTTTCCTTAAAGGAATAATTTATTTAATAATTATGGATTCCGCATCAAGTGCGGAATGACAAAGATTTTTGTTTTGATTGTCATTCTGCGCTACGACGCAGAATCTACTAATATTTCCAATCTATAGATAAATCCTTCCATTCTTTATTTTCTTTTTCTATTAAATCTATTTTCCATTGTCTATTCCAGTTTTTCAATTGTTTTTCTCTTTTTAATGCATCATTTACATACTGAAAATCTTCAAAATACATTAATTTGTTTACGTTGTATTTTGCAGTAAATCCAGAAACTAATTTATTTTTATGTTCAAACATTCTTCTTTCTAAATCATTAGTTACACCAATATACAATGTTCCATTTTTCTTACTTGAAAGTAAATAAACATAATATTTATAGTAATTTCCTTTCAATGGTTTATAAAATTTTTATCCCTTCAGTATTGATTTTACACACGTAAGTATTAAATTTTATATCTGTTTTACTGTACACGTTTTGTATAGCTTTTTCAACGTTTTTTGCTGTTTTTTCGTTTTTACTTAAAGTAAAAATTGAAGGTCCAGAACCAGAAATACCTGTTCCTAATCCACCAGCGTTTATTGCAGCATTTTTTACATCATCAAAATAAGGTATAAGCTTGCTTCTGTATGGTTCTACAATTTTATCTTTTAAAGATTCACTTAACAAATCATAATCGTTAGTGTGCAATGCATGTACGAAACTGCCTACATTTGCCCATTGTTGTATCGCATGCTGTAAGTCTACTTTTTTAGGTAAAATGGCTCTAGCTTCAGCAGTTTTTACTTCGATTTGAGGATGAATTATTGTAGCATATAAATCAGCTGGTGTTGGTAATGAAAGTACTTGCAATGGTTGTGTACTTTTTACCAAAGTAAAGCCACCAAAAAGTGCAGGAGCAATGTTATCTGCATGCTCACAACCACTAGCAACAGCTTCACCTTTCATTGCAAATTGGGTTAATTGTGTTGCATTGTATGGTTTGCCTAATAATTGGTTGATAGCAAAAACAACTCCAGACGCACTAGCAGAACTACTACCAATACCACTACCAGGTTTTATTTTTTTATAAATTTCAATCTCAAAACCATAATCTGGTTTTGCATCTTGATAAATTGCTAAAGCAGCAACGCCAGCAACATTTTTTTCAACTTCAAAAGGAAGATTTGCACCTTTAATTTTTGTGATTTTAATGTCTCTTTCTTTAGTCTTTTTTATAATCATTTCGTCACCAATATGATCTAAACAAAACCCAAGGACGTCAAAGCCGCAAGACACATTGGCAACAGTCGCAGGAGAAAATATTTTAATACAATCCATATTATTTGCTTCCAATTTTGATAATATCTGCAAATAATCCAGAAGCAGTTACATCTGCGCCTGCACCTGCACCTTTTACAATTAGAGGTTGTTCTGGGTAACGCTGTGTATGGAACATTACTATATTATCTTTACCTTCTAAATTATAAAAAGGATGACCTTCTGGAATTTCTTGTAAGCCAACAGATGCTTTACCATTTTTATATTCTGCAACATATTTGAGTTGACAATTATTTGCTTTAGCAGACGCATATAACTTTTGAAAATGAGCTTCGTCTTCTATTAAGGTTTCATAAAAATCATCAACAGTGTCACTTTCTAAATTCTTTTTGGTTAAAAATGATTTGTTTTTAATATCCTCAATTTCCATTTCAATTCCATTTTCACGAGCAAGAATTAGAATTTTTCTAGCCACATCAATGCCGCTTAAATCAATACGTGGATCTGGTTCTGTATAACCTTCAAATTGCGCTTGTTTTACAGTGTCATGGAAGTTTTTTTTGTCACTAAAATTATTGAACACAAAATTTAAACTACCCGATAAAACGGCTTTAATACTTATCACTTTATCACCAGAAGCAACTAAATTACTTAAGGTATTTATTATTGGTAATCCTGCGCCAACATTAGTTTCGTATAAAAAAGGTGCGTTATATTTTAATGATAAATCTTGTAACTTTTTATAATTAGCAAATGCGCTAGAACACGCTATTTTACTACAAGCCACAACCGCTACACTTTGTTTTAGGTATTTTTCGTAGATGTTTGCTACATCCTCGTTTGCTGTTACGTCTACAAAAATGCTGTTACGTAAATTAAGATTAACTACTTTTTGATAAAAACCTTCTATACTTGATTTGTCTGCATGATGAAATAAGGAAGCCCAATTATTTAAATCGATACCTTCTGGTTTAAAGACCATTTTACGAGAATTTGATAGTCCAATAATTCTAACATCAAGTTTTAGGTTTTTCTTTAAATAACTGCGTTGTTGTTTAATTTGCTCTATTAGCTTTTCGCCAACATTACCTACGCCTGTTATAAATACATTAAGTTGTTTGGTGTTACTTTCAAAAAAACGTTCGTGTAAAGCGTTCAATGCTTTTTTTACATCTTTTTCTGATACAACTGTAGATATATTTTTTTCTGAAGCACCTTGTGCAATAGCGCGAATATTTATATTGTTTTTACCTAGTGTACTAAACATTTTTCCGCTAATGCCTTGATGGCTTTTCATATTATCACCAACTAAAGCAATGATCGATAAGTCTTTTTCTACAGCGATTGGATTAATTTTATGAAGCGAAATTTCATAATCAAAAGCAGTATCAATAGCTTTCTTGGCACGTTCAGCATCCGATTTATCAATTCCGAAGCAAATAGAATGCTCAGAAGACGCTTGCGTGATAAAAATGACATTTATTTTTTCATTAGCAAGGACTTCAAATAAACGTTTTGAAAATCCAGGAATACCAATCATTCCGCTACCTTCAAGCGTTAGTAAAGCAACATCATTAATGTTACTTATACCTTTAACGGTTAAGTTCTTTTTATTGTCTTGTCTTGAAATTACTGTACCAAAAGCTTCAGGATCAAATGTGTTTTTGATGTGAATAGGTATGTCTAAATCTAAAACAGGTTGTACTGTTGGCGGATATAAGACTTTGGCTCCAAAATGCGATAATTCCATAGCTTCTTGATACGATAAATTATCAATAGGAAATGCTTGTTTTACTAGTTTTGGATTTGTTGTGTACATACCGCTTACGTCTGTCCAAATTTCTAATTGATTCACTTTTAACGCTGCAGCAATAATTGCAGCTGTAAAATCTGATCCGCCACGACCTAAAGTTGTTGGTTCACCAGAAGTAGATTTTGCGACAAAACCGGGTAAAATGATAATTTGTTTAGGTGTTTTGAAGTAGGACTTGATATTTTTGTTAGTCACTTCAAAATTAACTTGTGCACGCGTAAAATTATCGTCAGTTACAATTAACTCTTGGCTATTTTTTAACTCTACATCAAAACCTTGAGTTTTAATTGTTTTAGCAATGATAGTAGAAGATAAGTGCTCACCAAAACTTACTAGTTTATCAGATGTTTTTGGCGATAATTCGTTTATCAAATAAATACCATTCAATAACTCTTTAAGCTGGTTAAGTTTATCTTCTATGATTGTTGTTACAGACTTACTTGGTTGTGGTAGTAATTGGTTTAATGTTTTAAAATGAATGTCTTTAATAGTTTCAAATTCATTTAAAAAACTTTTATCTTTATTTTTAGCTAATTGCCCAGCTTTTAATAGTTTATCTGTGATGCCACCAATTGCAGAAACTACGCATATTACAGTATCTTCTTGCGATTTTTCTTTTAAAATGGCTATAACTTTATTTATGTTTTGACTAGAACCTACAGAGGTTCCTCCAAATTTTAGAACTTTCATCTTAGTTTGTATGTTATTAATTGAAAAATGTAGTTTTTTAAACTACCTTAAACGGAAGATATATAGAAGCATAACCCTAACGGGTCATTGTCATAAAAAAAGTAATAATTAAAGAAGTTGTTTTCATCTTTTTGCTTCAATACTTATCAAATGTATTACTTTTACCTTAATAAACAAACCTAAGTTTGATTTTTGATAGATTAATAAATTTAAGCTTTTATTTTATTAATAATGAAACTTAAAATGAATGTTATAATAAATTCTTATAGATGAAAATATTTTCGAAAGAACAGATTTACGAAGGTGATGCTTTAACTGCTAAAAAACAAAATATAAGTTCTACAGATTTAATGGAACGTGCTGGAATACAAATTTTTAATTGGATTCATATGCGAATGCAAGGCGCACAAGTACCAATTCATGTGTTTTGTGGTATTGGTAATAATGGTGGCGATGGGTTAGTGGTAGCACGTCATTTAATCACACATGGTTACAATGTTAAAACCTATATAGTTAATTATAGTACAACACGATCTGAAGACTTTTTAAATAATTATGATCGCATAAAAAATACTACAAAAGATTGGCCTATTTTATTAAATGAAGAGAGTGAACTACCCGCAATAGATGCTAGAGATATTATTGTAGATGCAGTTTTTGGAATAGGATTAAACAGACCAGTTGCTAATTGGGTTGTTAACTTATTTAATCATTTTAGAGTCACAAAAGCTTTTGTTTTATCAATAGATATTCCTTCTGGTTTAATGACAGATGCTCTGCCAGCTAATGAAGAAGCAGTTGTAAATGCAGGATATACCTTAAGTTTTCAATCACCAAAACTTGTGTTTTTCTTACCACAAACAGCAAAATTTACTGTGCAATGGGAAGTGTTAGATATTGGTATAGATCCTGAATTTTTATATACGACATCAACAGAAGCAGATTTAATTGGAAAGAATGAAGTCTTAACAATATACAAGCCAAGAGAAAAATATAGTCATAAAGGTACTTTTGGACACGCTTTAATTATTGGAGGTAGTTATGGTAAAATAGGAGCAGTTAACTTAGCAGGAAGAGGCGCACTAAGTGCTGGTGCTGGAAAAGTAACAGCTTTTACACCCAAATGTGGATACATTCCTTTACAAGGCGCTTTTCCTGAGTTAATGTTAATTACAGATAAAGATGAAGAAAAGCTTACCGAGATTAATTTTGATATAGACGCAAATGTTATAGCTTTTGGAGTAGGAGCAGGAACAGATAATACGTCTATAGATGCTTTTGAAGCTTTCTTGAAAACAAATAAAAAACCTTTAGTCATTGATGCAGATGGTATAAATATGTTGGCTAAACGAGAGTCTCTATTAAAGCTCTTACCAGAACGTCAAACTATTTTAACACCACATCCTAAAGAATTAGAACGTTTAATAGGGACTTGGAAAGATGATTTTGATAAATTACAAAAAACTAAAGCATTTAGTAAAAAGTATAAATGTATAGTAGTTATAAAAGGCGCTAATACAATAACGATTGCAGAGGATAAGCTATATGTAAACGTTACGGGCAATCCAGGATTAGCAACAGCAGGAACAGGAGATGTTTTAACTGGTATGATTGCAGGTATGATAGCACAAGGCTATGATTTATTATCTGCAACAGTATTTGCAATTTATTTGCACGGTAAGGCAGCAGATTTACTAGTAGATGAATTAGGTTATCAAAGTTTTATAGCAACACATGTTGTTGAAGGAATACCGTTAGCTTATCTAGATTTATTTAAAAAACCAGAACAACCTCAAGTAGAAGAAGAGGGTGATGGCGAAGAAGATTAAATAAAAAAAGCGAGCTTATAAAGCTCGCTTTTTTATTTTAAATTATAATAGATTAAATGTTTAAAGTATCTAATAAAGTTCTTAATTGTTCATCCGAAGGTCTTGGTGCATCTGGTGTTACAATTTTTCCTTCTGGATCAATTAATATAAACCTTGGTATACCATTAATCTTATAGTCTTTAATAAAATCACTTTGCCATCCATTAGGAGCAAATAATTGCACACCAGTTAACTCTTTATCGGCTACCATAGCTTTCCAAGCTTCGTTTGCGTTTTCCATAGATCCTTTGTGTGCTCTTGCGTCATCAATTGATATGCTTACAAAAGTTATATTTTTGTCTTTGTAGTCTTCATCTAATTTTTTTAATGAAGGAATTTCTACTTTACAAGGTGCACACCAAGTAGCCCATACATCTATATAAACATATTTTCCTTTTAATTCTTCTAAAGATGTAGTGCCACCAGCATAATTTTCGTAGTCTTTAAATGAAGGAGATTCAGAACCTTTTGGTAACTGAGATCTTAGTTTAATAGACTCTCCAACATATCTTTTTAAAGACATAAGCATTGGATTAATTTGACTTTTTGATGTAGCTATAATACTAGAATCTATATTTTTATTTTTATCATAAAAAGCCATCATTTCAGATTTAAGGCTTTCTAGTTTTTTTTCAAAACCTAAGGAGTCAAGGTTTTTTAAAGCTTCTAAATCAATTAAACCGCTTTCAAATCTTGCTTTTTCTACTAAAAAGTTTGAGTTTTCTACGTCTTTACCTTCATATTTAATAGTTTCTCTAAAGTTTTCTGCATCAACAGAAAGTTTGATATCTGCATCATTTTTAAGGTATACAAAAGCTTGTTCCTTACCATCATAAATACCATAAACTCCAGGATTAACTTTTAAAGTGTCACTAAAAGTTCCATCTTCATTAACCTTAATAGTTTTTTTGTAATTTCTTGATTGAAATACAAATAAAGAATCACTATTAGCGTTTTCGATTTTACCAGAAAAAGTAGCGTAATCTTTAGGTTCTTGTTTGCAGGCTATTATGGCCAAACCTGCTAAGCACATTAAAACTTTCTTCATTATTGATTATTTAATTTTCAATCAAAAATAAAAGAATAATTTGAGGATTTATTATTTTGACGAATTATTAACAAAAACTTGCAGAATTTATCTCAAATTATGACTTTTGGGACACAATAAAAAATGTCCATGAGTTCAATTCATTATATATCATCACAGCCATTAGATTTGGCAACCATTCAATCGATAATTTTAGAAGAAAAGCATTTAGAGTTGTCTAATGAAGCTATTGACAAAATTGAAAATTGCCGTGCGTATTTAGATGAAAAATTAAAAACAGAAACTAAGCCAATTTATGGTATAAATACTGGTTTTGGATCGTTATATAATGTAAAAATTAATAAAGAAAACTTAACTAAATTACAAGAAAATTTAGTCATGTCTCACGCTTGTGGTACAGGAGATGTTGTGCCTAATGAAGTTGTTAAGTTAATGTTGTTACTTAAAATACAATCTTTAAGTTATGGGCATTCTGGCGTACAATTACAAACTGTACAGCGTTTAATTGAGTTTTTTAACAATGATATCTTACCTGTAATTTATACACAAGGATCATTAGGCGCTTCAGGTGATTTGGCTCCTTTAGCTCATTTAGCTTTACCCTTAATAGGAAAAGGAAAAGTGTGGTATAAAGATGCAATTTTAGAAGCAGAAGATTTAAACACATACTTTAAATGGGATGCTATTAAATTAATGTCTAAAGAAGGTTTAGCATTATTAAATGGTACACAATTTATGAGTGCTTATGGTGTGTTTTTATTATTGAAGTCTTATAAATTATCTTATTTAGCAGATTTAATAGGCAGTATTTCTTTAGAAGCTTTTGATGGAAGAATAGAACCTTTTAATGAATTAATACATTTAGTAAGACCACATAACGGACAATTAAAAACAGCAGAAAGGGTAAGAGAGTTTTTAGAAGGAAGTGAAATTATAAGTCAAGAAAAGCAACACGTGCAAGACCCTTATAGTTTTAGATGTATACCACAAGTGCATGGTGCAACAAAAGACACTTTATCTTTTGTAGAAAAAACATTCATAACAGAAATAAACTCTGTGACAGATAACCCAAATATTTTTGCAAATGAAGATGAAATTATTTCTGGAGGAAACTTTCATGGTCAACCCTTAGCATTAGCATTAGATTATTTAAAAATAGCCATGTCAGAATTAGGAAATATTTCTGAAAGACGAGTTTTTCAATTAGTATCAGGACTTCGTGGTTTACCTGCATTTTTAGTAGATAATCCTGGTTTAAATAGTGGGTTTATGATACCGCAATATACCGCAGCAAGTATTGTTAGTGCTAATAAACAGTTAGCAAGTCCTGCTAGTGTCGATAGTATTGTATCAAGTAATGGTCAAGAAGACCACGTAAGTATGGGTGCAAATGCAGCTACACAGGCTTTTAAGTTAATAGATAATGTAGAGCGTGTTTTAGCTATAGAGTTATTTAATGCTTCGCAAGCTATATACTTTAGAGCACCACTAAAATCTTCTGATTTTATAGAATTATTTTTACAAAGTTATAGGGTAGAAGTGCCTTTTGTAAAAGAAGATGAAATTTTACACGATGATATAGAAAAATCAATACTATTTATTAAGAATTTAGGTATTGATGCTAGTGAATTATTTAGATAGTTTTCTCTGGGTTATTATCTAAGATGTTTTTTGCCCATTTAAGACCTTCGTCTAAATCGTCAAATATTGCAAAAGGAAGATCTAGGAAAAGGCTTTCTATTTCTGCATTTCTTGCAGATAATGAAGTGGAAATAACTCCAAAACCTTTAAGGTTTTCCATTTGATTAACTAAAGTACTATATTTTGTAACGTCAACAGAGTAGGAATTTTTCCTGTGTGTTAAATATACAAATGGAGTTTGTTTAAAATAATTGGTACAAGTTTGAGTAATAATTTTGCTAGTTTCAAAGTCTACATGCACGCCTTCATTTATTACCGCAATTGCAATTTTGTCTATAAATTCTAAAGTGCAAAAATCTAATGTAATTTTTATAGGCATATAGGTTGGTTTTAACTCTTTATAAAGATAGAAAAAAACCTGTTGATATAAATAGTCAACAGGTTTTTATTATAATTTTATATTGTTATTTAGCTTCTTCTGATGATTGTATAGAAATAACTATTTCGTTATTGCCTTTATCTAAATCCATAACTATATTATCTCCTTCTTTTAATTTAGAAGTAATAATTTCTTCAGCTAAAGCATCTTCAATGTATTTTTGAATAGCACGTTTTAATGGTCTTGCACCGTATTGCTTATCAAATCCTTTTTCTGCTATAAAGTTTTTAGCATCTTTAGTTAATTGTAAGTTGTAGCCTAAACCATCAATACGTTTTAATAGTTTTTCTAATTCTATATCAATAATCTTATTAATGTCTTCTTGTTCTAAAGCATTAAAGACAATAACGTCGTCTATTCTGTTTAAAAACTCTGGTGCAAAAGATTTTTTAAGTGCATTTTCAATAACGCTTCTAGCATTTGCATCTTCTTGAGCTTTTTGAGACGATGTACCAAAACCTATACCAGTACCAAAATCTTTTAATTTTCTGGCACCAATGTTAGAGGTCATGATTATTATAGTGTTTCTAAAATCTATTTTTCTACCTAAACTATCTGTTAAATAACCATCATCTAAAACTTGAAGTAACATGTTAAATACATCTGGATGTGCTTTTTCAATTTCATCTAAAAGTACTACAGAATATGGTTTACGTCTTACTTTTTCTGTAAGTTGTCCTCCTTCTTCATAACCTACGTATCCTGGAGGTGCACCAACTAATCTAGATATGGCAAATTTTTCCATATATTCACTCATATCTATTCTAATTAGCGACTCTTCACTGTCAAATAATTGTTTTGATAAAACTTTAGCTAATTGTGTTTTACCAACACCTGTTTGTCCTAAAAAGATAAATGAACCAATTGGTTTATTTGGATCTTTTAATCCAGCACGGTTACGTTGTATTGCTTTAACAACTTTGGCAACAGCAATATCTTGACCTATAACTTTACCCTTAATTAGCTCTGGTAACTGCGCTAGTTTATTACTCTCGGTTTGTGCTATTCTGTTTACAGGAACACCTGTCATCATAGAGATAACATCTGCTACATTATCTTCTGTTACTGTCTCACGATGTAATTTGGTTTCTTCTTCCCATTTTTCTTGTGCAACAGCAAGTTCTTTTTCTAAACGTTTTTCGTCATCACGTAATCTTGCAGCTTCTTCGTATTTCTGTTTCTTAACAACAGAATTTTTTGTTTCTCTAACTTCTTCTAGTTTTTTCTCTAATTCTAGAATTTGTTTAGGGACATCAATATTGGTAATATGAACACGTGATCCTGCTTCATCTAAAGCATCTATTGCTTTATCTGGCAAGAAACGATCTGTCATATATCTATTGGTTAACTTAACACAAGCTTCAATAGCTTCATCTGTATATTCTACATTGTGATGATCTTCATATTTAGCTTTAATGTTATTAAGTATTTGAATAGTTTCTTCAACAGTAGTAGGTTCTACAATAACTTTTTGAAAACGACGCTCTAAAGCCCCATCTTTTTCTATATATTGTCTGTACTCATCTAAAGTTGTAGCACCAATACATTGAATTTCGCCACGTGCTAAAGCAGGCTTAAACATATTTGAAGCATCTAAGCTTCCTGTTGCGCCACCAGCGCCAACTATGGTATGAATTTCATCAATAAAAAGAATAACATCATCATTCTTTTCAAGCTCATTCATCACAGCTTTCATACGTTCTTCAAACTGTCCGCGGTATTTAGTGCCAGCAACTAAACTTGCAAGATCTAACGTAACTACACGTTTGTTAAAAAGTATTCTGGATACTTTCTTACTTACAATTCTGTTAGCAAGTCCTTCTGCAATAGCAGACTTACCAACACCAGGTTCGCCTATTAAAAGTGGATTATTTTTTTTACGACGTGATAATACTTGAGACACTCTTTCAATCTCTTTCTCACGTCCAACTACTGGGTCTAGTTTACCTTCTTCTGCCATAGCAGTCAAATCGCGACCAAAATTATCTAAAACAGGAGTTTTAGATTTTTTGTTGCTTTTTGAAGAAGGCGTATTAAATATATCTTTTGACGCATCGTCTTGTTGTGCATCATCTTCAGAAAACTCGGCTTTAGGGCTTCCTGTTATATCTTCAAAATTATCATTATTTGTAATCATTGACTTAAATTGTTCTTTTACATTATCATAATCTACTTTAAGCTTATTTAAAAGCTTTGTAGTAGGATCATTTTCGTTTCTTAAAATACATAGCAGCAAATGTGCTGTGTTTATTGATGTGCTTTGAAAAAGCTTAGCTTCTAAAAAAGTAGTTTTTAAAGCACGTTCTGCTTGTCGCGTTAAGTGCAAGTTTTTCTTTTCGTTAGAAGTTATTGATGTATTTGGGTTGGCAGGACTTAAAATTTCTACTTTACGCCTTAAATGATTTAAATCAATATCTAATGCGTTTAAAATATTAATAGCCTTACCGTTTCCGTCTCTTAAAAGACCAAGCATAAGATGTTCTGTGCCAATAAAGTCGTGTCCTAATCTAAGCGCTTCTTCTTTACTGTATGCAATTACATCTTTAACTCTTGGTGAAAAATTATCGTCCATATTTATTTCCTTTCTGCTTTAAAAATAGTAAACATAATTAGTATAGGCAAAAACTGTACCTTAAATAATATGTTAATTGTTTTTGATTTTGAAAGTAAGAATAATCTACAAATTAACAGTGATTAAGTTATTAACTAAAAAAGGGGCTTAAATTGTTAATAAAAAACACTAAAAAAACCTAGTAAAAGGCTTACCGTTACTAACGAAAGTTATATATTAGCGTGTTTTGAAATAATGAATACAACAAATTAAATTATATATGGCAGAAGGAGAAAAACTCATTCCGATTAACATTGAAGATGAAATGAAGTCGGCTTACATTGATTATTCAATGTCAGTCATTGTGTCACGTGCTTTACCAGATGTAAGAGATGGTTTAAAACCAGTACACAGACGTGTGCTTTTTGGTATGCACGAATTAGGTGTTAGGTCTAACACTGCACATAAAAAATCTGCAAGAATAGTTGGTGAGGTTTTAGGTAAGTATCATCCACATGGTGATACCTCAGTATATGACACTATGGTGCGTATGGCTCAAGAATGGAGTCTGCGTTATATGTTAATTGATGGTCAAGGTAACTTTGGATCTGTAGATGGAGATAGTCCTGCAGCAATGCGTTATACAGAAGCGCGTATGCGAAAGATATCAGAAGACATGTTGGCAGATATCGATAAAGAAACTGTAGACCATAAACTAAATTTTGATGATACTTTAGAAGAACCAACAGTTTTGCCTACACGTATTCCTGGTTTATTAATTAATGGTGCTTCTGGTATTGCGGTAGGTATGGCTACAAATATGCCTCCTCATAATTTAACAGAAGTTGTTAATGGTACTATTGCTTACATTGACAATAACGATATTGAAGTAGACGAGTTAATGCAACACATTAAAGCTCCAGATTTTCCAACAGGTGGAACAATCTATGGCTACGATGGTGTAAAAGAAGCATTTCATACAGGTCGTGGACGTATTGTTATGCGTGGTAAAGCTAATGTAGAAGAAGTTAACGGAAGAGAATCTATTGTAGTTACCGAAATACCTTATCAAGTTAACAAAGCAGACATGATTAAAAAGACTGCAGATTTAGTTAACGATAAAAAATTAGAAGGTATTTCTACAATTCGTGATGAGTCTGACCGTAACGGAATGCGTATTGTTTACGTGCTTAAACGTGATGCAATACCAAATATCGTATTAAATAAGTTATACAAATACACAGCATTACAATCTTCTTTTAGTGTCAATAATATTGCTTTAGTAAACGGTAGACCAGAGCTTTTAAATTTAAAAGACTTAATCTATCACTTTGTTGAGCACAGACATGATGTTGTTGTAAGACGTACCAAATATGAATTACGCAAAGCAGAAGAACGTGCACATATCTTAGAAGGTCTAATAATAGCTTCAGATAATATAGACGAAGTAATCTCAATAATTAGAGCATCGTCTAACGCAGAAGAAGCAAGACAAAAATTAATAGATCGCTTTGAACTTTCAGAAATTCAAGCTAAAGCTATCGTAGATATGCGTCTACGCCAATTAACCGGTCTAGAACAAGATAAGCTACGTAGTGAATATGAAGAAATTATCAAGACTATTGCTGATTTAAAAGATATTTTAGATAAGAAAGAACGTCGTATGGACATTATCAAAGAAGAACTTATCGAAGTTAAAGATAAGTACGGAGATGAGCGTCGTTCTACAATAGAATATGCTGGTGGAGATTTAAGTATCGAAGATATGATACCAGATGAGCAAGTAGTTATTACTATTTCTCATGCAGGATATATCAAGCGTACATCTTTAACAGAGTATAAAACACAAAATAGAGGCGGAGTTGGTCAAAAAGCTTCAAATACAAGAAACGAAGACTTTTTAGAAGATTTATTTGTGGGTACAAACCATCAATATATGTTATTCTTCACTCAAAAAGGAAAGTGTTTCTGGATGCGTGTTTACGAAATACCTGAAGGTTCAAGAACATCAAAAGGTAGAGCAATACAAAACCTTATTAATATTGAACAAGATGATAAGGTTATGGCATTTATCTGTACTCAAGACCTAAAAGATGAGGATTACATAAATTCTCATTATGTCATAATGGCAACAAAACAAGGTCAGGTTAAGAAAACAGCTTTAGAGCAATACTCTAGACCTCGTACAAACGGAATTAACGCAATAACCATTAAAGATAACGATGAGTTACTAGAAGCAAAACTAACAACAGGCAATAGCCAAGTTATGTTAGCCTTAAAATCTGGTAAAGCTATTAGATTTGAAGAAGCAAAAACACGTCCAATGGGTCGTAATGCTTCAGGAGTAAGAGGTATTACTTTAGGAAATGATAATGATGAAGTAATAGGAATGGTAACTGTTAACAATCCGCAAGAAGAAACTGTATTAGTCGTTTCAGAAAACGGTTATGGTAAACGTACATTTATTGATGATCCAGAAGATGGAGAAGCAGTTTACCGTATCACCAATAGAGGAGGAAAAGGTGTTAAAACTATTTCTATCACAGAAAAAACAGGAAGCTTAGTTGCAATAAAAAGCGTTACAGATTCTGATGATTTAATGATTATCAACAAATCTGGAATTGCTATCCGTCTAGCAGTAGAAAACTTAAGGACTATGGGTAGAGCAACTCAAGGCGTTAAGTTAATTAACTTAAAAGGTAACGATTCTATAGCTGCTGTAGCTAAAGTGATGAAAGATGAAGATGAAGAAGAAATAGATATTGACAACCTAGAAGACACTACCAACACAGAAGATGGCACAACTATTGCTACTAACGAAGAAGAATAAATAATTTATAAAATTTAAAACACAAATTTAAAATGAAAAAACAAGTAATTATTGCTTTAGCATTATTTGTATCTGTTTTTACTTTTGCACAAAAAAAAGAAGTTAAAGCGTTAGAAAAAGCAGTAAAAAAAGACAATTTTGCAGAAGCTAAAACTATAGCAACACAATTAGATTCTCAAGTGTCTGCTATGGATGATGACTTAAAAGAAGATTATTATCTAGCTGCAGCAAAAGCATATTATGCTAACGGGACGTCTACTAATGCAGATACTAATAAAGCTATAGAAAATATACTTAAAGTTGAAGGAGAAGGAGCAGAGTTTAAAAGAATCATAGAAAATGATCTGTTAACAAAAGCAAATAATTTTTACTCAAGTAAAAAGTTTAATAAAGCTGCAGAAACTTTTAACATGATGTATCAAGTTAATCCAGAAGCACAAGACTATTTATATTACACAGCAGTAAGTTATATAGGTGCTCAAAACTTTGATAAAGCATTAGAGTCTTACTTAGAGTTAGATAAATTAGGTTATACAGGAGAAAAAACAATGTTTGTTGCTACAAACAAAGAAACTGGACAAGTAGATAGCTTTAACAGTAAATCTGAAAGAGATATATATGTAAAAAGCGGAACACATACTAATCCAGAAACTCAAAATACAGAATCTAGAGCTTCTGAAATCACTAAAAATATTGCATTAATTTACATTAATAAAGGTGAAAAAGACAAAGCTTTAGCAGCTATAGAAAAGGCAAAACAAGCAAACCCAGATGACGTTAATTTATTAATTAACGAAGCAAATATCTATTTTGAAATGGGTGATGAGAAAAAGTTTCAATCAATCTTACAAAAAGCTATACAAAAAGAGCCTAATAATGCAGACTTACATTATAACGTAGGTGTTATTTACATGAATAACAAAGAGATTGAAAAAGCAAGACAGTCTTTTGAAAAAGTATTAAGCTTAAAACCTGCAAATGCAGATGCAGCATTAAATTTATCTACATCATATCTTGAAGAAGGAAATGCTTTAGTAGAACAAATGAATTCTTTAGGAAACAGTAGAGCAGATGATTTAAAATATGAAGAACTTAAAAAGAAGAAGTCTTCTTTATTTGATCAAGCAGCACAAACGCTAGTAGATTTTAAAAATAATAATACTTCTGTACCTACATCTGTTTTACAACAGTTAAAGAATATATATAATGCTTTAGGCGAAGTAGAAAAAGCAAAAGCAATTAATGCAGAGATTGAAGGGAAATAAAACCTTTTAACTATTATAATAAAAAAGCCTCCTAAATTTTAGGAGGCTTTTTTTATATTATCTTTTTAATAACTCTAAGTTTATGGGTATGCATCCGTCTATCTGCATTGTAAATACCTGTATGATCTAAACGATCTATCCTTACTTTTCCATACGCATGTATAATATAATTGTCTTGCATTATTATGCCTACATGAATAATTTGGCCTTCATTATTATCAAAAAAAGCTAAATCACCTGGTTCACTTTCTTCAATAAAACTCAAAGCTTCACCTTGTGTGGCTTGTTGTGAGGCATCACGCAATAATTTATAACCATTAAGCTTATATACCATTTGTGTAAAACCACTACAATCAATTCCAAAAGGAGTTTTTCCTCCCCAAAGATAAGGAGCATTTAAATATTTAAATGCAGTTTCAATTAAATGACTTTTTTCTTTTGTTTGATCTACAAAAGCACCTTCATATTTATGATTTAATAGACTAACACCATTTAAGCTAGAGCCTAAAACAATTGTATGAAGTTGCTCGTTTTCATCCTGAATAAACTCAACTAAATCTGTTGAGATTTTTAAAGGTTGATTATTTAAGTCATTATAATGTTCTTCTGTAATTTCTACATATTGTTTATTATCAATCCAGCCTTCATATTTATCAAAAGCTAGTCTGATTTTACTCCATTTTTTTCGTTGCTCTAAAATTTTAAATACATCACCGTAAATGACCTGAGAAACCATTTCACTTGTGTCTGATGCTTCTAATCTTAAAGGAACAATGCTTAAATTACAAATTCCGTATTGCATTAGTTGTATTTACTGACGTTGTAGTACTAAAGCTGATGCGCCACCGCCACCATTACAGATAGCTGCTGCACCAATTTTTGCATCATTTTGTTCTAAAACATTTAATAAAGTAATTAGTATTCTTACACCAGAACAACCTAATGGATGACCTAAAGATACAGCGCCACCATTAACGTTTACTTTGTCGTCTGATAATCCTAAAATTTTCATGTTAGCTAATCCTACAACAGAAAAAGCTTCATTAAACTCAAAGTAATCTACATCTTCTAATTTAATTCCCGCTTTATCTAAAGCTTTAGGTAATGCTTTTGCAGGAGCAGTAGTAAACCATTTTGGTTCTTGTGCTGCATCTGCATAAGATTTTATAGTTGCTAGTGGTGTTAGGCCTAATTCTTTTGCTTTATCAGCACTCATTAAGACCATTGCTCCAGCACCATCGTTTATTGTAGAAGCATTAGCAGCAGTTACTGTTCCGTCTTTAGTAAAAGCAGGACGTAATGCAGGAATCTTCTCAAGTTTAACATTTGTATATTCTTCGTCTTTAGATACTATTTTTGGTTCACCACGACGCTGAGGTACTTCTACAGGTACAACTTCATTATCAAATTTTCCTGCGTCCCAAGCAGCTGCAGATCTACTGTAAGATTGAATTGCAAAAGCATCTTGTTCTTCTCTTGAAAAATTATATTCAGTAGCACAATCATCTGCACAAACACCCATTGCATTTTGGTCATAAGCATCTACTAAACCATCTTTTTGCATACCATCGATTAAACTTGCAGGACCAAATTTAGTTCCAGTTCTTGCATGTAAGTAATGAGGAATCAAACTCATGTTTTCCATACCTCCAGCAACAACTATTTCTGTGTCGCCTAAAGCAATGCTTTGCGCAGCTTGCATTACAGCCTTCATCCCAGAAGAGCAAACTTTATTTACAGTTGTACACGGTACAGTATTTGGTATACCTGCATAAATAGCTGCTTGTCTTGCTGGTGCTTGTCCAGTACCAGCTTGTACTACATTACCCATTAAAACTTCATCAACCAATTCTGGTTTTAAATTAATTTTATCTAATGCACCTTTAATAGCTACAGCACCTAATTTAGGAGCAGGGACAGTACTTAAAGCACCTAAAAAACTACCTATTGGTGTTCTTGCAGCCGAGACAATTACAACTTCTTTACTCATATATTTATTTAGTTTTTATTATGTCCACGAAATTACTAATTTTTTAATAAAATTTAGACCATTCTGTGCATTATAACTAATCAAAACTGTATTTATTTATTACATTTGAAAAACTACAGTTTTTTGTATGAACAACAACATAAATATTTTTTACAAAAACCATTCTAACATATACAAAGTATTACTTTTTATAGCTACTACTTTTTTAATTGTGTTTTTATTTCCTAAAAGTGGTCGTTTTAAATATAACTTTGAAAAAGGAAAACCTTGGCAAACCGAAAATCTTTACGCACCATTTAACTTTGCTATAAAGAAAAATAAATCTGAAATTGATAAAGAAAAAGAGCTTCTAAGAAGTCAATCTATAGCATATTTTAATAGAAATGAAAAGGTTAAATCAAGCGTTTTTAATGCTTTTGAAAAGTCTTTTAGTAATGTTTTTTCAGATTCAATACCAAATTTTAATATTCTTAAAGAAAAAAGTAGTCAGATTTTAGATGAGTTTTATGAATTTGGAATTTTAAGCGAAAACATCAAGTTAAAGCCTGAAAAAACTGTAATTATACTTGAAAATAATGTTGAAAAAGAAACTACAAATTTTAAAAATTTATTCAACCAATCTGAAGTAAAATCTACCGTTGAAAACGAACTAAAAGATATTTTTACACCAAAAGAAATAAATTCTATAACAGCGCTTTTCTTTAATATTATAAAACCAAACTTAACCTATAATAAAACATTAACAGAAAATGTTTTAAATGAAGCTTTGCAATCTATTTCGGTAAATAGGGGAATGATTGAAAAAGAGACTTTAATTATTTCTAAAGGAGAAATTGTAAACGATAATAAATTTCAAATTTTAAACTCTTTGGTTAATGAATATGAGTCTAAAGATTGGACAAAATCTAACTATTATTGGATTGTTTTTGCTTACACATTATTAGTCGCTTTAGCCTTATTAATGTTATTGTTATTTATAAGAAAGTATAGAATAGATGTTTTTAACAATAATACTAAAGTTACCTTTATATTCTTTAACATATTTGTGGTTGTCTTGCTTACAACCTTGGTGGTAAGTTACAAATCAGAATATGTCTATATTGTACCTATAGCTATTTTACCTTTAGTTTTAAAAGCTTTTTTTGATGCTAGATTAGGTTTGTTTGCACATGTTATTACAGTGCTTTTACTTGGGTCAATAGTGCCAAATAGTTATGAATATATGTTTTTGCAAATTATTGCAGGTATTGTAACCATATTAACAGTTTCAGAACTTTATAAAAGAGCAAATCTATTTATATCAGTAGGTCAAATTACATTAATTTATATCATTGCTTATTTTGCCTTTTTTGTTATACATGAAGCAAGTATAGAAAACATACATACCCAAACCTTTGTACTATTTATACTTTGCGGGTTGGCTACATTGTTTGTCCAGCCATTAATTTATGTTTATGAAAAGCTATTTGGATTAGTATCAGATGTTTCTCTTTTAGAATTGTCCGATACAAATTCTAAACTTTTAAAAGAGCTGTCAAATAAAGCTCCAGGTACATTCCATCACTCATTAAACGTTGCAAATTTAGCAGAAGCTTCAGCTAACGAAATTAATGCAAATGCGATGTTGGTTAGAGTAGGAGCTTTATATCACGATATTGGTAAGATGAAAAATCCTACTTATTTTACTGAAAATCAATCGTCAGGAATAAATAGTCATGACGAATTATCTCCAAAAGAAAGTGCTCAAATCATAATAAATCACGTTATAAACGGAATTGAAATTGCTAAGAAAAATAATCTACCCGACAGAGTAATAGATTTTATAAGAACACATCATGGTACCAGTCAAGTTTATTATTTCTATATGAAAGAAAAGGCTAACAATGAAGGTGTAAACATAGAAGACTTTAGCTATCCAGGACCAAAGCCATTTAGTAAAGAAACTGCAATACTAATGATGTGTGATAGTGTAGAAGCAGCATCAAAAAGTTTAAAAGAACCTACGTCAGCAAAAATTGATAATTTTGTAGAAAATATCATAAATAAACAAAAAGACGAAGGACAATTTTTAAATGCAGACATAACCTTTAAAGAAATTGAAGCCATAAAAAAAGTGCTAAAACGCAAGTTAGCAAACATTTACCATTTAAGAATTGAGTATCCGGAATAAAATTTCAAAAAAATCACTAAAAATGTTGTGTTCTACGAGATGAAATCATACATTTGCATCCGCAATTTTATTGCAAAGTTCATTAAATGATTTAGGAGAGGTGGCAGAGTGGTAATGCAGCAGCCTGCTAAGCTGTCATCCTTAGGGATGCCCGGGTTCGAATCCCGGTCTCTCCGCAATATAGATAACCAATTTCGGGGTGTAGCGTAGCCCGGTTATCGCGCCGCGTTTGGGACGCGGAGGTCGCAGGTTCGAATCCTGCCACCCCGACATTTTATCGGTCGCGTAGCTCAGTTGGATAGAGCATCTGCCTTCTAAGCAGACGGTCACAGGTTCGAATCCTGTCGCGATCACAAAAAGCCTTACTAATTTTAGTAAGGCTTTTTTGTTTCTGGTTAAAAATTAGTTAAGTCTACTATAATTTTATGATTTTGGTTGTATTTTGTAGTTAAAAACGCTTGAAATTCATAAAATTCACTAAAAAAGGTATTTACTGCATACCAGGAAAATTCTATTTAGACCCATGGTACCCTGTAGATTATGCTATAATTTCTCACGGTCATGCAGATCATTCAAGATTGGGAAATAAGCATTATCTGTGTCATCAGAACTCAAAAAACATACTGCTTCATCGCTTAGGCAAATACATTTCGATAGAAACTTTAAGTTATAACCAGATAAAAACTATAAATGGTGTAAAAGTTTCATTTTTTCCTGCTGGACATATTATCGGTTCTGTTCAAATAAAACTTGAATATAAAGGAAAAGTTGTTGTGTTTTCTGGAGATTACAAAACTAATCCAGATTTTATAACGACACCATTTGAGCCTGTTAAGTGTCATGAGTTTATTACAGAAAGTACTTTTGGTTTACCTATTTACAGTTGGAAGGCAGAAGCCGAATTACAATCTCAACTACAGCAATGGGTTTTAAATAACCAAAAACAAAATAAAACTAGTGTGTTTTTTGGTTACTCTTTGGGTAAAGCGCAAAGAATTATGTCTTTAGTAGATGGAATAGATCAGGTTTATGTCCATTCAGCAATAAACAATTTAAATCAAGCAATTTCTAAATCTGGAATTGTTTTACCAAAATCAAAACTTATCACTTCAGATTTCAATAAAAAAGACATTCAAAATAAAATCGTAATTCTTCCACCAGCTTTATTGGGTTCTAAACTACTTAAAAAAATTCCTAATGCCGCAACTGCAATTTGCTCTGGTTGGATGCAAATAAGAGGAAATAGACGTTGGAAAGGCGTCGATGCTGGCTTTGCAGTTAGCGATCATGCAGATTGGAACGGACTACTTTCTGCTGTTAAAGCTACCGAAGCAGAGAAAGTTTACGTCACTCATGGTTCGCAAGCTGTGTTTTCAAAGTATTTAAATGAAATTGGTATAGAAAGTCAAGAGGTTGTCACGGAATATGGTACAGAAGATAACGAAGATGCCAAAGATCAACAATTAACAACTGCTAGCTAATGAAACAGTTTTCGCAACTCATAAATTCATTAGAAATCACTAATAAAACTAATGCCAAATTAGACGCATTAGTCAATTTTTTTGAAACTGCTTTAGATAAAGATAAACTCTGGCTAATTGCTTTATTTACAGGTAAAAGACCTAAAAGACCTGTAAAAACATCTTTATTAAAACAATGGTGTATTGAAGAAACAGGTCTACCAGAATGGTTGTTTTTAGAATCTTACAGCACTGTTGGTGATTTAGGAGAAACCTTGTCTTTATTATTGCCAGAACCTTCTAATACTATTGATAAACCGTTACATATTTACATGGACGAGCTTAAGCAACTTTCAACTAAATCTGATGATGAAAAAAAAGCCTACGTGTTGAATGCTTGGCGACATTTAGATACGCAACAACGCTTTATTTTTAATAAGTTAATTGGTGGAAGTTTTAGAATTGGCGTATCTAAAAAAACTTTAGTAAATGCACTTTCAAAACTGACTAATATCGATGCCAATCAATTGATGCATAGTATTATTGGGCAATGGGACATCAATTCTATTTCTTTTGAAGACTTAATAAATGGTTCGCATATCAATTACGATAATTCAAAACCTTATCCGTTTTGTTTAGCGTATAGTTTAGAGAAAAATCTTGACGAATTAGGCTCAGTTTCAGACTGGCAAGTCGAATATAAATGGGACGGAATTAGAGGTCAAATTGTAAAACGAAATAACGAAATTTACATTTGGTCAAGAGGCGAAGAGTTGGTCACAAAACAATTTCCGGAGCTAGTTGAAATTGTTTCAACCATAAAAGAAGATTTTGTTTTAGATGGCGAAATCCTAGCTGTTAAAGATCAATCTGTATTATTATTTAACGATTTACAGAAGCGATTAAACAGAAAAACCATCTCAAAAAAACTATTACAAGACGTACCAATTGGCTTTTTTGCTTACGATATTTTAGAAATTAATGATGAAGATTTAAGGGAGAAAAGCCTTCAGTTTAGACGAAATACACTTGAGCAACTCTTTAGCGATAATCAATTATCAAAACCAAATTTTAAACTTTCAGAAGTCATTCAATTTGATAACTGGGAAGAATTAGATGCGATAAGAAATGAAGCCCGATTGCATAATAGCGAAGGATTAATGCTGAAACAAAAACAATCTGAATATCATGTTGGTCGTAAAAAAGGCGATTGGTGGAAATGGAAAGTAGACCCTTTAACCATTGATGCAGTGATGATTTATGCGCAAAAAGGTAGCGGTAGGCGAAGTAGCAAATACACAGATTATACGTTTGCAGTAAAAACAGAAGACGGTTTAGTTACCGTTGCTAAAGCCTATTCTGGCTTGACAAACGATGAAATTACCGAAATTTCTAGATGGGTTAATAAAAATGCTATCGAAAAATTTGGTCCTGTAAGAACAGTAAAACCAGAATTAGTTTTTGAGATTGCTTTTGAAGGTATTGCTTTTAGTAAGCGTCATAAAAGTGGTGTAGCACTACGTTTTCCAAGAATAAAACGCTGGCGAAAAGATAAACCCGTTTCAGAAATTGATACTATAGAAACTGTTAAACAACTTATTACAAATCCGTTAGATGTCTAAGTTTAAAAATTCTACTGGTTATAAAATTATTGAAAATTGGATGCATCAAAATGATTGGCAACCATTTGATTTTCAGTATAAAACTTGGTCTAAATATTACACTAAACATTCTGGTTTAGTCGTAGCTCCAACAGGTTTTGGTAAAACGTTTTCGGTGTTTTTAGCGGTTGTTATCGATTATTTAAATCATCCAAAAGCCTATAAAAAAGGACTAAAATTAATTTGGGTTAGTCCGCTTAGATCCTTAGCTAAAGATTTGGCTAAAGCAATGACAAATGCGGTTGAAGATATTGGTTTAGATTGGCAAATTGAAGTTAGAAATGGTGATACACCAACTAATATTAAACGCAAACAAGAGCGCTTAATGCCAGACGTGTTAATCACGACGCCAGAGACATTGCATTTAATGTTCTCACAAAAGAAAAATTCACGTTGGTTTAAACATCTTAATTGCATTGCGGTAGACGAGTGGCACGAGTTAATAGGTAATAAACGTGGTGTTTTAACTGAATTAGCTATAGCAAGATTAAAACAATTATCGCCAAAACTTCAAATTTGGGGAATCACTGCAACCATTGGTAATTTAGACGAAGCTCAGCAGGTTTTAATGCCTTATAAAGATTTAAAAACCATTCAAATTAAGGCGAAATTAAAGAAGAAAATCGACATCATTTCAGTCTTACCAGACCAAGTTGAAACGCTTCCTTGGGCAGGACATTTAGGTCGAACAATGAGTTCTAAAATCATACCGATAATTTATGAAAATACCACGACGTTAATATTTACCAATACAAGAAATCAAAGTGAATTATGGTATCAAATCATTCTTGAAGAAGCGCCAGATTTAGCTGGATTAATCGCTATTCATCACGGATCTATCGATAAAAAACAACGTAATTTTATTGAAGACGCTATTGCTTCAGGTATTTTAAAAGCGGTAATTTGTACAAGTTCTTTAGATCTTGGTGTCGATTTTAAGCCTGTAGATTGTGTCATCCAAATAGGTTTAGTTAAAGGAATTGCGCGATTTTTACAACGTGCTGGTCGTAGCGGTCATTCGCCTTTCGAGACTTCTAAAATATATTTTGTTCCAACGCATTCTTTACAATTAATTGAAGTTGCTGCTGTCAAAGAAGCAGTAAAACAACAACAAATCGAAACACGATCGCCAATTGTTTTAGCATACGATGTTTTGGTACAATTTTTAGTCACTTTAGCTGTTGGTGAAGGATTTAAAAAGGACGAAGTTTTTCAACTTTTACAACAAACACATGCTTATTCGTATTTAACCGAAGACGATTTTAATTGGGCAATTCACTTTATTACAAAAGGTGGTAACACATTATCATCTTATGAAGAATTTCATAAAGTAATTTTAGATACAGATGGTTTATTTAAAGTTAAAAGTAGGCGAATAGCCATGCTACATCGCATGAATATTGGTACAATTGTCAGTGACGCGATGTTAATGGTAAAATTCTTTTCTGGCGGTTATATTGGTATGATTGAAGAGTTTTTTATCTCAAAACTAAAAAAAGGCGACGCTTTTGTTTTGGCTGGTCGCGTATTGCAACTAAAGCAAATTAAAGATATGACAGCTTTGGTAACTTTAAGTAAATCCAAAAAAGCCATTACACCAAGTTGGAAAGGCGGCTCGTTACCATTAACATCGTATTTGACGCACTTTTTAAGGTTGAAGTTAAGCGATGCTTTACACGCCAAAACATCCGAAAAAGAACTTAAATTTTTAAGACCATTATTACAACGACAAAATAAAGCATCACAAATACCTAAAGCTAATCAATTTTTAGTCGAACTAATCACTACAAAAGACGGATTTCATCTGTTTATGTATCCGTTTGAAGGCAAATTGGTTAACGAGATTTTCGCTGCATTAATGGCGTATCGCATTAGTAAATTTAAACCATTAACCTTTAGTATTGCCTGTAATGATTATGGTTTTGAATTATTAAGCGATCAAGAATTACCTTTAGATGAGGCTAAGATTCATCAAATATTATCTGTTGAGAATTTAATGGAAGATGTTGTAGCAAGTATAAATGCTAGTGAAATGGCAAGCCGAAAATTTAGAGATATCGCTGTTATTGCTGGTTTAGTTGTGCAATCGCAGCCAGGACAACGTAAAACTAATAAGAGTTTGCAATCGTCTTCTGGTTTGATATTTAGAGTTTTAGAAGAAAATGAGCCTTCAAATTTATTAATCAGACAAGCTTATACCGAAGTTTTTAATCAAGAATTAGAAGAAGTGAGATTACGTGAAGCTTTTAATAGAATAAAAAACAGTGAGATTATTATTAAGCATTCAAAATCGTTTACTCCATTGAGTTTTCCGTTAAAAGTAGATGGTTTAAGAGGCACGATGACAAACGAAGATTTGCAAAAACGTATCGAGCGCATTAAAAAACAGATGCTTAAATTTGAAGCATGAAACAATTAGCGACGATCACTTTAAAATTTGCCAATCAAAATTTGGTATTTACCAATCAACGTGCGCTATTTTGGGAAACACAAAACGCACTAGTTTTAAGTGATTTGCATATTGGTAAATCGGCTACATTTAGAAAAAATGGTATACCAATTAGTCAGTCTGTTTTAATTGAAGATTTACAGTGTTTAAAGGCTTTAATAGATCATTTTAAAGCTGAAAAACTAATCATAGTTGGTGATTTATTTCACGCTGAATTTAATGCAGATATAGACTATTTTAAAGATTGGTTGTTGCAATTTGATAATTTGAAATTGCAGTTAATTATTGGTAATCACGACAGACTTTCAGTTACATTATACGAAGACTTAAATATCGACATTTTTAAACCAAGTTTAAAATTAGGTCTATTTACTTTTGTTCATGATTTAAATGAATGTGAAGACGATGCCTTTTATATTTCAGGACATATTCATCCAGGATATGTGTTGAAGGGAAGAGGCAAACAATTTATAAAATTACCTTGTTATCAAGTGTTTGACAATCATATTGTATTGCCAGCTTTTAGTAAGTTTACAGGCTTAAACACTTATAAAACGGATAGAAAAAGCACTAATATTGTGTTTACAGAAGATGCGATTTTTAAAATTTAAGCTTTTGTGCAGTGTATTACAATTTTGTTGTTGTCTACATCTGTAGTAAAAAACAAATAGTCAGTTCCGCCATCTTTAACTTTAAGTTTTTGTCTTAATTGTGCTACAGTTTCAGGAAAATTTCTAGTCGTAAAATTAGCTTTATATAGTTTAAATTGCTGTTTAAACTTTTTCTTGTTGTAAGGCGCAATTGTTTCAATTTTAAAACGTCTTCCAGGGAAATCTTTTAAATGTTCACTTGTGTATAAATGCGAATGTTTATGCAATTTAAAGACGTTTAATTGCTCTGCAAGGCTATTAAACGCACCAGATTTTAATATTGCTGAATTAGGCTCGTATAAATAGGTTAGTGGCTTACTATAATTAACTTGTGCATTAGCTTCTTCATCTAAATAAAACTCGAAATTAGATTTTTTATCCTTTTTAATATTTGTGGTTATAATTTTAACCGATTGGTCAAAACCTTTGTCTAAAATCCATAACAGTTCTTTTACCTCATTATTAACCGCAATACAATGAATTTCTTTTACAAAATCAAGTTCTTTTACACCTAAAGAAATGTCTAATAACGGTGATGTTTTAATCATGATGTTATTAGTTTTTTTGAATAGATTATCTAAATGTTGTGGAACATTAGGTAAACAATCGGACAGCATAAACACTTTACCTTTTGCATCGTTACGACGTGATGGGTCAATATAAATCCAGTCGTATATAGTATCGTTATTTATGATGTAATCTATTCCATTTGTGGCAACACAATTTATATTTTCAATTTTAAAAACGGCGTTATTGTGATTGACAATATTGGATAAATCGGTATTAAGCTCACAATGCGTGACTGTTTCAAATTGTTTAGCAAAGTAAAAACAGTCTACACCAAATCCGCCAGTTACATCAATTAGGCTTTTTCCATTGATTAAAGAGGCTTTATGTTTTGCTGTAACTTCAGAAGATGTTTGCTCAATATTAAGCTTATTTGGATAGTAAATATTATCAGTTTCAAACCATGTGTTCAGCTTGTTTTTGCAACGATTTTTGGCTTCAATTTGATTAATAATTTCAGAAGAAATTTCAGTAGAAAAAGGTAGGCCTTTCAATATTAATTCAGAGATATTTGAATTAATATTATTTTTTATAAATTCTTGAATTTCAATATTTAATATTATTTTATTGAAACTAATCATTTAAACCTTCTGTAAGTTTGTTTACAACACGGTATTCACTTAAAAATTCTTTAGCAATAACTTTTATTGCAGTATAAACTGGAATAGCTATAATTAGTCCAACAATACCAGAAATTAGTCCAGCAATAATGATTACTAAAAAGATTTCTAAAGGATGAGATTTTACACTTTTAGAGAAAATAAAAGGTTGACTAAAAAAGTTATCTACTAATTGTGCGATAATAAAACCAATCATAACATAAATGGTTTTTGGTAAAATTACATCGCTAAAGCTTTCGCCTAAATTACTAGACATGCTTAATAATATTAATAAAGCAGCACTAATTACTGGACCTAAATAAGGAATAACATTAAGTAAAGCACAAAGTGTAGCTATTATTATAGCGTTTTCTATACCAAAAATGAACAATACGATAGAGTATATTGTAAATAATATAAGTAGCTGTAATAACAACCCGCCAAAATATCTAGTTAGTAAATCTCTAATCGTAACAAACGATTTTCTAAGTTTTTTTTCGTGTTTTTTAGGTAATATGGTAATTAATCCATTGCTCATTAATTTACTGTCTTTAAGGAAGAAAAACGAAATAAATAGCACAGAAAATAATCCCATACTAAAGCTACCAAAACCAGAAATAACCGAATTTAAAAAGTCTGGAATAAATCCAAAATTGAGATTAGACATAAATTTTGAATCTTTTAAAGACGCTTCAACATCAGAAGTATTTAATCCAAAATGACTAATTGCTTCCACATATAAATTTTCTATATTGTTTTGTAGCTCATCAATATCCAATAAAGATAGGTTATTGCCTTGCTCTATAATTAAAGGAATAAATAGACTTATAATACCAAAAATAAAGATCAAAAAGAGAGTAATTGTAAATACAACAGCAAGTGTGTCGTTAAATTTTAATTTGCTTTTTAAAAACACAACAATAGGTCTACCTAATAAAGCTACAACACCAGCAATAGCAAGGTATACAATAACGCTTTGTACTTTATAAATAAACCAACCTAAAAGTACTACACCTATAATTATAGCTACAGCACGAAGGATTCCGTTAGAGATAGTTTTTGATGTCATAACGTAAAGATAAACTATTTGTGGTTTAGTTGTTTAGTTATTTGGTAAAGTGCAATACTAGTAGCTTGTACCACATTCATGCTGCTATTTTGACCAAACATATCTATGTGAATAATAGCATCACTAATGCTTAAAATATTATCTGAAACTCCAAAATTTTCATCACCAATCACTAATACAATTGGCGCATTTAAGTTGAAACTAAATTTATGTAATGCTACGCTATTATCTGTAATTTCTAATGAAATAATTTGATGACCTTCTTTTTTTAAATTAGAAATAAAGCCGAAAGCATCTTCTATAACCTGATAATTCACGACTTTTTCGGTAGCTCTAGACGTTTTGGTCATTTTTCTGCCTAACGGAATTTCGGTTCCTGTAAACACTAATTCTTTTACACCAAATGCATCTGAAGTCCTAAACAAACTCCCAATATTAGGCGCGTTAGTTACATTTTGACAAACAATGGTAATAGGAAATGTTTGTTGTTTAAAGTTGGTATTGTAATGGTTGAGTTGCAAATGGAATTTAGATTTATTTTAATATGAAATATAAAATGATAGTTACTATTATTAAAAATATAACAACTTTAAAAAGAGTTTTTAATATTTGAGCATATGAGTTTTTTTGATCATAATCTGAATTAAAAAAAATAAAGTCAATAAAAGCTGTTATTAAATCATCCATCTTTTAATGTTCAAACGCATATTTTACAATATTTGCGCCCATTTTTAAAGCTTTTAAACGCACGTCTTCAGGATCGTTGTGTACTTCTTGATCTTCCCAACCATCGCCTAAATCACTTTCAAAAGTAAATAAAACCACTAATCTGGCTTCATGATACAATCCAAAAGCTTGTGGTCTTTTACCATCGTGTTCGTGTATTTTTGGTAAACCATCTTTAAATTGAAATGCTGCGCTAAAAATCTCGTGCGTATTAGGTAATTCTGCCAACTCTTGATTTGGGAATACTTTTTTTAAAGCTTCTACAACGTAAGGCTGCATTCCGTAATTATCATCAATGTGAAGAAATCCGCCAGAAACAAGATAATTTCTGATATTTTCAGCTTCAGCATCATCAAAAATAACGTTTCCGTGACCAGTCATGTGAAGCATTGGATATTGAAAAATATCAATACTGCCAGCTTCAACAACTTCTGGTTTTGTGTTCATCGCTGTACCAATGTTTTCGTTACAAAACTTGATTAAGTTTGGTAAAGCTGTTGGATTACTATACCAATCGCCGCCACCTTTATATTTTAAGACTGCTAAATCTTGAGAAAACCCAAAGATAGAACACAGACAAAAACATAAGATAAGTTTAAACTTCATAATTATTCGTTTATAAAAGCAACGCTGTGACAGGCAACAATAGCAGCAGTTTCTGTACGTAAACGCGTATTACCCAAAGTTACAGGAATAAATTTATTTTTTATTGCTGTTTCAATTTCATTAACAGAAAAATCGCCTTCTGGACCAATTAAAATAGTAGTTTCTGCGTTGGGTTTAATTTCGTTTTTTAATGATTTTTTATCTGTTTCTTCGCAATGCGCGATAAATAAATCTCCAGAAAAGTCTTGATTTATATAGTCTTTAAATGATATAGGTTGATTTAAAGTTGGCAGATATAAGTGAAGCGATTGCTTCATTGCTGATTGTAAAATTTTTTCAAAACGATCCAATTTTACCTTTTTTCTTTCGGAATGATCGCAAAAAATAGGCGTGATGCTAGTGATACCAATTTCGGTAGCTTTTTCTAAAAACCATTCGTAGCGGTCATTCATTTTTGTTGGTGCAACAGCTAAATGAAGTTTGTAATCAGTTGGTTTTTTAAATTCGGAATTTTCGATACTTACCATGCAGTTTTTTTGATCTGCAATAGTGATTTTTGCAGTAAAAAGAAATCCGTTTCCGTTAGTGATATAAAGCGTATCACCAACTTTTTTACGTAAAACTTTTACAATGTGTCTGCTTTCGTCTTTAGGAAAAGTAAACGTATTGTTTTGTTCTGAAATATCTGAATTATAGAATAACTGCATATAATTTTTAAAAAGACAAAAATAAAAAAGAGTCTTACTTTTGGATAAAATAAGACTCTTTATTTTAATAAATTTTAATTATTGGTCTTGTCCTGTACAAATAAAATCTCCATGGTCTAAATGCGTTTGTAATGCGTTATAACTTATTGTTATTTTATGCATATTTCCAGGATTACCTGGCGGAACATGACAAATTGTAATTTTTTTGTCGTTATTTGGTTTTTTACCAGAATTAAGGGAAAAAGCTAATGGTAATAACGATACAATTACCATCGCTTTAATTAAAAATAGTTTCATAATAGCTTGTTTTACGTTTACTAATGTAAGTTACATCAAACTATTAACTAACAGTAATTTATACGATTAAAAGCTAAATTATTCTTTATAATTAATCTATAACTTTTAAAACTTTAATTTCTTTAATTTTTTTAATTCTGTGCGTTTTTAAAATTACAAAATAAGCTTGTGGCTCTGGTATTCTAACCGTGTAAATTTGTCCTACTTTGTGTTCTAGATTAAACGCTTCGGTTTCTACTTCAATAGGAAGATTACCTTCTTTTAACCAACCAGAATCGCCACCACGTAACGCATTTTTATCCATTGAATATTTTTTTGCTAAATCATCAAATCTTACACCATCTTCGTAAGATTGAAGGATTTCGTTTTTATATTTTACAATGGTTTCGGCATCTAATTTATTACCATCTAAATACACGTAACTTAGTCTGTAATGACGTTGGTTATCTTTTTCTATGACTTTGTAAACTGTCGTATCAAATTCGCCTTTAACTACTTTTGTGCTACCAACAGATGTGTTTAAAAGTGCGTTAGCTAGTTTGGATTGGTGTTTTTCTTCATTAAAAATAAGGATCTTGTTTTTTCTAGATTTTTTGGTTTCTAAAAATTTTTCTGCTTGTTCTGTGTTGGTAATAGTATCTAAACTTTTAATCAGTTTTTTTTGAGCAGTTGCTGTAAAAGTGATTAAAGCTAGTGTTACTGTAAGTAGATATTTCATTAATTAAATTTTTAGAATTTTAGTTTTGATAGAACAAAAAAACAAAAAAAAGATGTTGTAGATAGGCTTTTTTAAAACGTTATTAACAAAATTAGATTTTTAGTCTTGCATTAGCCATTACATTTTGTGTAGTAAAATCTTCATCTAAATATTTTAAATAGCCAACAATAGCAATCATAGCTGCATTGTCTGTGGTAAATTCAAATTTAGGCACATATGTTGTCCAACCGTGTTTAGATTCGCCATCTTTTAAGGCTTGTCGTATTCCAGAATTTGCAGAAACGCCACCACCAATTGCTATGTGTTTAATACCTGTTTCTTTGCTTGCTTTTTTTAATTTATCGGTTAGAATACCAATAATGGTGTATTGTATGCTAGCGCAAATATCGTTTAGATTTTCTTCTATAAAATTTGGGTTATTTTTTACTTCACGTTGAATAAAATAAAGAATAGCCGTTTTTAAACCGGAAAAACTAAAATTAAGTCCGTCTACTTTTGGTTTACTAAATTTAAAAACTTTTGGATTACCTAATTTAGCACGTTTGTCAATTTCTGGTCCTGCAGGATAACCTAAACCTAATAATTTTCCGCTTTTATCAAACGCTTCTCCAACAGCATCGTCAATAGTTTCGCCAATAACTTCCATATCAAAGTGATTATTCACTTTTACAATTTGAGTATGTCCACCAGAAATAGTCATTGCTAAGAACGGAAAAGGTGGTTTATCAAAACCTTCTTCATCTATAAAATGCGCTAAAATATGCGCTTGCATGTGGTTTACGTCTATTAAGGGTATGTTTAATCCATATGCCAAAGATTTTGCAAAAGATGTACCAACTAACAAGCTTCCCATAAGTCCTGGACCTTTTGTAAAAGCTACTGCACTTAATTGATCTTTGGTAACTCCAGCTTTTTTAAGCGCTTGGTCAACAACAGGAACAATATTTTGTTGGTGAGCACGACTGGCTAATTCTGGCACAACGCCGCCATATTCTTCATGTATTTTTTGATTAGCAATAATGTTGCTTAAAATTTTTCCGTTATGGATTACAGCAGCAGCAGTATCGTCGCAAGAGCTCTCAATTCCAAGGATATAAATATTTTGTGAGTTCATTAGCTTTTTTTAGGCATAATAATTGTTAATTTTGAGGTGTTAATTAACAACTAGATTACATTTGTTAACGTATATGCAAATGTAAGGTTTCTTTTAAAATTATAATTTTAATTCAATATCAAAAAAGCACTTAAAATATTTGGTAAGATAATAGCAATAATTGTATTGCTATTTATTATTTTAATGCTTGTGTTATCAATACCTGCTGTACAAACAAAGATAGGTAAATATGCTACAGATAGATTAAATCAAGATTTTAAGACTAATATTAATATAGATAAAGTTGGTCTTGCTTTTAATGGAGATGTACAGATAAAAGATGTTTTAATAAAAGATTACAAACTAGATACTTTAATTAGTGCATCAGAGATTAAAACTTCTATTATTAATTTTAAGAATCTTTATGATGGCACATTAAATTTTGGCGATATAAGTTTAGATGATTTGGTGTTTAATATTAAAACCTACAAAGATGAAACTGATACTAATCTAGATGTTTTTGTAGCAAGATTTGATGATGACCAACCTAAAACATCTAAAAGTTCTTTTTTAATGTCTTCTAGTGATATTACCATAAATAATGGTGTGTTTAGAATGATTGATGAGAATAAAGAGACACCAAAAATACTTCAGTTTGATAACTTAAACATAAATGCAACAAACTTTTTAATTGATGGAAGTGATGTAAGTGCACGTATTAATACCATGCAATTTATAGATAATCGTGGTTTAGCACTTCAAAATTTATCAACAAACTTCTCTTATACTTTAACACAAATGCGTTTTGATGATTTAAGTATTAAAACCAAAGCATCTTATGTAGAGGGAAATTTAAATTTTAATTATAATAGAGAAGATTTTAAAGATTTTGAAGATAAAGTAAATGTAGATGCAAATTTTACAGAAGCTAGCATATTACTTGATGATTTAAATAAATTTTATAATGAATTTGGGATTAATCAAAGAGTTAACTTTAGTACTAAACTTTCAGGGACTTTAAATAATTTAAACACTATAAATTTAAGATTAAACACAAGTAGTAACACTAAAATTTATGGTGATATAAATTTTAAAAACCTTTTTAATAGTGAAGCTAATAATTTTGAAATGGATGGAAGCTTTACTAATCTGTCTTCAAATTATAGAGATTTAAAAGCGTTGTTACCTAATGTTTTAGGCGAAGCCATACCTTCAATTTTTGATAAGCTAGGTAATTTTACAGCAAAAGGGACAAGCCATGTTACGCCAGATAATATAATTGCAGATTTAGAGATTATCACAGATTTAGGTTATGTAGATTCAGATCTAAAGATGTATAATGTTAATAATATTGATAACGCTTCTTATAGAGGAACCATTATTTTAGATCAATTTAATATAGGCAAATTATTAGACGATCCTAAATTAACAACAACATCTCTAAATGTAGAAGTAGATGGTGTTGGGTTTAAAAAAGAAAACTTATCTACACAATTAAAAGGTGATGTTTATAGTATAAACTACAATGCTTATAATTACCAAAACATTGCTGTTAATGGTGTTTATAAGCAGAGCAAATTTAATGGTAAGCTTGTTGTTAACGATCAAAATTTAAAATTAGAATTTAACGGATTAGCAGATTTATCTCAAAAAGTAAACACTTTTGACTTTATTGCTAATGTAGATTATGCCAACCTAAAAACTTTAAATTTTTATAATAGAGACGAACAGTCTGAATTTTCAGGAATTGTAGAAATGAAAATGAATGCAAATACTATTGATGATGCAGTAGGATACATTCAATTTATAAATACTACCTATAAAAATGAAAATGATACATATAATTTCAAAGATTTCGAAATAAACTCTCAGTTTATTGATAACGAACATATAATAGATATAAACTCTCCCGAAATTATTGAAGGTAGCTTAAACGGAAACTTTAAATTTAATGATTTAGAGTTACTTTTTGAAAACTCTTTAAAAAGTATATATACAAATTACAAGCCTAATAAGATAGAAGGTAATCAATATATAGACTTCAATTTTAAAATTTATAATAAAATAGTAGAAGTATTCTTACCAGAGGTAGAGTTAGCACCAAATACATTTATAAGAGGAAGAGTAGAAAGTAACGAAAAAGAGTTTGAGCTAACCTTTAAATCACCAAAAATAAAGCTATTAGAATATTTTGCTAACGAAATTGAGATACAAGTAGATAATAACAATCCATTATTTAATACTTACGTAGAAATTGATAGTATAAATACAAACGTCTACAATATTTCAAAATTCAACTTAATTAATGTAACCTTAAATGATACGCTTTATATGCGTAGCGAATTTAAAGGCGGTAAACGAAATGATGACCTTTACGATTTAAGTTTTTATCATACAATAGATCAAGACAACAATTCGGTTGTAGGTTTTAAAAAGAGCGATGTCACCTTTAAAGGTAATAATTGGCATATTAATGAAGACCGTAACAACTTTAATAAAATAATTTTTGATAGAGATTTTAAAGATTTTAAAATTGAAGACATTTTACTTAACCATCAAAATGAAGAAATTAAGTTAGCAGGTGTTTTAAAAGACTCTACTTACAAAGACTTAAACCTTAATTTTAAAGATGTAGATTTAAATAAAATTATTCCAGAGATTGATAGTTTAAGTCTAGCAGGTACGATTAATGGAAAACTTAATGTATTACAAGAAAACGGTAGTTATTTACCAAGTTCTAACATCACCATAGATAATTTAGAGCTTAACAAAACATACCTAGGTTCTTTTGATGCAAAAATTGAAGGAAACTCAGACTTATCAAACTATACGGTAAATGCAAAAATAAAGGATGATGCAACTAATTCATTTGAAGCTAATGGTAGTATAATAGTATCAGGACAAGAACCTTCTATAGATTTAGATGTAGCGTTTAGAGATTTTAGTTTAAAACCATTAAATCCATTTTTAGATGGAATACTAAGTAATATAAGAGGTAAGGTTACAGGAAACACTCAAGTCGTAGGTAATCTTAATCAACCAAATTTTAATGGAGAATTATTAATTAATAATGGCGGATTAGGTGTGCCTTATTTGATGGTTGATTATAAATTTCAGGACAACACAAAAATCATCTTGAAAGACCAAAGTTTCAACTTTCAAAAAACAAATATTACAGACACTAAACACAATACAAAAGGAAGTTTTAGTGGTAGTATAAGCCACAACAATTTTTCTAAATGGAAATTAAACTTAGGCATAAACACACAAAAACTCTTAGTGTTAGATACCAAATATACAGAAGAATCTATGTATTATGGTACCGCTTTTATAGGTGGTAGTGCAGAAATTGTTGGTGCAACAGAAGCGTTAAGTATAAATGTAATTGCCGAAACCAAAGAAGGTACTGTATTTAAAATTCCACTAAATGATAATGAATCTTTCGGAGATAATTCTATCATTCACTTTTTAACACCAGAAGAAAAACAAGCAAAAGAAGAAGGTAAAGAAATAGATTTTGAAGTAGATGAAGGTTTAGACTTAAATTTTGAATTAGATGTTACTCAAGATGCCGAAATTGAAATATTAATAGATAAAACTTCAGGAAGTACAATAAAAGGTCGTGGTGTTGGTGGTTTATTGATAGAAATAAACACTAATAACAAGTTTGATATGTACGGTGACTTTGTAATTTATGAAGGTGTTTACAATTTTCTATACAGCGGTGTTGTACAAAAACAATTTGTTGTAGAGCCTTATGTAAGTACACTTGCATGGAATGGTCCACCGTTAGACGCCTTAATAGATATCAAAGCAAAATACAGTACACGTGCTAACCCTTCGCCATTATTAGATAGTGGAATTAATAGGAGTATTCCTGTAGAGTTAACTTTAGAGCTAACAGATCAATTAGAACGACCAACAATTAACTATGCTTTTGATTTTCCTAATACAAGCTCAACAATAAAATCAGAGTTAAATTATAGATTAGACTCAAGAGAAGATAGAGAAAATCAGGCACTTTTCCTTTTAGCTACAGGATCCTTTAGTCGTGGATTAGAAAACCTTAATTTTACAGGAACATTAACCGAGCGTTTAAATGGATTAGTTAACAACCTATTATCTACAGGAGACGGTAAGTTTAATGTTGGACTAAATTTTGAAGCAGGACAAACAAGACCAGATTTTCAAACAGATAATAGAGTAGGTGTAACTTTACAAACCAAAATATCAGACCGTGTTCTTATTAACGGTAAAGTTGGTGTGCCAGTTGGTGGATTAGGAGATTCTGTTATCGCAGGAGATGTTCAGGTTGACTTTTTATTAAATGAAGAAGGAACTTTAATAGCAAAAGTATTTAATAGAGAAAACAGCATTCGTAATTTTGGAGAAGAAATAGGCTACACTCAAGGTGTAGGAATTGCATACAACGTAGACTTTGATACTTTTGGAGAATTACTGCGTAAAATTTTCAATCCAAAAAAAGAAAAAGAAGAACAAAATCTTAATCAAGATCCAAACGAAAATGCAACCGAACCAGAATCGGTTTTTAAGTCTGATAATACTTTCAAAAAAGACTAATTTTTCACTTTTTAAACATAAATATCCTTAGTAAAACGTCTTCAAAATTAAATAGTTATTAACGAAAACGATATAGTTTGCGGCACTTCGCAAAATTTTAGTAAAACTCATGTCAATAATAAAATTTGTTTAGTAGCTTTACAATACTAACAAATTAATTTTATGTCAAATACTATAAAAAAAGTAGCTGTTTTTACTTCTGGAGGAGATTCTCCTGGTATGAATGCAGCTATTCGTTCTGTGGTTAGAACCTGCGCTTTTTACAAAATAGAATGTGTAGGAATATATAGAGGTTACGAGGGAATGATTGAAGGCGATTTTAAACCCTTAACAGCAAGAAGTGTAAAAGATATTATCAATAAAGGAGGTACATTTTTAAAATCTGCTAGATCTGATGAGTTTAGAACTAAAGAAGGTCGTAAAAAAGCCTATGACGCTTTAGTTGCCGAAAACGTAGATGCATTAGTTGTAATTGGTGGTGATGGAAGTTTTACAGGAGCATTAATCTTTAATGAAGAGTTCGGTTTTCCTGTAATGGGTATACCAGGTACAATAGACAATGATATTTATGGTACATCACACACTTTAGGCTATGATACAGCACTTAATACTGTAGTAGATTGTGTAGATAAAATTAGAGATACAGCTAGTTCTCATAATCGTCTATTTTTTGTAGAAGTAATGGGAAGAGATGCAGGTCATATAGCCTTAAACGTTGGTGTAGGAGCAGGAGCTGAAGAAATTTTAATACCAGAAGAAGACTTAGGTTTAGATAGACTTTTAGAATCTTTAAGAAGAAGTAAACAATCAGGTAAATCTTCTAGTATAGTAATTGTAGCCGAAGGAGATAAAACAGGTAAAAACGTATTCGAACTTAAAGACTATGTTGAAGAAAACATGGAAGAATACGAAGTAAGAGTATCTGTTTTAGGTCACATGCAACGTGGCGGATCACCATCATGCTTTGATCGTGTTTTAGCTAGTAGAATGGGTGTAAAAGCAGTAGAAAGTCTTTTGGAAGGTAAATCTAATTATATGGTAGGTTTACTTAAAGACGAAATAGTTTTAACACCATTAGAACAAGCAGTAAAAGGAAAGTCAGAGATTGATCACGAGTTAATTCGTGTATCAGATATAATGACAACATAAATAATAACTAACAGTAAAATAATTAATAAAAATATGTCAACATTAAAATTAGGAATTAACGGTTTTGGTCGTATTGGAAGAATCGTTTTTAGAGCAACTTTAAAAAGAGATAATGTAGAAGTAGTAGCAATAAATGATTTATTAGACGTAGAGCATTTAGCATACTTATTAGAATACGATTCTGTACACGGACGTTACGATGGAAAAATAGAAGTAAAAGATGGTAACCTAATAGTAGAAGGAAAAACAATACGTGTAACTGCAGAAAGAGACCCAAAAAACTTAAAATGGGATGAAGCAGGAGTAGATGTGGTTGCAGAGTGTACAGGTATATTTACAACATTAGAAACAGCAGATTATCACATACAAGCAGGCGCTAAAAAAGTAGTAATTTCAGCACCAAGTAAAGACGCACCAATGTTTGTAATGGGTGTAAATGACAACAAATTACAAGCATCAGACAATATTGTGTCTAATGCATCTTGTACAACTAACTGTTTAGCACCAATCGCTAAAGTGATAGAAGAAAACTTTGGTATAGAAGAGGCATTAATGACTACAATTCACGCTGCAACATCAACACAATTTACGGTAGATTCACCATCAAGAAAAAACTATAGATTAGGTCGTTCAGCCCTAAATAACATTATACCAACATCAACAGGAGCAGCAAAAGCTGTAGGTAAAGTTATTCCAGAATTAGACGGAAAATTAACAGGTATGGCATTTAGAGTGCCTACTGTAGATGTATCTGTAGTAGATCTTACAGTAAAAACGAAAAAAGAAACTTCTTTAGAAGAAATTAAAGCAGCAATGAAGAAAGCTTCTGAAGGAGAAATGGAAGGTGTATTAGGTTACACAGACGAAATGGTAGTTTCTCAAGACTTTGTAAGCGAAGAAAGAACAAGTGTATTTGACTCAGAAGCGTCAATCGAATTAAATTCTGGATTCTTCAAGTTAATATCTTGGTATGATAACGAATTTGGATACTCAAACAAATTAGTAGATTTAGCTTTAAAAGTAAACTCACTATAATCCATAATTATTCAATTAAACAAAAGCGTAGTATATTTATAAAAAGTGCTACGCTTTTTTGTTAAAACTAATTTTATGATTTTAATTGTTGATAGCGGATCTACAAAATGCGACTGGAAAGCGGTAGATAACCAAGGAAATCAGTTGTTAGAAAAAATCCGTACAAAAGGATTAAATCCTGCGCTTCTTTCAGAAAAGAAAATAAAAAAAGTCCTTAAAAAAAGTGAAGCCTTAAAAAAACATAGAAACGAAGTAACTAATATATACTTTTATGGTGCAGGTTGCGGTACAGAAAACCCGAAATTAGTACTAAAATTAGTGCTTCACGAGTTTTTTCCTAATGCAGAAATTTCTGTAGAAGAAGATACTATGGCTGCCGTATTTGCAACAGTAAACGAGCCAACCGAAGCTGCAGTAGTCTGTATAATGGGTACAGGATCAAACTGTAGTTATTATGATGGAAAAAAACTTCACCAACGTGTAAAATCTTTAGGTTATACATTAATGGATGATGCTTCTGGTAACTATTATGGTAAAGAATTAATACGTGATTATTACTTTAACCACATGCCAGAAGATATAAAAGTAGCTTTTGGAGACAAGTATAATTTAGATGCAGATTATATTAAATATAATTTATATAAACAGCCAAATCCTAACGCATATTTAGCAAGTTTTGCAGAGTTTATGATACTTAATAAAGATTCTCTGTACGTAAAAGAATTAATAAAAAAAGGTATAAGACGTTTTGCTAAAAACATGATTTTACAGTATGAAGAAGAATTAAAAACTGTTCCTGTACATTTTGCAGGTTCAATAGCTTTTTTCTGTCAAGAAGAAATTAAAGAAGTTGCTAAAGAGCTAAACTTTACAGTAGGAAATTTTGAAAGAAGACCTATTGAAGGTTTAGTAAGTTTTCATACAAACGCATCTAAATGATAAAAACTCATGGAAATAGCAATTATAGCACACGATGGTAAAAAAGCAGAAATGGTTCAGTTTTTAAACCAGCACAAAGACTTATTACTAAATAAAAATATAACATTAATTTCTACAGGTACAACTGGTAAAAAAGTAAAAAAAGCAGGATTTGATGTTACTAGACTTTTATCAGGACCTTTAGGAGGAGATGCACAAATTGCAGCAAGAGTAGCAGAAGGAAAATGTAATATGGTATTGTTTTTTAGAGATCCTTTAGAAAAACATCCACACGAACCAGACGTTTTAATGCTAATGCGATTATGTGATGTACATGATGTACCATTAGCTACAAATCCTGCTACAGCAGATCTTTTAATGAAAGCACTTTAACTTAATAAAGTGCTTTTTTTATGAGTTATAAACTTGATTTTCTTGTTCTGCAACACGAATAAAAGTAGTTCTTTTTGTTAGCTCTTTTAGTTTTGCAGCACCAACATAAGTACATGTACTTCTTATGCCTCCTAAAATATCTTGCAAGGTGTTTTCTACATCACCTTTAAAAGCAACTTCTACCGTTTTACCTTCGCTAGCTCTATAATCTGCTACGCCACCAACATGTTTATTCATTGCTGTTGCAGAGCTCATACCGTAAAATTGCTTATACTTTTTTCCGTCTTTTTCTATAGTAGTACCGCCACTTTCTGTATGACCAGCAAACATACCGCCAAGCATAACAAAATCAGCACCTGCTCCAAAAGCTTTAGATAAATCTCCAGGAATAGTACAACCACCATCACTAATTATTTGTCCACCTAACCCATGAGCTGCATCAGCACATTCGATAATTGCAGATAATTGCGGGTAACCAACAGCTGTTTTAACACGTGTTGTGCAAACACTACCTGGTCCAATACCTACTTTTACTATATCTGCTCCTGATATTAATAACTCTTCAACCATTTCTCCGGTTACAACATTTCCTGCCATAATAATCTTATCAGGAAAATTATCTCTTGTTTTCTTTACAAAATCAACAAAATGTTCTGAATATCCATTAGCAACATCTATGCAAATAAACTTTAAGTCAGGATGAGCATTAAAAATTGAATTTAGCTTTTCAATGTCATTTTTTCCTGTTCCTGTACTTACAGCTATATAATTACTAATATCGTTGCCTGAATTAGATAGAAATTGATTCCATTGCTCTAAAGAATAATGCTTATGTATTGCAGTAAATAGTTTGTGTTTAGATAGGGCAGAAGCCATTTCAAACGTGCCAACAGTATCCATATTAGCAGCCATAATAGGTATACCTTTCCAGGTATGGTTACTGTGTAAAAATTTAAACTCTCTTTCTAAATCTACTTGCGATCTACTTTTTAATGTAGATCTTTTAGGTCTTATCATTACATCTTTAAAACCTAATTTAATATCTAATTCAATACGCATTGATAGTAATGTTTGGGTTACTATCAAAAATACAAGTAATTAAAAAAGAAGCCTTATCTTTTTTTAAAAAGATAAGGCTGTTTTATTAACAATTGTTTATAGTTATAGCTTATTTTGAAGCAATCATACTAATTTCTACGTTTACAAATTTTGGTAAGTTAGCAACTTCTACAGTTTCTCTTGCTGGAGCTGTATCTTCATTAAAATAACTTCCATAGACTTCGTTGATTAAAGAAAAGTTATTCATATCACTAATAAATATTGAAGTTTTTATGACATTTTCAAAAGTCATTTCTGCAGCTTCTAACACTGCTTTTAGATTTTCCATGACTTGTTTAGTTTCTGTTTTAATATCATCTAAAACAAGCTCATTAGTTTCAGGATTAAAAGCAATTTGACCTGATGTGTATAAAGTATTTCCGTTTAAAACCGCTTGGTTATATGGTCCTATTGGAGCCGGTGCATTTGTTGTTGTTATGATTTTTTTCATAATTAATATTATAACTGTTCGTCTGGTCTACGACGTTGTTCGTATTTTAAATCTTTAAGTAAGCTTGATTTTATTCCTATGAAAAAATTCCAACGGTTATAAGTACCAAAAGGTACCCAACTAAAGTTCATTCTCCAACTTAATAAATCACGTTGAAATCTTAATTGTGTTAAACCAAATCCTTTGTTTTTAAAATCATAACTTGATGATCCACCAATGGACCATTTTGGTGAAATTTCTATATCACCAGAGAACATTAATGAATGTGAGGATATTTCATTTTGTCTTGCTGCGTTAGAGTAGTTAACAGCATAGGCAAGTCTTAGGCTCCATGGTATTTTGTAATTATAAAGTTCGGATTCTTCTTCTTCCTCTTCTTCTTTATCGACACCATCTCTATTAAATTGTTGATCTGCAAAATCTTCAGATACACCAAATAAGTCATCTGCACGTCCACCACCTTGTAACCTTTCGTTAATAGAGCTTTGACTTTCGTTAGTAGAATTACTTATACCATCACTACTTAAACTGTAGTTTAAAGTAAGGTTAGCGCTGGTCATTCTAAATAAACTTCCACCATTATCTATATTAAAAGTGTTTATTCTTCTGTTGTTAGCATCTAATGCATATGGGTCTAATGTAGCACCAAAGTTAATGTTCATTTTATTATTTAAAATTTGCATACCACCGGTAACTCTTACAGGACTCCAATTTAAAGAGTCTCCTGCCACATTATATGAAGTAGAAAAATTAAGGTTATTTAATAATGTGATTTTTTTTGGTTCTACTTTTGTGGTGTCTCTGTCTCTTACTTTTGCTTCAAAGTTATTTGCTATACCAATACCTATAGAACTAGAAAAGGTATTGTTTGGACTACCAAAAAGACTGTTTTCAAAACGAGTATATTCTGACCTTGTTGTTCCGTCTGCGTCAATAACTTCTACGGTGTCATAATAATTATCAAAAGCAGGATTAATATTATAACTTATAGATGGTCTAATAACGTGTCTTATTTTTTGTAATCTTTTGCCTTCTCCTTTTTTGTCAAAGTCAAACATACCATAAATGGTTGTACCAACACTTGTGCTAAAATTATAGGTTCTAAAAGAATCAAATTTGTTTAGTTCTTCTGTAACGATATCATCTAGCACAGGATCATAATATTTTCTAATTGGATTTAATGTCCATACTTCTTCATAATTAGCATTAGCACTTACACTAAAATAGTCAAACACTTTAAAGTTTGTAGAAATTGGTATAGAATGCCTTGCGCCAACTTGCGCATCATCAAACATTTCACTTTTAAAGAAAAATTCTTCTTCTGTACTTATTCTGTTTTCTGCTCTAACATTATACTGTAAGTTAATGTTTTGAATAATTCCTTTTTTAACTCCAGTTTTTGGAGCAAAAGGAAATATACGACTTATACTACCTTGAAACGTCGGTAGTGTCATATTTACAAGTCCTGTTTGTGTGTTTTGAGAGTGAGTAGCTGTTAAACTAATATTTGCTTGTGGCTCTCCTTGAAATGTTTTAGAATATGAGATAGAAGAAGCTAGTGTGTTGTTTTGAGTGTTAGGTAAGTTAACTTGATTTACAGATTGTTGATAATAATTACTACTACCAAGGTTTACAGACGCAGAAAAACGAGAGTTAGGATTGGCTTTACTGTCTTGATTGTGAGACCAACGTATGTTATAAATAGTAGTTTTTGCATAATCAGGAAAGCCACGCTCGCTAGTAATTAAATTTTCATATCTAAAACCTACGTTACCATTAAACTTATAACGTTTGGCATATTTACTTTCTAGTCTTAACCCGTAACTACCATTGGTGTAATAATCTCCGATAGTAGCTAAATCTACATAATCACTAATCGCAAAATAATAACCACCATTTTGTAAAAAGTAACCACGTGTACCATCTTCTCCAAAACTAGGAAATATTACTCCAGATGTACGTGTTTTGGTTAACGGAAAAAAAGCAAAAGGTATCCAAACAGGAGTAGGGACATCATAAATATGCATTTGTGTTGGACCAGTAATTACTTTTGAGTTTGGTACAATTTTACCTTTACTGATTAAAAAATAATATTCCGGATCGTCTAAATCTTCTGCAGTAGTAAATTTTGCATTTCTTACATAATATACAGAATCATTAATTTTTTTAGTAGTTTCTGTGATTAAAGTACCTCCGTTTTGTTCTGTTTGAGAGTTATATATTAACCCTTTTTTTGTCACTGTGTTAAAAATAATAGAATCTGGTTCTATTAAGTTTTGACCTTGTTTAAAGCTTGGTCTTTGAGTATAATTACCTAGTGTATCCTTTATACCGTAAGCATATACTAGATCTTTATCAAAATCTAAGATAATACTACCAGCTTTAATCTCCATATCTTCATAATAGACTTCAGCTTCATTATAAAGATACATTTTAGATTCTTTTTTCTTGTAAGCCATGTAATCTGTAGCCTTATAAGTTACAGTACTTGATAAAAGTTGAGCTTTAGGCTTAATTGTATCGTTTTTAGTAGAGTCTATTTCTTTATTACTTGCTAAAAAGCTTTCTGCATCAATGGTAAGGCTATCATTAACTTCTTCTTCAGGTAATTCTTCTGTGTTTTCTACAGGTGGAATTTTTGTTCCTTCCCTAGGTAAATCTTTTTGTGCAAAGCAAACAATGTTAATAAACATTGTAAAACTAAGAGTAAAAAGTATGTTAAGACGTTGTGTATGCAATGCTTTTAAATGTATTTTTGTAAAAGTATGGCTTGGTTTTTGAATTGACAAAACTACATATATTTTTTATTGAAATATTTATATTTCGTTAAAATTTATATTCCATAATAAACCTATAAAAAAAAGGTTATAATATCTATGCAAACGAACACTTTAAAACATTTCGTGTCTTTTATTATAGTATTAACATTTTTTACATTAAATAATGTTTTTGCCCAAGTAGATAAAGATAAATTTATAGTAGTCTTAGATGCTGGTCATGGTGGTAAAGATCCTGGTAAACACGCTAAATCTGGACTAAAAGAAAAAGATATAGCTTTAAAAGTTGTATTAGGAATTGGTCAGATTTTAGAAAAAGAACATGATATAAAAGTAGTTTATACTAGAAAAACAGATGTATTTGTAGATTTGTTTAAAAGAGGTAAAATAGCAAACGATGCTAATGCAGATTTGTTTGTCTCTGTACACTGTAATGCTCATACTAGTCAAGCTTATGGCTCAGAAACCTATGTTTTAGGGTTGCATAGAAATAAAACCAATTTTGAGGTTGCTAAAGCAGAAAACGAAGTTATCTTTTTAGAAGAAAATCATGAAGAAAATTACGCTGGTTTTAATCCAAACTCACCAGAATCTTTTATCGGTTTGTCCTTTATGCAAGAAGAGTATTTAGATCAAAGTATTAAGTTGGCAACCAATATTCAAGGTAATTTTACTAACAAACTAAAGCGAAAAAATAGAGGTGTAAAACAAGCTGGTTTTATTGTTTTACATCAAACAGTTATGCCAAGTGTATTGATAGAAACAGGTTTTGTAACCAACACGCACGAAGGTAAATACCTTAACTCTAAAAAAGGTCAATCAGAGTTATCTACAGCAATTGCTAATGCAATTAAAGATTATAAAAAAGATTTAGATTTTAATGTAGGTAACCATATAGAAAAACCTATTGCAGATACGATACCAACAACAGAAAACACCATTACAAATGTTGTTTTTAAGGTGCAATTGGCTGCAAGTAGTAAAGCTTTAGACCCAAAACCGTATAACTTTAAAGGTCTAAAAGATATTTCTAGACAAAAAGTAGGTAAGCTTTACAAATATTATTATGGTTATACTTCAGACTATAATCAAATACAAAAGCTTCAAATTCAAGCAAAAAACAAAGGTTATAATACAGCATTTATTACTGCATTTAAAGATGGTAAACAGATAAAAGTTTCTGAAGCTTTAAAAACAGAAAAAAAATAGCAGTCCATTAATAATTTTATTTCTAATTTTGTTACATAACCAAGTTCTAATATGATAAAAATTACAAAAGAAGTCAAAACCTCTATAATTGTTCTTACAGGTATTTTCCTGTTTATATTCGGTTATAACTACTTAAAAGGAAATAATATTTTAGAAAATGACGATGTATATTATACCGAATTTGAATACAATGCGCTTTCAAAATCTTCTTCTGTAACTATTAAAGGAAATAGAGTTGGTAAGGTAAAAGATATTGTTTACGATATAAACACTGGTAAAACAAGAGTGTCTTTTACTGTTGATGACGAAATAAAGTTTTCAAAAAATAGTATTATAAGACTTTACAAGCCAGGTATTATGGATGGTAATGCTTTGGCTTTAATTGCTGCTAATGATAATGATTATGCTAAAGACGGTGACTTTTTAAAGTCTGAAGTAGAGCAAGGGTTAGTAGATAAATTAACAGGTAACTTTTCTGAACTTAGTACAGATTTAAATTCAACTTTAAAATCTGCAGATACTTTATTGATTAACCTAAATGGTTTAGTTACAGATACATCAGAAAACGGATTAAAAAATACAATTGCAGAGTTAAATTCAACTTTAAAATCATTCAAAAATCTTTCATATTCAATAAATGGAGTTGTTAAGAAGAATGATGAGAATATCGCTCAAGTTTTAGAAAATTTTAAAACCGTAAGTAAAGATTTAACTACATTATCAAAAGAGTTAAAAGAAGCTCAAATAAGTAATAGTATTGAAAAATTAGAGAATACATTAAACAGTGTTAATGGTATTTTAGCAAATGTAGAAAACGGAGAAGGCTCTTTAGGAAAACTTTTAAAAGACGATAAATTATATAATAATCTTGAAGGCGCAGCATTGCAAATGGAACAACTTCTGCAAGACATGAAGTTAAATCCAAAACGTTATGTACATTTTTCATTATTTGGAAAAAAACCGAAACGTTATGATGCTGAAGGTAATGAGATTAAAGACAATAACTAACTAAATTTAAATTGACTAACTATGGAATATATTCCTAATATTCTATTTGCAATTGTCCTTATTTTAGGCATTGGCTACTTTGTAAAAAACGTAAAAAAATTATCAAGAAACATTAAGCTAGGTAAAGATTTAGACGTTTCAGATAATAAACCACAACGTTGGAAAAACATGGCTTATATTGCTTTAGGCCAAAGTAAAATGGTAAAAAGACCTATAGCAGGATTGTTACACATAATTGTTTACGTAGGCTTTGTTATTATAAATATTGAAGTTTTAGAAATTATTCTTGATGGACTTTTCGGGACGCATAGAATAGGATTAAAAGTATTACCAACATCTGTTTACGGATTTTTAATAGGTAGTTTTGAAATCCTTGCAGCATTAGTATTTGTTACAGTTGTTGTATTTTGGTTAAGACGTAACGTTATTAAATTAAAACGTTTTTTAAGCGCCGAAATGAAAGGTTGGCCTAAAAATGACGGTAATTTTATCCTTTATTTTGAAATGGTATTAATGACCTTGTTTTTGGTTATGAATGCAACAGATACAACATTTCAATCCTTAGATTCAGGTAATGTAATTAGTCAATTTATTTCACCTTTATTTTCTGGATTATCAGAAGGAACATTACACATTATAGAAAGAGCTGCTTGGTGGTTACACATTGTAGGTATATTAGTATTCTTAAACTATTTATACTTCTCTAAGCATTTACATATTTTATTAGCGTTTCCAAATACGTATTACGGTAAATTAACGCCAAAAGGACAGTTTCCTAATAACCCAACAGTAACCAAAGAAGTACAGTTAATGATGGATCCAAATGCAGATCCATTTGCTGCGCCAGCAGAAGATGATAACGCTGCAGAACCAGAAAAATTTGGAGCAAGCGATGTGCAAGACTTAAGTTGGTTAAACTTATTAAACGCCTACACCTGTACAGAATGTGGTCGTTGTACTAGCGAGTGTCCTGCAAACCTAACTGGTAAAAAATTATCACCACGTAAAATCATGATGGATACCAGAGATCGTTTAGAAGAAGTTGGTAAAAATATTGATGCAAACGGCGGTAAATTTGTAGACGACGGTAAACAATTATTAGGCGATTATATTACAAATGAAGAACTTTGGGCATGTACCAGCTGTAACGCTTGTGTAGAGGCTTGTCCAGTTAGTATAGATCCATTAAATATTATCATGCAAATGCGTCAATATTTAGTTATGGAGCAAAGTGCGGCACCAATGGAATTAAATAATATGATGACCAATATAGAAAATAACGGTGCACCTTGGCCATACAACCAAATGGATCGTTTAAAATGGAAAGACGAGTAGACTAAAATTTTTAAAAATTGAAATACAGAGTTCTAATATTAATCATATTCATCTTTGGTTTAAACCAAACCAAAGCGCAAGATTATACAAAAGACTCATTACAATTTAAAATAATCACAGCAATAAAGTACCATAAAAGTAAAGTAGAAGATATAAAATTGAAAAAAGTACTTTGTGATTATTGTACCGAAGAACAAAAAAAACAATTAGGATTACAAGCGATTAAATTATCAGAACTTGAACAAAACGATTCTAAAAACCGTAAAGAAAACGGAATAAAAATATTATCAATATACATAAGGCTTTCAAAAGAAGACTTTAAAGCTTTAAACAAATAAACTCCTAATAGTATGAGCGAGCAATTAAATGTGCCAACAATGGAACAAATGATGGCAGAAGGTAAAAAACCAGAATATTTATTTTGGGTAGGTTCTGCAGGTGCTTTTGATGATAGAGCAAAAAAAATAACCAAAGCATTTGTAAAATTATTAAATAAAGCTAATGTAGATTTTGCTGTTTTAGGAACAGAAGAGTCAGACTCTGGCGATGCTGCAAAAAGAGCTGGTAACGAGTTTTTATTTCAGATGCAAGCTGTAACTAACATTGAGGTAATGAATATGTATGAGGTGAAAAAAATTATAACAACAGATCCTCATGACTATAATACCATAAAAAATGAATATCCTGGATTAGGTGGTAATTATGAGGTGTTTCATCATACCGAATTTTTGTCACAATTAATTTCTCAAGGAAAACTAAAAGTTAAAGAATCAGAATTTAAAGGAAAAAAAGTTACTTTTCATGATCCGTGCTACCTTGGTCGTGCTAACGAAGTATTTGAAGCTCCTAGAGATTTAATTCAAACATTAGGTGTAGATTTTAAAGAAATGAAACGTAACCAACGTCACTCTTTATGTTGTGGTGCTGGTGGTGCACAAATGTTTAAAGAACCAGAAAAGGGAGATAAAGACATTAACGTTTTAAGAACAGAAGACGCTTTAGAGACTGATCCAAAAGTAATTATTACTGCATGCCCATTCTGTAATACAATGATGACAGATGGTGTTAAAGCCAAAGAAAAAGAAGCAGAAATAGATGTTATGGATATTGCAGAACTAATAGCTAACACACAAGAATAAATAAGCTTTGGAAAATCAACAAAAACCACCGTTAAAACAAAGAGTTATAACTGGTTTTATAATGGCTATTATAGGGACATTAATAGTTACATTTATTAACTATTTAAGAGATATGCCGTTCAATAGCTTATATACTACGATTAGCTTTTTCTTATTTTGGATTTTTGGCATTTTTATGGCAAAACGTAAACCTAACAACAAAAACAAAAATTTAGATTAATGTTAGTAGAATTTAATACGCTACCAGAACATTCAAGAGTTTGGATATACCAAGCCAATAGAAGTTTTTCTGAAGAAGAGCTTACAGAAATCAAACAAAAATTAGATACATTTATTACCAATTGGACAGCTCACGGTTCAGATCTTAATGCTGGTTATGATATTAGATATAAACGTTTTATCATATTGGCAGTAGACCAAACATCACAATCTGCAACAGGTTGTAGTATAGATGCTTCTGTTAGATTTATTCAACAATTAGAACAAGACTACAATGTAGATTTAATGGATAAAATGAATGTATCCTACAAACAAGGTCAATTTGTTGCCCATAAAACATTACTTGATTTTAAAAAAATGGTAAAAGATAAAGCAGTATCAAAAAATACCATAGTTTTTAATAATTTGGTAACAAATATTGGAGAACTTAACGAAAATTGGGAAGTTCCTGCAGAACAAAGCTGGCATAGCAGGTTTTTTTAAAAACAAACAACATGACCAAAGACATTTTTCTGCTAAACATTTCAGGACAAGATAAACCAGGTTTAACCTCTAGTTTAACTAACGTTTTGTCTCATTATGGAGCCAAAATTTTAGATATAGGACAAGCAAATATACATGACACGTTATCTTTAGGTTTTCTTTTTGAAATAGAAACAGGAAATAAGTCTTCAGCAGTATTAAAAGATTTACTTTTTAAAGCTTACGAGTTGGGTGTAAAAGCAAAATTTACGCCTATTTCTTTAGAAAATTATGAAAATTGGGTAACTCTACAAGGTAAAGACAGATATATTGTAACTATTTTAGGAGAACAATTAACAGCAGAACAAATATCTAAAGTTACTCAAGTCATTTCAGATAAAAATCTGAATATTGATGCGATAAAACGATTAACAGGTCGTACATCTTTAGTTAAAGAAGACGATTATCCACGTGCATCAATTCAACTTTCTATTAGAGGAAAAATTGATAATAAAGCTGAGTTTACAGAAAAATTCATGCAGATATCTCACGATTTAGATGTAGATATTGCTTTTCAAGAAGATAATATTTATCGACGTAACAGACGCTTAGTATGTTTTGATATGGATTCTACGTTAATTCAAACTGAAGTTATAGATGAGTTAGCAGAACTTGCAGGCGTCGGAGCAGAAGTAAAGGCTATAACAGAATCTGCAATGCAAGGCGAAATAGATTTTAACCAAAGTTTTAAGCGGCGCATGAAATTGTTAGAAGGTTTAAGTGAAGATGTTTTAAAAAATGTAGCTGAAAATTTACCCATAACTAAAGGTGCAAAACGATTAATAGATACTTTAAAAACTTACGGATTTAAGACAGCAATTTTATCTGGTGGATTCACTTATTTTGGTTACTATTTACAAAAAAAATTAGGTATTGATTATGTGTATGCCAACCAATTAGAAATTAAAAACGGTGTCTTAACAGGAGGATATCTTGGAGAAATTGTCGATGGTAACAAAAAAGCAGAATACCTTAAAGAAATAGTAAAAAAAGAAGGTATTCATATAAATCAAACCATTGCAGTTGGAGATGGTGCTAATGATTTACCAATGCTAAATTTAGCAGGTTTAGGTATTGCTTTTCATGCAAAACCTAAAGTTAAAAACAATGCGCAGAGCTCTATTTCAAGCGTAGGTCTAGATGGTGTGCTCTATTTGTTAGGGTATCATGATAGACATATAGATCTAGTAGATTAATTTTGTTTATAACGCTTTTATAAAACAATCTTAAAGTCCTTTATTTATCCTGCAAAATATACTAATTTGGCATAGTTTTTAGTTGAATATATAAAAACAGACAACTCATTTTTATGCATAAATTATTTTTCTTAGCTATATTTTGTTTATTCTCAATTTTCTCTATTTCTCAAAATAGTGATAACCCTTTATTAACTAAAGACAAAGAAGCCCAAAAAAAATGGGTAGATAGTGTGTATAATAGTTTATCATTAAACGAGAAAATTGGACAATTATACATGGTTCAAGTGTTTTCTAACGGAGATGGCCCATCAAAAGATGATATATTAAAGCTTATTGAAGACAATAAAATTGGCGGAATTATCTATAGTAAAGGTGGACCAGTTAGACAGGCTCAATTAAATAATCAGTTGCAAGCTGCTTCAGCTACACCATTATTAATTGGTATGGATGCAGAATGGGGATTAAGTATGCGATTAGATTCAACCTATTCTTTTCCTTGGAATATGACACTTGGCGCTGTAAAAAATAACGAATTAATTGAACAAACAGGAAGACAATTAGGCGAGCATTGCAAACGTTTAGGTGTTCATTTTAATTTTGCTCCTGTTGTAGATATTAATACCAATGCTAACAACCCAATTATAGGTAATCGATCTTTTGGAGAAGATAGAGATAATGTTACAGAAAAAGCTTTAGCTTTTATGAAAGGTATGCAAAGCGCAGGCGTTTTAGCTAATGCAAAACATTTTCCTGGTCATGGCGACACGTCTTCAGATTCACATAAAACCTTACCAACAATAGATTTTTCAGCAAAAAGAATTGATTCTATAGAGCTTTATCCATATAAAAAACTGATTAAAGAAGGTTTGTCTAGTGTAATGGTAGGACACTTAAATGTACCAAGCTTAACAGGTCAAGAAGGTTTACCTTCTTCAATATCTAATATAATTATCAAGGATATTTTAAAAGAACGTTTAAAGTTTAAAGGATTAATTTTTACAGATGCCTTAACTATGAAAGGTGTTTCAGAATATGTAAGTCCTTCAATCGACGGAAATAAAATAAATAGACTTGACACAGCAGGAGAAGTTGATTTAGCTGCTTTTTTAGCAGGTAATGATGTAATGCTAATGTCAGAAAATGTTGCTGCTGGTATTAATAAAATTGCTGTAGCATATCAAACTGGTAAAATTTCTGAAAAACGTTTAGCACATTCGGTTAAAAAAATATTAATGGCTAAATACAAAGTTGGATTAAATAACTATAAACCAATTTCTACTAAAAATTTAGTTAAAGATTTAAACCGAATTAAAGATGATGTTTTGTATGAGAAATTAATGGAAAATGCCATTACTATTGCTAAAGACTCAACAAAACAGTTACCATTTAGACACTTAGAAACTAAGAAAATAGCCTATGTAAAACTAGGTGATGATTCTGGTGATGTTTTTTATAATGAGTTAAAAAAATATACAGATGTTCATATAATTTCGGATGATAATTTAGATAATTTAATTACTAAACTTCAAAATTATAATACTGTAATTGTTGGTTTTCATAAGTCAAATGATAACCCTTGGAAGTCATACAAATTTTCTGATAAAGAATTAACGTGGTTATATGAAATAGCAAGAAACAATAATGTTGTTTTAAATGTTTTTGCAAAACCATATGCGTTAATGGATTTAAAAACAATTTCTAATTTTGAAAGTATTATAGTTAGCTATCAAAATAGTGATATTGCACAACAAAAATCAGCTCAGTTAATTTTTGGTGCTGTTCCTGCAAGAGGTTGCTTGTCTGTTTCTGCAGGTCCTTATTTTTCCGTTGGAGATGGAGTCCAAACAAATGGTTTAGAACGATTAGGATATTCTACACCAGAGAGAGTAGGCATGTCTAGTACGATATTAAAAAAAGTAGATTCTATAGCCAATTATGCGATAACTAATAAAATGACACCAGGCATTCAGTTAATTGTAGCTAGACACGGTAAAGTAATTTATAATAAAAACTTTGGTAAACATACATATGAAGGTGATGAACAAGTAAAGTTTAATGATATTTATGATGTAGCTTCTCTTACTAAAATTGTAGCTACATTACCATTATTAATGGAATTAGAGGAGCAAGGAGTTGTAAGCTTAGATACAAAACTTTCCGATATCATACCAGAATACAAAAATTCTAATAAAAAAGATGTGACTTTAAAACGCATGTTATCTCACTATGCGCAGTTAAAACCATGGATTCCTTTTTATTATAAAACATTAGATACACTTACAAAAAAACCGTCTTTAAAATATTATAGAAAAGAAAAAACAAAGGGATTTACAGTTAAGGTTATGCCTGACTTATATATGCGAGACGATTATAAAGACTCTATAAATGGTATTATTAAAGACACAGATCTATTATCAAGATTAAGATACAGATACAGTGATTTACCGTATTATATTTTAAAACAATATATAGAAAAACACTACGATAAACCTTTAGATCAACTTGTTCAGGATCATTTTTATAAGTCTTTAGGCGCTAATTATACAACGTATAATCCATCAGAAAAATTTAGTAACAAACATATAGTTCCATCAGAAAATGATGATTATTACCGTTTCCAAACTGTACAAGGATATGTACACGATATGGGCGCAGCAATGCAAGGTGGTGTTGGTGGACATGCTGGTATTTTTAGTAATGCTAATGATATTGCCAAAATCATGCAGTTGTTTTTACAAAAAGGGTTTTATGGAGGAAAACGCTATTTTAAAAGTGAAACATTAGATAAATTTAATACATGTTATTTCTGCGAAAGTGATAACCGTCGTGGTATTGGTTTTGACAAACCACAATTAGGAAATGTAGGACCAACTTGCGGTTGTGTTAGTATGACTAGTTTTGGACATTCTGGCTTTACAGGTACTTATGCATGGGCAGATCCAGAAACAGAAATTGTATATGTTTTTATGGCAAATAGAACATATCCAACATCTATGGGAAAAAATATGTTACTTAGAGAAAACATAAGAACAAATATTCAAGAAGTTATATATGAAGCAATTATAGAATAACTCTTATCTTTTGTAAGTTTTAATTAAAATTATTGACCAACTTATAAATATTTGAAAGTTAAATCTTTCAATTAAAACCAATCAAATAAATGAGAATAGCCATAGTATGCTATCCAACCTTTGGCGGTAGTGGTGTAGTTGCAACAGAATTAGGTTTAGAATTATCCAAGCGTGGACACCAAATTCATTTTATAACCTATAATCAACCAGTGCGATTAGAGTTATTAGGTAATAATGTGCATTTTCACGAAGTAAATGTTCCAGAATATCCATTATTTCATTATCAACCATACGAGTTAGCTTTATCAAGTAAATTGGTAGATATGGTAAAGCTTCATAAGATTGAAGTTTTGCATGTGCATTACGCAATTCCTCATGCCTATGCTGCATATATGGCGCAAAAAATGTTGTTAGAAGAAGGTATTTATGTACCAATAGTAACAACTTTACACGGTACAGATATTACACTTGTAGGTAATCATCCATTTTACAAACCAGCAGTAACATTTAGCATTAACAAATCTGATGCTGTTACAACAGTTTCACAAAGTTTAAAAGAAGATACGCTGCGTTTATTTAATATAAAAAAGGAAATAAATGTGGTTGCTAACTTTATAGATATTTCTAGGTTTAATCATGATTTTACAGATTGTCAACGTGCCATGATGGCAGCAGAAGATGAAAAAATTATAACTCACATTAGTAATATGCGTGAAGTTAAACGTATACCAGATGTAATTAAAGTGTTTTATAACATTCAAAAAGAAATACCTGCTAAATTAATGATGGTAGGCGAAGGTCCAGAACGCGAACCTGCAGAACGTTTATGTGAAGAATTAGGTATTGCAGATAAAGTAATTTTCTTTGGGAATAGTAACGAGATTGATCGCATACTATGTTTTTCAGATTTGTTTTTATTGCCAAGTAAAACCGAAAGCTTTGGGCTTTCTGCTTTAGAAGCTATGGCGTCAGGTGTTCCTGTAATTTCAAGTAATACAGGTGGAATACCAGAAGTTAATAAAGAAGGTTTTTCTGGATTTTTAAGTGAAGTAGGAGATGTTGAAGATATGAGCAAAAATGCGATTTATATATTAAAAGATGAAAGTAGATTTAAAGCATTTAAGAAAAATGCTAAGTCACAAGCCAAAACTTTTGATATACATCAAATAGTTCCAAAATACGAAGCTATTTATCAAGAAACCCTTAATAAATGTAAAGTATATTAATAAAAAAAGCCATCTAATCTAGATGGCTTTTTATTTGTATTTTAATTGGTTTAGAATCTATATCTAATTCCTAAAGCGATGTCAAAATCTAAATCATCTCTATAATCTCCAAATCCTAATTCAGGTCTAGCATCTAAAGATAATTGTAACGGAATATCAAAATTATATTCAATACCAATATCTCCAGCTACAAATAAAAATGTTTCGCTATCATCATCAAGACCAGGTATATCATTGTCAAAACTATAAGAACCTAATCCTCCACCAGCACCAGCGTACCAGTTAAATCCACCATCAATATTCCAAACCCATTGGTATAAAGCGGCTAATTTAAATCCATCGTAGTTATTCCCGCTTCTTAAACCTAAGTCAGCTTCTAAACGATTGTTATCTCCTAAAGCTCTTTGATAAGATATTTCTGCCCCAAAACCATCACTATCTCCTAAACGTAATCCAATTGCGTTTGGAGAAATGTCTTGAGCAAACGTAAAAGTTGCAAAACCTAGTAATGCAACAGTTGTAATAATAAGATTTTTCATAAATTTTAATTGTTTTGGTTTTACGTAAAATTAATTATAAAACGTTTCAAATGTTAAAATTCGTTCATAAATCGTTGTTAATATTAGTTAACATGTCTTAAATTTGATTTTCAGCAAAAACATCCTAACTCTTATGAACGCTAAGCTTCAAGCACTTTCAAAAAACTTAGAAGGAACTCTTCATTTTGACCAACTATTAAAAACTTTATACGCTACAGATGCTTCAGTTTATAGGATTTTACCACTTGCGGTTGCTTATCCAAAAACAGTAAATGACATAATTAAACTTATTGATTTTGCTAAAAACAACAAAACATCATTAATACCGCGTACTGCAGGTACATCACTTGCTGGTCAATGTGTTGGTAGCGGAATTGTAGTTGATGTTTCAAAGCATTTCAATAAAATAATAAGTTTAGATAAAAATAATAAAACAGTAACAGTACAACCTGGTGTTGTTCGTGATCAATTAAATAACTATTTAAAACCCTTTGGATTATTTTTTGGTCCAAATACATCTACGTCTAATCGCTGTATGATTGGCGGAATGGTTGGTAACAACTCGTCTGGAACAACGTCTATTAAATATGGAGTGACAAGAGATAAGGTCATTCAATTAAAAACCATTTTAAGTGATGGAAGTGAAGCTGTTTTTAATTCAAAAACTAAAACTGAAATTCAGCAATTAAAAACTAATAACAACTTAGAAGCCAATATTTATAAGGTTTTAGATGAAATTATTTCTTCAGATGAAACAGTAAACGAAATAAAAAACAACTTTCCAAAACCTGAAATTCATAGAAGAAACACAGGTTACGCAATTGACGAATTAATAGAAAAAGAACACATTAACGTTGCTAAATTATTATCAGGAAGCGAAGGTACATTAGCTTTTACCACCGAAATCACCTTGCAATTAGACGCTTTACCGCCAAAACATCGCGTCATGGTTGCAATGCATTTTAAAACTATTGAAGATTGTTTAAATGCAGTAAAACCAGCAATGCAACACGATTTGTTTAATTGCGAAATGATGGATAAAACCATATTAGATTGTACAAAAGCCAATAAAACCCAGCAAGAAAACAGATATTTTATAACAGGTGATCCTATGGCGATTTTAATGTGTGAAGTTAGAGCAAACACATTAATCAATGCTAAAAACAAAGCAAATGCTTTAATTATTGATATTGAAACACATAATTTAAGCTACGCTAATCCTATTTTAATAGAAGACGATATTGATAAAGCTAATAACTTAAGAAGTGCTGGATTAGGTTTGTTGGGTAATATTGTTGGAGATAAAAAAGCAGTTGCATGTATTGAAGATACAGCTGTAACTATTGATGATTTAGCCAATTACATTAATGATTTTACTGCTTTGATGAAGCATTATAACCAGAATGCAGTGTATTATGCGCATGCTGGTGCTGGCGAGCTTCATTTACGTCCAATTTTAGATTTAAAGCAATCTGAAGATGTTAAATTATTTAGGCAAATTACAACCGATGTTGCCAAATTAGTAAAAAAGTATAATGGGTCTTTTAGTGGCGAACATGGTGATGGTATTGTACGTGCAGAGTTTATCGAGTTAATGATAGGTAGTAAAAATTACCAAACACTAAAGCAAATAAAGTACACTTTTGATCCTGATAGTATTTTTAATCCTGGTAAAATTGTAGATGCATTACCAATGGATAAAAACTTACGCTATCAACCCGATAGAGTAGAACCTAATTTTGAAACTAAACTTGATTTTTCTAAATCTTTAGGCATTTTACGAGAAGCTGAAAAATGTAACGGATCAGGAGATTGTAGGAAACTGCCAGAATTTGGCGGTACAATGTGTCCAAGTTATAGAGCAACAAAAAACGAAAAGGATACCACAAGAGCACGTGCTAATGCTTTACGCGAGTTTTTAACGACTTCGGATAAAGAAAACAAATTCAATCATAAAGAATTAAAAGATGTTTTTGATTTGTGTCTAAGCTGTAAAGCTTGTGCTAGCGAATGCCCAAGTAGTGTTGATGTTGCTAGTTTAAAAGCCGAGTTTTTATATCAATATCAAAAAGAGAATGGAATTAGTTGGCGCACCAAATTGTTTGCTTACAACAATCAATTAAATGTGTTTGGAAGAAGTTTTAAAGGTGTTACTAATTTTATATTTTCTAATAAAATGTCGTCTTCATTAATTAAAAAAAGTTTTGGAATTGCGTCTAAAAGAAACCTACCTTTATTGTCAAGTGTTAGTTTAGATAAATATCATCAAAACATTAAAAATCAATTAGTTAAAAATAATTCAATAAAAAAAGTATATTTATTTAATGATGAGTTTACTAACCAATTAGAAAGCCAAATAGGTCAAGATGCAATAACATTGTTAACAGCATTGAATTATCAAGTAGAAATTATCAATCATGCTGAATCCGGTCGTTCGTTTTTATCCAAAGGGTTATTAGATCAAGCAAAAAAAGTTGCCGATAAAAACATTGAGTGTTTTAAAAACTTAATTACAGAAAACACACCTTTAATAGGCATAGAACCTTCAGCTATTCTAACGTTTAAAGATGAATATCCTAAGTTAGTAGATGATAAAACTTCTGCAGAACGTATAGCTAAACATACCTTTTTAGTTGAAGAATTTATTAGTAATGAAATCGCTATAGGAAACATCACTTCAGATCAATTTACTCTTGAAGAAAAAACAATAAAATTTCATGGACATTGCCATCAAAAAGCATTATCTAGCCAAATACATAGTTTTAACGTTTTAAACCTTCCTAAAAATTATAAAGTTACAATCATACCAAGTGGTTGTTGTGGTATGGCAGGAAGTTTTGGGTACGAAAAAGAACATTTTGATATAAGTATGCAAATAGGCGAGCAAACTTTATTTCCAGCAATAAGAAAAGCTAATAAAACTACTGTAATTAGTGCAAATGGTACTAGTTGTAGGCATCAAATAAAAGATGGAACACAAAAAACTGCATATCATCCAGTAACTATATTAAAAGAAGCTTTATTGTAAAGTGTAACTTGTCAATTCTTGTGTGTTTAATATTGACGTGTTTGTTGGTAGCATGCTTAAATCTACACCTAGTTGCTGTAAAATGGTTACTGTATTTTCGTTTAAAGAATAACCAATATTAGCATTAGAGGTTATCAATCCTATATCTTTTGCATAAAACGCATCTACAGATAATACATTTTGAGTATCTAAAAGACTTATTGTTTGTGTTAAACCAAATACAGATACTTCTGTAGATACAGATAATTCAAGTGAAATATTAGCAGATGTTACAGTATCATAATTTACACCTAAACCTTCCATGTTTTCTAGGTTTTCTATCTGTGTGCTAAACAAAGAATAATTAATAGTTATTGGGTAACCTTGAAAATCTTGAGTAAAAGTACCTGACTGTGTATATAATAGTTCGCCATTTGGTGCTTCAGTATTGTATAATAACGCATTATCTAAAACAATATTAAAATCAAATCCGTCAATAGGTAAGCCTATTGTTCCGTTAGAAACTAAAGTGGTTTCTGTTAAAGATAAATCTCCAGTGGTTAAAATGCCACTCATAGTTCCATTAGCGACGCCATTATCATTAACTGATAAAGAAAATCCTGAGGCATTTTCACTTTCAACCTTTAAAACGTCTTGACTATTTGTAGTTTCGTTTGTATTGTTATTTGTATTTTTTACATCATAATCCCATTGGTTATCAATGGATAGTGGTAAAAACTCACCAGAAAATTGAATTTGATTATTTATTTCTGAATCATCACTATCATCAGAACAATTAAATAAAAATAGACTTAAAAATAAGAGTAAAATAGATTGCGTAAGTTTCATGTGTTGCGTTTTTTACAAAGTAAAGAAACTTAATCTATTTTAAAAAACCGAATTATTTCATTGGTTTCATAACTGTAATTGCTGCAATCAATTCTGCTTCTGTCATTTCTTTAAGATCTTCATCAGCGTAAAAAGCAGAAAGTTTATCTTCGCTGTATTTGTATAGTTTCCAGCGTTTAAACTGATATTCTAAAGCAGTAAAATTCTCAACCCAATCACCAGAATTTAAATAGTGTGTTTTTCCTTTTTTAGACTCTACGATTTCATTTTTTGGCTGGTGTATATGTCCGCAAATAACATAATCGTAACCGTTTTCTATAGCTAAATCTGTAGCTGTCTTTTCAAAATTACTAATGTATTTAACTGCAGATTTTACGCTGTTTTTAATACGTTTTGATAAAGAATATCTTTCTTTTCCTAAGTTAACTAACATCCAATTAGTAAAACGGTTTATTAAAATTAAAAGGTCATAACCGTAACCACCAAGTTTTGCTAACCATTTAGCATTTTGGATTGAGGCATCAAAAACATCTCCATGAAATATCCAAGCTTTTTTATCGTCTAACTCTAAAACTAATTTATTGACTACTGCAATGTTACCAATTTCGGTATCAGTAAACTTTCTAAGCATTTCGTCATGATTTCCAGTAATGTAAGTTACTTTTGTTCCTTTTGCAGCGAATGATACAATTTTTTTAATCACTTGCATATGTGATTTAGGAAAGTAACGCTTACTAAATTGCCAAACATCTATAATATCACCATTTAAAATTAAATGTTTTGGTTCTATACTATTTAAATAGGTAAGAAGTTGTTTAGCATGGCAACCATAAGTGCCAAGATGTACATCAGATATAACTACTATTTCAACTTTTCTTTTAAATTTCAATACTTTAGATTTTTTACGCTACAAATATTGATAATGTTTGTTAATACAACGTGTCTTTACAATTATTTAATTATCAGTATATTGTTAAGTTAATATTATCAATTTTTTAAAGTTGAAATAAAACCTGTTTTGTTTAGGTATTTTTTATGATTACATTAGCGTAAATTAAATATTTATGGCAGGAAATAGCTTCGGAAACTTATTTAAACTTACCACATTTGGTGAGTCACACGGAACTGCAATTGGCGGAATTATAGATGGTTGTCCACCAGGAATTGAATTAGATTTTGAAGCTATCCAGCACGAAATGAATCGTCGTAAACCTGGTCAATCAAAAATTGTTACTCAACGTAAAGAACCAGACGAAGTCAAATTTCTTTCTGGTATTTTTGAAGGTAAAACTACCGGAACACCAATTGGTTTTGTTATAGAAAATGCCAATCAAAAATCTAAAGACTATTCGCATATTAAAAATGCGTATAGACCAAGTCATGCAGATTTTGTATACGATAAAAAATACGGGTTTAGAGATTATCGTGGTGGCGGACGCAGTAGTGCTAGGGAAACTGCGAGTAGAGTAGTAGCTGGTGCTATTGCTAAGCAAATGCTTAATACTATACAAATTCATGCTTATACGTCTTCTGTTGGTGATATTTTTCTTGAAAAACCGTATCAAGATTTAGACTTTTCTAAAGTAGAATCTAATATTGTACGTTGTCCAGATGAAGAATATGCTGATAAAATGATTGAAAAAATCAAGCAAATCAGAAAAGAAGGTGATACTATAGGAGGAACAGTAACTTGTGTATTAAAAAATGTGCCAATTGGATTAGGCGAGCCTGTTTTTGATAAACTACATGCCGAGTTAGGTAAAGCTATGCTATCAATAAACGCCGTAAAAGGCTTTGAATATGGTAGCGGATTTTGCGGCGCTAAAATGAAAGGTAGTGAACATAACGACCAATTTAATATTGACGGAAGTACCAAAACAAATCTTTCTGGTGGTATCCAAGGAGGAATAAGTAACGGTATGGATATTTATTTTAGAGTTGCTTTTAAACCTGTAGCAACAATTATGCAAGATCAAACCACTATTGATAAAGAAGGAAATGAAGTTGAAATGCAAGGTAAAGGAAGACACGATCCTTGTGTTGTACCTCGTGCTGTACCCATTGTAGAAGCTATGGCTGCACTGGTTTTAGCTGATTATTTTTTAATTAATAAAATTTACTAAAAATATAATAAGCTTATAAAAAATTATAAACTAACTAATTAAATAATTTATCTAAGGAAAAGAAATATATTATATGAAGAAACTAGCGTTACATTGGAAGATTATTATAGGAATGATACTAGGGATAATTTTTGGTTTTTTAATGAATACCATTGATGGCGGAAAATTATTTACAACACATTGGATTGCTCCATTCGGTAAAATTTTTATTAATCTTTTAAAGTTAATTGCTGTTCCTTTAATCTTAGCTTCATTAATTAAAGGAGTTTCCGATTTAAAAGATATTTCAAAAATTAAAAAAATGGGCTTACGTACCATTGGTATTTACATAACAACAACTTTAGTAGCTATTGTTATTGGTTTAAGTATTGTAAATATTGCAAAACCGGGTACAGGTATGCCTAAAGATACCATCGAAAAAATTAAAATGAAGTATGAAAATGATGCAGGTGTTGTTGATAAATTAAATAAAGCAAACGCAACTAAAGATGCTGGTCCATTACAACCTTTAGTAGATATTTTTCCTAGTAACATATTTCAATCTTTTGCAGATGCTTCAATGTTACAAGTCATATTTTTTGCATTATTTGTTGGTATTTGTTTGTTGTTAATTGGAGAGAAAAAAGCCAAGCCTATGGTAGATTTTTTCGATTCGCTCAACGAGGTCATTATGAAAATGGTCGATTTAATTATGCTATTTGCACCTTACGCAGTATTTGCACTAATGGCAAATGTGATTATAGCTTTTGATGATACAGAAATTTTACTAAAACTTTTATTATATGCATTATGTGTTGTTGGAGGATTGTTTTTAATGATTTGTTTTTACTTAATTTTAGTTAGTGTTTATGCTAAAAAATCACCATTATGGTTTTTAAAACAAATTAGTCCAGCACAATTATTAGCATTTTCTACCTCTAGTAGTGCAGCAACTTTACCAGTAACTATGGAACGTGTTGAAGAGCATCTTGGTGTAGATAAAGAAGTTTCTGGATTTGTATTACCTGTTGGTGCTACTGTTAATATGGACGGTACAAGTTTATACCAAGGTATAGCAGCTGTTTTTATTATGCAGGTAATTTGGCCGGAAGGATTAACTTTTACCAATCAAATTGTTATAATTTTAACCGCATTATTAGCTTCTATAGGTAGTGCTGCTGTACCAAGTGCAGGTATGGTAATGTTAGTTATTGTTTTAGAGTCTATTGGTTTTCCTGCGGAATTATTACCAATTGGATTAGCCTTAATATTTGCAGTAGATAGGCCTTTAGATATGTGTCGTACAGTGGTAAATGTAACTGGAGATGCTACTGTATCTATGTTAGTTGCAAAATCGTTAGACAAATTGCATGAGCCACATCCAAAAGAATGGGATGACAATTATGAAGATGTAAAATAATCATGTATTATAATTATTCTAAATTTAAACAGATAAAACTTAATATCTAATTATGGATGGTTTTGATAATATTGTTTCTGTAAAGTGGTTAAAAGATCATTTAAGCCATCCAAACGTTGTTGTTTTAAATGGAACAATACAAAAAGTTTCAAGCAACTTTAAATCAGAAGAACAACAAATAGAAAATGCTAGATTTTTTGATATAAAGAATGCTTTTACTGATACTTCAGCAGAATTTCCTAACACAATTCCTTCTGAAATTCAATTTCAAACCGAAGCACAAAAATTAGGAATTAATAAAGAAGATTTTATTGTTGTTTATGATGAATTTGGAATATATTCTAGTCCTCGTGTTTGGTGGTTATTTAAAACATTTGGACATAACAATGTAGCTGTTTTAGATGGAGGTTTTCCTGAATGGAAGGCTCAGAAGTTTCCAACAGAAATTAAAACTGAAAAACAGTATAACTCAGGAAATTTTATAGCTAAATACAATCCAAATAACGTTGTCTATTTTGAATCTTTAGAAGCTATAAATAAAGATCCAAATTTTAAGATAATCGATGCAAGGTCTAACGATCGTTTTATGTGTCGCGTACCAGAACCAAGAGAAGGTTTACGCTCAGGACATATACCAAACTCGGTTAATTTGCCATATCAAAATATATTAAACGAACATAAATTTCAGCATAAAGAACAAATAGCTTCAGCTTTTAAAAATTTAGCAAACAATAATCAACATTTAGTGTTTACTTGTGGCTCTGGTATTACTGCTTCAATTTTAAGTTTAGCTGCAACACTATTAGGTTATAACAATAGCGTTTACGATGGTTCGTGGACAGAATACGGAACTTTAACAATAGCAAACATGCAAGATCCTAAACAATGGTCTAAAGAAGAATTATTAGCATACATTTTAATTTTTGTTGCTCATTCTGATTTAGAAGAAACCAAAAAAGAAAAAGAATATATTTTATCTAGAGTTGATAAGGATATTTACAAAAGAGTAGAAGAGAAGTTTAACCAAGATAATGATTACCAAAGCATACAAAATATTATCGAAGCTGTAAAAACTCATGACTATTATCGTAATGATTTAGCAGATTTATTTGCTGATATAAAATTAATGGCTTTTGCAGATGGTGGTTTTGATATTATGGAAAAAGAAGCTTATCATTATCTAAAAAAGATTTTAAAATAATTAAATGTTTAGACCTCTTTACCTAAAAAATAAATCTCAAAACAATACATTGTCCATTAGTAACCTAAGCTAAACAAACGGTTAGACATGCCTTTTGTTTAGAACTTAACTCGTTCCTTACTAACAGAAGTAAGGGTTAAGTTAACAGTAATGCTTTGAGATCTTTTATTACCTACTCTCAATACTAAATTAATTTGAAAGTATAAACTAAAAAATATGTAATTAGGGAAGTATAGTTTTTATCAAGTAAACTAATACTTTAGGTGAGTTAAAGCTTTTAGATACATTTTCTCATTCTTCAAAAAACACTCGACGTGTCGGGGATTTATAAATCTTAAACTCGTCGGTTCGAGTATTGCGACGATAGGAGTATTGTATCGAGAACAATATTACTCCAAAAATTTGCTCTTTAACTCTGGTGTAGGAATCATACAAGCTTCTTTTTTACCGTACCATTTGTAGCGGTTTTTGGCAATAAAATCGTAAACCCAATTTCTAATAAAAGCAGGAACAATTAAAAACACTGAAAGTAGAGCGTAAGGAAACCCTAAATCTTTAGCTATATATAATGCTGCTGTAGATTTCAACTTAAGTCCTTTTTCTTCAGAATATAATAAAATTGAATCTGTTTTTGCTGTATCAATATTGTATTTACTAATAATCTCTTGTCCAGCTTTACCTTGTAAAGGCGCAAACATAAACTTATTCTTTTTGTCATGCTTTATTACAAATTGAACAGAGTTATTGCACAGGTTGCAAACACCATCAAAAAGGATTAATTGTTTATGTTTTGGTAACTGGTTCAAACTGAATATTATTAATTGCTAATTGTTTACTGTTTTTTCACCGCTTCTACCAATTCTAATTGGTCTAAACTTACATTGGTCGTAAAAATACCGTAGTTAACAACAGCTTTTCCTTTGTCGTCAATGCTATCAATACTTCCAACAGCTTTACCATCTTCCATACGAACGCGATCACCAACTTTTAAAACTGGTTTTGGTGGTGCAGGTTTTTCGGCTTCTTTTTTCTTCGCTTCTTTCTTTTTCTTACGAATCACTTCCACCTTTTTTTCTGCTTCTTGTTTAATTTGTTGTTGTTTTGCTTTTTCGGCTTTTGCTTGTTTGGCAGATTGTTTTTTACGTTTAGAATTTTCAATTTGAACTAGTTTAAACAACTCTGCCATCAATTCGCGTTTACGCTTATTGTTAAAGTAACCTTCGGCTAAATCATTTACTTTTTGACCTAAATAAATCAAACGCTGATTGCTATCATACAATTCTTGATAGCTTTCTAATTTTTTCTGAATTTTAGCATTGATTTCTTCTAATTTATCAGCTTCAGATTGCTTTTTCTTTTCGTTTTTCTTTAGGTTTTCGCCTGTTTTTTCAAGCTTTGCGCGTTCTTTTTGAAGCTTAGCAATGGTTGCATCAAATCGTACTTTACTACGTTCTATCTTCTTTTTAGCGCGGTTAATTAAGCTATACGGAATTCCGTTTTTTTGCGCAACTTCAAAAGTAAAACTACTTCCTGCTTGTCCTAAAGCCAGTTTGTACATTGGCTCTAATGTACGCTCGTTAAACATCATGTTGGCGTTAATCATTTCATCTTTTTCATTAGCTAAGAGTTTTAAATTAGCATAATGCGTTGTGATGATTCCAAATGCTTTACGGGCATAAAATTCTTCTAAAAACGTTTCGGCTAACGCGCCACCAAGTTCTGGATCCGATCCTGTACCAAATTCATCTATTAAAAACAGCGTATTCTTGTTTATTTTCTTCAAGAAATAATTCATCTGTTTTAAACGATAACTGTAAGTACTTAGATGATTTTCAATAGATTGATTATCTCCAATATCGCTAACAATACGATCGAACAAGCAAACTTTACTGCGTTCGTGCACCGGAATTAACAATCCGGATTGTAGCATTACTTGTAATAAACCAACAGTTTTTAAGGTGATACTTTTTCCGCCAGCATTTGGTCCAGAAATAACTATAATTCGGCTATCTTCTTTTAGCTGGATAGTTTGCGGATGTGTTGTTTCCTTTTTTTCTAAATTGTTTAAATAGAGTAGTGGATGAAAGGCATCACGTAAGTATAGCTCACGATTTTCTGTGATTTCTGGTAAAATCGCATTCATCGATTTGGCATATTTTGCTTTTGCCGAAATCACATCTATTTTAGTTAAAAACGATTGATAAAGCTCTAAAAGCGGTAAATAAAACCTAATGTAATTAGTTACTTCTTTTAAGATACGTACAACTTCTTCGCCTTCTTCGTATTGTAAATTGTTAAGTTCTCTAGTGTGTTGTAAGGTGGTTTCTGGCTCTATATAAACAATGCTTCCTGTTTTGCTTCCTCCCATAATTGCGCCTTTAACCTTACGTCTGTACATCGCTTTTACAGCTAATACACGTTTATTATCGACAACAGATTCTCTAATGTCGTCTAGGTATTCTAAATTATGATAATGGTTTAGAGCACTAGTAAAACTAGAGTTAATCTTTCCTTTTAACTTGTTAATTTGTTGGCGTAGTTGGTATAAGGTTGGTGAAGCATCGTCTTTAACCTCATTAAATCGGTTTACAACACTGTCTATTTTATCAATAATATCTGTAGTAACTTCAATTTTATTGCTAAACTGCTGTAAAGTTGGATAATAGGTTTCAAACTTTTTAAAAAACTTGATTAAATCGTTACTGGTTAATGATATAGAAACTAATTTTTTTAGACTATGTGGCTCTAAAAAAGTGTTTTCAATTTTTAGCAGTTTTAATTCTTTTGTAATTGAATCGAAACCGTGATTTGGTATGCGATTATCGTTATAAAAAGACGAAATATACTCGTTAGTTAATTGTAACGAAAATAGTAAGGTCTCTTTGTCTTTGTATGGCGAAATAGAAAGCGCAGCTTCATTACCCAAAGCAGTGATACAATACTCACTAACTTGGTTTAAAACGGTTGCAAACTCTAAATCTTGTAATGTTTTTTGATGAATGTTTATCATAGGTAAACTCTGCAAGGCAGATTTCTCTTTTTCTTTGTTTTGTTTGCAAATTTACGGAAATGTAAATTGAAATTTTAAAAGTCTTTATTTACTTGATCTACTAATTTTTTATAACAAAATTAAATAGTAAACCAACAGCTATAGCGATACCAAAGCTTAACAAGGTTCCTATTAGAACATATTCGGTAAGTTTTCTGTTTTTAGCTTTAGATAAATCACCAAATCTAAATACAGATTTTGCAGTTATTAGCAACCCAATAGCGCTCCATTGATTTAACACGATAAATCCAAAGACAAACAAACGCTCTAGTATGCCTATGTATTTTCCTGCTTTATCTAAAGAGTTTTCTGCATCGTCTTCATCTAACTTCCATTTATTCATTATTAGTTGCATAATTACTGAAGAAACTGAAGTTAATGTCATTAATGCTAATAACAAAGCTATGACTTCTTTAGAGTAAATAATATTAATATCAAACTTATAGTTTGTATATAAAGCTGAAACAATTAGTATTATTATAATATGTGCTATCTGGTCTGCAATAAACAGATAGTGTGCTTTTATTTTATTATTTAAATAGAGTTTTATTAAATCTATTATATAATGAGATACTGTAATAACTAAAATACCTATCCAGAAACTAAATTTAAACTTTAAAAGAATTATTAAGGCTAAAGCATGTATAAGGACATGAAAGTAAAGGTATTTTGATTTATGCTTCTTTTTATTTTTTTGCTTGACCCATTTTTTTGGTTGTAACACAAAATCACCAATTACGTGAGCTAATAATAGTTTTAATAAAAGTACAATCATAGGTTTAAGATTTGTTCTTTATAGAACGCGTTTAACTGCATAATTTCTTCATATCCGCCTCTTTTTAAAGCTTCGCTAATGGTGCTTTGAGATTTTCCTAAAAGTAAAGCAATTTCATTTTGGTTTTTTTCAGGATTTTCTATCACTGTACTAATTACCTTTGCAACAGTATTACTCCAACTATTGGCTGTTAACAAAGCTAGATTAATCATAATATTAATCGTGTTGTCCCATTTTTTGTTTTCAGATACAACTGTTAATGTTTGTTTTTTAAGAGATTCAAAACCTTCACCAGAATTAACAAAAGCAGTTCCGTTAGATTCAGATATAGTTTTACTATTATAAGATTGTTCTCCTAAACCTATTGCTATGCGTACATCATAAGGTTTTACTTGTTTTATTACAGCCTTAATATGCAAAGCTATATATAAAGCATTTTCTGGATTTGTTTTTAATTGAAAACTATCGCCTCTAAATATTTCCCAATCTTTTGGTGTCTGTCCATAAAGATTAAGTGTTGACTTTAGTTGATTTAACCACAACGATGTTTGACCTTGTCTAGAGTTAATAATATCTCCTGTTAATACTGCTATCATGTATAATTTTTTATAAAGATATCGTTTTAAAATACGATTACCAAAAAAATCGTCTTATAAACCGATATTTTAAAATATCGTTATATAAGACTATAATTATAAGTAGCAAGATATGGTCATCACAATTAATGTAAAAACAACTAGAGTAATAAATAGAGGCATTATAAACTTTAACTATTTATCAAAACCAATTTTTACTACTGCTAAAGAGGCTAATATTAAACCTGTAGGGTTAATCATATAAAATAATCCCATACCATATTGGTAGGCATTAACTACAATTTCTCTTCCAATTCCCACGCTATCTGCTAACGGAGACATAATAGGCATAGTCAACACAGCCATACCAGAACTACTAGGTATAAAAAATGATAAGCCTGCGTAGATTGCAGTCATAGCGCTTGCAAAAACACCTTTATTCATGCCTTCTGTTGCAGAGCTTGCATAAAACAATAAAGTATCACTTATCAAACCATCAGCCATAATTACAGTCACACCACGAGCAATACCTATAATTAATGCAACACCTAATAAATCACTTGCGCCTCTAATAAAAGTATCTATAAAATCACTTTCATTAATTTTTGCAATAACACCTATAATAATTGATCCAACTAAAAATGTAGTAGTCATTTCTATAAACCACCATTCTAAAAAGACAACACCATAAATCATAATTACAAAACATAATGCAAATACAAATAAGGCTAAACGTAATCTGCTATTAAAATTAACTTTCTTTTTGTCATGTTTAAATAGCGCTGCGATTTGTTGTTGCTGGTCGTAAACTATAGATTTAGTAGGATCATTTTGTACGCGTTTACCATAACGTATGATATATATTAATGAGATGGTTAAACATGCTAAAAGCATTATAAATCTTCCCCAAATACCTGTTGTCCAGCTAATACCAGCAGCATCGCTTGCTATAATAACACTAAACGGATTAACTGTAGAACACATGGTACCAATTGTACTCCCTAAAAAAATACAAGCAATACCAACAATAGCATCATATCTAGCTGCTAAAAACACAGGAATTAAAATAGGGAAGAAGGCAATAGTTTCTTCAGCAAAACCAAAGGTTGTTCCACCAGCAGCAACCAATATTGTTACAAATATGATTAGGATAAATTCGCGTCCTTTTAATGCGTTAGCCAACCAACCAATTCCCGCGTCAAAAGCTCCTGTACTATTAATAATACCAATTAATCCACCAATAATTAGTACTAAAAAAATAATATCTGCTGCTTCTATAACTCCTTTAATTGGCGATTTTACAAAATCAAAAAAGCCTTGTGGCTTGGCTTTTAATTGATGATAAGTATTTGGGATGTTTATTGGTTTATAAATATCTCCGTTTGTAAATTTTTCTAGAGGAATTTTAATATTTAAGTTTTCTAAAGTTTGTTGAGTTGCTGGTAAATTTTCAGTTTCAGTGATACCAATTTTAGTAAATGTGTTGTCAGCACTGTTATAGCCTAAAGTTTCATATTTACCTGCAGGAATAACCCAAGTTAATAAAGTTACTAATCCTGCAATGATTAGTAAAATGGTTTGTGCTGAAGGGAATTTTAGTTTTTTCATATGTATTAAATACTTATTATAATCTGAGAACTATTTTAAATTTTAATTTAAAGATGCTTCGACAAGCTTAGCATGACAATTAATTTATGTTGTCATGTCGAATGTATATGAAATATCGCATAATGCTTTTTCTAAATAATGCGATTTCTCCTTTTCAGTCGAAATGACTTATTTTATTTTGTCATATCGAACGCATGTGAGATATCTCATAATGCTTGTTGCAATAAGTGCTGTAATTTCTTTCTTAAGATCGAAATGACAAACATTTTTAAAAAATAAAGATAGTATTATTTTTATCTTTGAAAGCACTTCAGTATTTAGAAGACTACCATTTTATTTACAAACTTATGAACGTTGATATTAACCCAAGTTGGAACGCTATTTTACAAGACGAATTTGATAAACCGTATTTTAAAAAATTAGCCGAATTTGTAAAGGAAGAATATAGAGAATATCAATGCTTTCCGCCAGAAAACCTAATATTTAATGCGTTTAAAAAATGTACGTTAGATCAATTAAAAGTCGTTATTATTGGTCAAGATCCGTATCATAATTACGATCAAGCCAATGGATTGTGTTTTAGTGTTAATGATGGTGTTGCGCATCCGCCATCTTTAGTTAATATTTTTAAAGAAATTGAAACAGATGTAAAAAAAACATATCCAAAAAGTGGAAATTTAGAACGTTGGGCAGAGCAAGGTGTGTTTTTATTAAATGCAACGTTAACTGTTAGAGCGCATGAAGCTGGTAGCCATCAAAAACATGGTTGGGAAACCTTTACAGATACTGTAATCAAAACCATAAGTGAACACAAAGAAAGTGTTGTATTTTTACTTTGGGGCGGATTTGCTAAGAAAAAAGTCAAACTAATTGACAGTGAAAAACATCATGTTTTAACATCAGGTCATCCATCGCCTTTAAGTGCTAATCGTGGGTACTGGTTTGGGAATAAACACTTTAGTAAGACTAATGCTATTTTAAAGAACAATGGATTAGAGGAGATAGAGTGGTAATTATTTTAAAACACGTTTACCAATCAAAATTACTATAACTAACGGTATAAAATAGACTATGAGCTGAAACCAAAGTGTTGATGATAATTCAGTTGTATTTGTTTTTGAGTCAAATAAAGAAAAGGAGATTTTAATTAAAAGATAAACTATAAAAAGATAGAGTAGTGCTAAGCCGAATATTTTAACAATTGTTTTCATATTCTACAATTCGGCAACAAGGTCTTTATAACTCCATTTTTCATCTATAATATTTAAATCAAATAGTTGATCTTGTACTTTTTTTATTGTCGCTTCAGAGATGTTTTCTTGGCTCCATTCGGTAAGACTTAACCATTCTTGTACATCTTCTAATTCTTGCTCATATCTATTAGCAATCATACGATCAATACTTGGTATTTCTTTAAACTCTGAAGTAGTAGCGTTTACAATATCTAAAATGGTTTTTACGTCTTCTTTGTTAGTTTTTAAAAACTCTTCTCTAACAGCTATTACAAAGCATGGCCAAGGAGAAGGACAATTACCAACACGTCTAAATGTACCGTTATCTACTAAAGGTTTTGTGGTAAATTTTTCCCACATAAAATAATCGGCTTTACCTTCTGTAAGACCTTTAACAGCGCCATCTAAGTTTTTAATAACCTCAAAATTAAGATCTTTTTCTAAATCCCAATTATTATTTTTTGCGTTAACATAAGCCATTAAATGAGAGCCTGATCCGTATCTACTTATTGCTGCTTTTGTACCTTTAAGATTTTCTATTGTATTATAATCTGATTTAGAAGCGACGTGAATTCCCCAAATTAATGGCGACTCTACAAAGACTTGAACAATTTTAGACTTATTACCTGCTATTATATCTTTAATAATACCTTCTGTTAAGATAACAGCCATATCTATATCACCATCGCGTAAACCTTTGTTCATTGCGCCTGTTCCTCCAAAATAGTCTTTCCAACGTAGATTTATGCCTGCATCTTTATATTCTCCATTTTTTAAGCCTAAATACCAAGCCAGATTGAAATGTTCTGGTACGCCACCAATGTTTATTTGTTTCATTTAATGTATTCTTATGTTTTACCGCGAAAGCGAAATTCTTAGATATATTTATAAAGTTTAATTACTCCACAAACTTATTAAGTGTATATTCTATTAAGTTTTCGACTACTTTTTTTGGATCTTTACTGAAAGTACCATTAGCACGATTTGCAATTATTGCATTAAGTGATAGTGCATTGTGGCCTAAAAGTTTTGATAGACCGTAAATTACAGATGTTTCCATCTCTAGGTTTGTTACTCTAAAACCATCATGTTTAAATGTGTCCATTTTATTATTTAAATCTGCATCAAAAAGAGGTAATCTTAACACTCTACCTTGTGGACCGTAAAATCCACCAGCTGTTGCTGTCATGCCTTTAAAAATATTTGACCCTTCAAATTGTATTTCTAAAGCTTTACTATTATTTATGATAATTGGACGTGCTTTTTTACTGTCCCAATTTGTAAAGTTTATAAAGGCATCTTCGATTTCTGGATTACTAATATTATCTATCTGATAAAAGTGTAGCATTCCATTTAAATCTAATGCATGCGATGACATTAAAAATGAATCTACAGGTATATCTGCTTGCAAAGAGCCAGAAGTACCAACACGTACAATATTTAATGATGTTAGATTTTCTTTAGGTTGTCTAGTCTTTAAATCTATGTTTACTAAAGCATCTAATTCATTTAAGACAATATCTATGTTATCTGGTCCAATACCTGTAGAAATAACGGTTAAGCGTTTTCCTTTGTAAGTGCCCGTTTGTGTTTTAAATTCTCTTTTTTGAATAGATACTTCTACGCTATCAAAGTGTTTTGTTATTTTTTCTACTCGGTCTTGATCACCAACAAAGATGATGGTATCTGATATATGTTCTGGTTTTAAATTAAGATGATAAACACTACCATCTGGATTTAAAATTAATTCTGATTCTTGAATTGCCATTATTTAATGGTATTAACTAATTTACTTTCAGTTTTTAAATACTGAAAATCTGATTTTTTTACGCCTCCAAATTGGAAGTCTGATTTCATTTCTTCAAAGAAGTTTTGCTGATGCTCTAAAGCTAAAAATCCGTTTCTATTAAGCACTAACTGCTCTTCGGTTTCATCATAAAAAAGCGAAATATTATTTATAATACGCTCTATTTGTATGTCTCCGTAGCCATAATAGCCTTGATAATGTAAGCCATAACCTAATAAATGATGACGGTCTTTTATTTTGTACTCGTTAATTAGCTTTAAAAGGTTGTATTCCATCATATTTAAGCCTGTTCTTGTATCTGGAAAACGCTTCATGTGCGCTTTTAAACAGTTACTCATGTAAATATAATTTGATGGACGTACGATTAATTCTTTTAATAAATTATGGTCGTTTTCGCAGTAAATACGCCATGCTTTTTGAGCAAAAGCAATATCGTCAACATTCAATTGAATTCTGTTTTCGTAATTTAACTGAATTTGTTCTGGAGTTAACTCACCAAAGCCTTTAAGTTGTTTTTCGCCTTTTACTTTTCCGCAATTAACAAGAAAAATAGGTAGTCTACACATTTTTTGCTTTAATAAACTAATGGCTGCAATCATGTTGATATGACAGAACAAATCGTATTCAAACCAAAGGATAACTTCTTCGTAATCTTCTAGTTTTGAAATTTTATCAAGCTCTTTTCTAAAAACTTCTTCTTTATATGGAATGTTGTAGGTAGACTCAATAAACTCTTTTCTTAAGTTGAAAAAATTGTCGTTATCTATTTCTTTTGTAGTTGGTCCAACACATAGCATTTCGTGCCATGTCATTAGTTCTCCCTCAAAATTTAACTTGGTTAAATATTCTGTTAATACACCACCATTAGTGATATGAAACGTTTTTTTACTCATAATTTAACCTCCAACACGTTTTACATTAAAGCCTTTTTCTTTTAAGATTTCCATGATTTTATCACGATAATCACCTTGAATTATAATTTTATCGTTTTTAAAACTACCACCAACACTTAGTCTTTGTTTTAGCTCTTTAGCTAATAGTTTAAAATCTTCATCAGCGCCAGTATATCCTTCTAAAATGGTAATAGGTTTTCCTTTACGTTTTTCGTATTTACAAATTATCGGATCGTCTTGTAACCAAATATTGCTTTCTTCTTGCTGTTCTTCGGTTTCTTCTGGTACGTGATCAGGAAATAAGTTTTTTAATTGGTCTTGTAAGTCCATGTTGTTCAGTTTACAGTATCAGTTTGCAGTCACAATTATTTGGAAGAAACAACTGTGACTGCGACTGAAAACTATTTTTTTAATCCTAATTCTCTTAAACGCTCGTCTAGGAATTCGCCTGCTGTAATATCTTCGAATTGTTTTGGGTTGTTTTCATCTACACAACTATCTAAAACATCTAATTTCATTTCGCTAATTGGATGCATAAAGAAAGGAATAGAGTAGCGTGAAGTTCCCCATAATTCTCTTGGAGGATTAACAACACGGTGAATTGTAGATTTTAATCTGTTATTGGTGTGACGTGATAACATATCGCCAACGTTAATCATTAATTCATCTGGTTCTGCGATAGCGTCAATCCAATCTCCGTTATGGTTTTGTACTTGCAAACCACGACCTTGTGCGCCCATTAATAAAGTGATTAAGTTAATATCACCATGTGCTGCTGCACGAACTGCATTGTCAGGTTCTTGAGTAATTGGAGGATAATGAATTGGTCTTAAAATGGAGTTTCCGTTATGGATATAATTATCAAAATATGTTTCTTCTAAACCTAAATGAAGCGCTAAAGCACGTAACACATACTTAGCTGTTTTTTCTAAGGTTTGATAAGCTTTTTTACCAACTACGTTAAAATTAGGTACTTCTTTAACCTCTACATTTTCTGGGTATTCTTTGGCGCGTTTTGGATCATCTTCTACGTATTGTCCAAAGTGCCAAAACTCTTTTAAGTCGCCTTCTTTTTTACCTTTTGCACTTTCTTTTCCAAAAGACACATAACCACGTTGTCCACCAATTCCAGGTATTTCGTATTTCTGCTTGGTTTCTACAGGTAATTCAAAAAAGTTCTTTATTTCTTCGTATAAATCGTCAACTAATTTATCGTCTAAAAAATGACCTTTAAGAGCTACAAAACCTATCTCTTCGTAAGCTTTTCCAATTTCATCTACAAATTTTTGTTTTCTCTTAGGATCATCAGATAGAAAATCCTCTAAATTAACACTTGGTATTTTATTCATAATGTGTAAAAATTATAATCTTCTAACTACAAATGTAACGAAAACTAAGCAAAAACAGTAGTTTATTTTATTCGTAATTATACTATATTTGGCATAGTATATATTATCATATTTTCAATTTTTGAAAGCTTATTAATGAAATTTGACAAATCAACCCTAAATAACGATACGCTGTTAGATCTTTACAAGCGTTTACTTAAACCTAGATTAATTGAAGAAAAGATGCTTATTTTACTTAGACAAGGTAAAATAAGTAAATGGTTTTCTGGTATTGGGCAAGAAGCCATAGCGGTAGGAGTAACATCTGCTATGCAAGACGAAGAGTATATTTTACCAATGCACCGTAACTTAGGTGTTTTTACAACAAGAAACATCCCGTTATACCGTTTATTCTCGCAGTGGCAAGGAAAAGCTAATGGATTTACAAAAGGTAGAGACAGAAGTTTTCATTTTGGTACACAGCAATATAAGATTGTAGGTATGATTAGCCATTTGGGACCACAATTTGGTGTAGCAGATGGTATTGCTTTAACTTCTAAACTAAAAAACAAAAACCAAGTAACTACAGTGTTTACAGGTGAAGGCGGAACAAGTGAAGGTGATATACACGAAGCCTTAAACGTTGCTTCTGTATGGCAATTACCTGTGCTATTTTGTATAGAAAACAACGGTTATGGTTTGTCTACACCAACAAAAGAGCAATACAATTGCGAGAATTTAGCAGACCGAGCTATTGGTTACGGTATGGAAAGCCACATTATAGATGGTAATAATATTTTAGAGGTTTACACAAAAATTTCTGAAATTACAGAAAGCATCCGTAAAAATCCTCGTCCTGTTTTAATTGAATTTAAAACTTTTAGAATGCGTGGTCATGAAGAGGCTAGTGGTACCAAATACGTACCGCAAGATTTGATGGACGAATGGGCTAAAAAAGATCCAATTGAAAACTATCAAGAATTTTTAAAAAATGAAGGTCTTTTAACCGATGAAGAAGAGGTTAAAATTAAAGAAGAAATTATACACGAAATAAACGAACATTTAGAAATCGCTTTCGCGGAAGAACCAATCACGCCAAATTTAAGTACTGAATTAAATGATGTTTTTCAAGGATTTAAATACCAAGAAGTTAAGCCGAAAGAAAACATGTCAGAATTACGTTTGGTTGATGCTATTTCTGAAGGGTTAAAACAATCTATGCAACGTCATGAAGATCTTGTAATTATGGGACAAGATGTTGCAGAATATGGTGGTGTTTTTAAAATTACAGAAGGCTTTGTTGAAGCTTTTGGTAAAGAACGTGTTCGTAATACTCCTATTTGTGAATCTGCTATTATAGAATCTGCAATGGGATTAAGTATTGCCGGTATTAAAAGTGTTGTAGAGCTACAGTTTAGTGACTTTGTAACCTCAGGTTTTAATCCAGTAGTAAACTATTTAGCAAAATCACATTACCGTTGGAGCCAAAATGCAGATGTGGTATTACGTATGCCATGTGGTGCAGGTGTTGCTGCAGGACCATTTCATAGTCAAACTAATGAAGCTTGGTTTACAAAAACACCAGGCTTAAAAGTTGTTTTTCCAGCGTTTCCTTATGATGCAAAAGGTTTATTAGCTACTGCTATTAATGATCCAAATCCTGTATTATTCTTTGAACACAAAGCGTTATATAGAAGTATTAGACAAGATGTACCAACCGATTACTACACACTACCATTTGGCAAAGCTTCATTATTAAAAGAAGGTAATGATATAACAATTATTGCTTACGGTGCAGCTGTACATTGGGCTTTAAATACTTTAGACGGACATCCTAATATCTCAGCAGATGTTATAGATTTAAGAACTCTGCAACCGTTAGATACAGAAGCTATCTATACTTCTGTTAAAAAAACAGGTAAAGCTATTATTCTGCAAGAAGATTCTTTATTTGGTGGTATTGCTAGTGATATTTCATCTTTAATAATGGAACATTGTTTTGAATATTTAGATGCACCAGTAAAACGTGTAGCCAGTTTAGATACACCAATTCCTTTTATAAATCAGTTAGAAGAACAATATTTAGCAAAAGGAAAATTTGAAGAAGAACTATTAAAATTATTAGAGTATTAAAATAAAAAAGCAAGTGAAATTCACTTGCTTTTTTTATTAGTGTGCATAGCGTTTAACGCCTCGCCATAACCCGTTTTCTGTACAACTAAACCTAAAGATTTCTCTGCTACAATGTACATTAGATAATGTATTTTGATTTAGTCTTCGTATAACTGTTGATGTTTTCATGATTCTTGGTTTAGTTGTTATTTGCTTAGTGTCTATAACGTCTTTTGCTATTCCAAACGTTACTTTTTGTTCCTCTTAATGTTTCTGATAACTGATTGTTGTTTAAAGTTCTCATAATTAATAGTTTTATTTGATTGATTTAAAATGATTTACACCTGTATGACGAGTATAAAACAAAAATGTTACAGTACTTTGTATAACATAATAGCGATTTAACAATTTTTAACATTTATATTTGCTTTAAAACGTAGATAGAAAAAATCTTAAAGCATAGTGTTAATAGTAAATTAACAAGGATTAATAAAATTTTAGTATTTAGGTATAGTTTTTGAATTAAATTAGTACCAATTAATTTAAACATGAAGATTTTAATTTCATTCTTAATATTTTTTTCAATTTCAGTATCAAGTTTTTCTCAAATTGATAGTGAAAGAATTGGTATTGCAATACCTGCTGAAGACACTGAAGACCCAAAAGATGATCCTGAGTTAATCATTCAACCTGTAGAAGAGCAGCAAAATGATATAAAACCAGACGATAACGATAATGTAGTAACTGCACCAAAAGAAGCTAAAACAGAAGCTCTACCTAAAAAAGAATTTTCTATGGTAGAAAAAAATAATTTGAGAAATCCTGGTGAATTATTTAAAAAAAAACTGGATAGACAATTAAAATTTAAAGAAGACGACGAAAAAAGTAATAACGGTAGCTTAGTTAATCAGTTTTTAGGTGAATATCGTACCACAGCAAAAGCCGTAAATATCATTTATCGTGATCATCAATATCCTGATGGTGATAAAATTAGAGTATTTATCAATAAAGACATTGTTGTACCTAGTGTTGTTTTAACATCTGGATTTAATGGCTTGCTCTTACCTTTAGATGAAGGTATTAATGAAATAGACTTTTTAGCTTTAAACCAAGGTACTTCTGGTCCTAACACAGCAGAGTTTCAGGTTTTAGATGAATTTGGAAATGTTATTGCTGTTAACCAATGGAACTTAGCAACAGGTGTAAAAGCAACGATTATTGTAGTAAAAGAAAAAGATAGTCCGCTAAAACTAAAGTCTCAAAGTGTAGAAAAAAATGATTCTACACAAACTACAAATAATAAATCTAATTAGGTAATACACCTAAACTATTAAACAATTTTGCTTTAGTTGAAAGAAATTTATTTTCAAATTTTACAGCTTTTACCTGAACTTCTATCAGTTTATTTTCTCGTGTATTAATTAAAAATACAGAGCTTTCTCCAAAACTAAATTTACGTTCTTCTGCTTTTAGCATAGCATCATAATCTTGAACTATGTCTTTAATAAGTTTGTTTTGTGTAACGTAAGATTCTAACTCTTTAGTAATGGCATCTATTTTATTTTTTAATTGTAATTCGGTATCAGATAATTCAAAATTAGCATCTTGTACTTTTAGTTTAGATAGTTTTAAATCACCTCGTTCTTTCCTTAAAAACAAAGGAAAAGCAGCACTTATTTTTGCTTTGTATGCTGATGAATTAAAGGAATTTGAAATATCTGGTGTTTCGGTTAAAAAATTATATTCTAAATCTATTTTAGGTAGTAATTTATTAGCTTTTAATTTTTGATCTACGCCTAAACCATCTATTTTTCTTTGCAAAGCAATTAGTTTTGGATGATTATTTAACTGAAAACTTTCTAATTGATTTAAAGCTAAAACATTATCAATTTCTTCTTCATTAATTGTTATTGGTTTTACAGTTTCGCTAATATCTACAGGTGTTTGGTTTAGCCAAATGTAATTTGAAGCTTCAAGTCTTGCTTTTATTAATTTAACCTTAGCTTGTTCTAATTCTAATTTTCTGTTTTTTACTGTTATGCCAGACTCTAAACTATCTATAGCTGCTTTATCACCAGCTAAAACACTTGACTTTACACCGTTAAATCTAGTTGTGGCATTATTTAAAAAATTCTCATAAATTTTAGTTTCATTATAGGCTTGAACCCAATTAAAATAAGCTAAAGAAGCATTATAAATAACCTCATTAACCATCAGTTTACGCTCTGCAACAGTTTGTTCTCTAAAAAATTTGGCTTTTCTTAAATCTGCCATTCTTTTATTGATAAATAACCCTTGTCCAACCGAAAAAGCTACACCAGCACTAAATAAACCATCTTCAGGAACTGTATTTTCAGGATTTAAATAATATCCTGAGTTTTCTTCAAAGTTTGCTTTTAACTCTATACCGTACCATGTTGGGACTTTAAAAGTTGCGTTTAGTCTTTCGTAATATTCTGTGTTTTTGTAGTCTTTTTCGTTAAAACTACCTTCAACTTTAGGGTCAAATCCTCCACGAGCTTTTAGTAAAGTCGCTTCACCAGATGCCAACTTTAAATCTGCTTGTTTTGCAACAGGATGATATTGTTTTACATAACCTAAATATTCGGTATAACTTAAACTGTCTAAAGTTTGACCTAGTAATAGGATAGGTAAGAGGCTAAATATGAAAATAAATGTGTTTTTCATTTTTATTTTTTAGTCTTTGTGTTTGATGCATCTTCAGGTTGATAGTAATTTGGAGGGAAACCATTAAGCTGTCGCCATAATTCAAACCAAATAGGCACATCTTCTAATAAACCTATTGTTCTGGCTCCAGAACCAACTCTAATAGCTTCTGGCCAATCATAATCATTTTCATCTGGAGCTAATAGTATTCTAAATTTACCGTTTGGACTTATAAAACGTTCTATAGCTACAACTTTTGCACCGTATGTACCATAAGATACGTTAGGCCAACCGCTAAATATTATGGCAGGCCAACCATCAAACTGTACTCTAAATTCTTCTCCTAAATGTACTAAAGGTAAATCTATTGGGTCTACAAATGTTTCTATAGCTATATCATATTTAGAAGGCATAATACCTACTAGTTGCTCTCCTTCTTTAAAAGTTTCGCCAATACCACCTTTTATAGCTTTATTAATAAAACCGTCTTGTGGTGCTTTGATATAATACATATCATTACGTATAGAATAATTTGTGTAGTCGCTTTCTAATTTTGATACTTGAGCTTCGGCGTCAAACTGATTAGATTGCGCAGTAAATTTATCACTTCTTGCTTTTGAAATTTTATCTGCATATTCGGCATCTATACGATTTAGCTCTACTTGTGCGTTGATAATTTCATTTTTAGATGCTAAAAATTTATTTTCTTGTGATATTAATTTTGCTTGAGTTTCTTGTAATTTTAGTCGTTTAGCTTCTACATCTGTAATTGCTTTTAAACCTTCCGACTGTAATTGTTGTGTACGATTAAATTGAGTTTCAGCAATATTTAGATTTGTTTTTGCAGCTTCAAAATCTATACTATCACTTTTGGTTTTTAATCTTGCTTGTAATAGTTTGTTTTCTGCTTGTTGCAACTTTAACTTTCGTTCGTTACTTAAAGCAGCTATTTGTGTGTTAAGCGCTTTAACTTTTTCGCCGTAAGATGAAACTGAAGAAGATTTAGCTTTTATTTGTTGATCGGTTCTTTCAACTAAATTAGGGTCAAAATATTCATTCTTAATTTCAGAAATATGAAGAATTGTATCTCCTTTTTTTACAAAATCACCTTCTCTTACATACCATTTTTCTATACGACCAGGTATAGGAGATTGTATGGTTTGTGGACGTTGATCTGGTGTTAAGGTTGTAACCTTACCTGCTGCTGTTATATTTTGGGTCCATGGTAAAAATAATATTATTATACCTACAACACCAAAGGTTACTAAAAAGCGGTTAAACGCTTTAAAATGCTCTTTACCAAATGCTTTTTTACCGCACTCGTACTTGGTTAAATCTAACCTATTATCAAGCTTATTATTTGAAATATTTAACATCTTATTTATTGTTAATTATTTGACCGTTATCTAATGATACTACTTTACTTAATTTGTTTTCCCAAAGTTGATTTTGGCTAACAACAATTAATGACCAATCATGCTTTTTGTCTATTAAAAAGTCTATTATTTTTGACGCTTCTTTTTGATCAAAATGATCTAATGGTTCTTTTAAAACTAATAGTTTTGGCTTTTTTATTATGGCTCTTGCTAAAATGATTTTTTTAGCTGTAGTGTAAGAGATTTCTTTTCCTTCTGGACGTAAAATAGTATTTAAACCTTTTGGTAAGTGCTTAACATAATTAGATAATCCTACACTTTGTATTGCCCAATCTAAGTCTGACTTTGATATTGACGGATCACCAAAAGTAATATTATCTTTTAACGTACCTTCAAAAGGAGTTTCTTCTTCTAGTGTTTGCCCTAAATGTGCACGATATTGATTAAGATTTAAACTAACAAGAGAATGATTATTAACAAAAACATTTCCTTTTGTTGGTTGGATGATGCCAGATATTAGTTTTAATAAACTTGTCTTACCAGATCCATTTGTCCCGTTAACTAAAATTCTATCTTTATTGTTAATTTTAAAGTTAATATTTTGTAGGATAGGTGTTTCTTTATCAGGCACTTCATAATAGATGTTTTCAAATTCTAAATTGAATTCTTTATTATCAAAATCTATAACCTCGCCATCTTGTGGCTCTATTTCTTTATCAACTACTTTTCCTAATTTTTCAATAGAAGTTAGCACATCATAAAACGTTTCTAAACCAAGTATTAATTTTTCTACAGAATTAATTACTAATAGAATAATAATTTCGGCAGCAACAAACTGACCAATATTCATTTGCTGATTTAAAACCAATGCACCACCAATAACTAAAAGTCCAAATGTTACTAAGACTTTAAAACCAATTAATTGCATAAATTGCATAACCAGTACTTTAAAGTGAGATTCTCTTGCGTCTAAATAATCGGTGACTAATTGGTCGTTTTTAGAAAGCGCTAAATTTGTTTTTCCAGAAAGTTTAAAACTAACTATAGATCTTGCTATTTCTTCTAACCAATGTGCAACACGGTATTTGTGGTCTGATTCTTTTATACTTGTCTTTAAGCCTTTTTCTGCAGTATATTTAAATACAATATACATCAACACTATAAGTAATACACCATATATGATAAAAAATGGATGATAAAATGATAGTAGTAATAGTCCAAATATAATTTGAAGTATAGCAGCAGGAAAATCTACTAAAATCTTAGCTAATCCTTTTTGTACAATAACGGTATCAAAAAAACGATTGACTAGTTCTGGAGGATAATAACCTCTTAATGCGCTCATTTTAATTTTTGGTAATCGATATGCAAAATCAAAAGATGCTCTTGTAAATATTTTTTGCTGAATATTTTCTATTATTCGTATTTGCATTAATTGTAAAACACCAACAAATATGACTCCTAAGGTTACTAAGATGACTAAAACAATCCAAGATGTACTTACTTGAGCTGCTTGTAACAAATTAATAATTGCCTGAATACCTAAAGGTAAAGATAGGTTAACTAATCCAGCAAAAATGGCGTAGAAAAAAACTTGTTTTAAATCTTTTTTATCAAGCTTTAACAGGTTAATAAAGCGCTGCCATGCTGTTAATATTTTTTTACTCATTAGGTGAAATATTTAAAGTGTTAAACACTAAATCTTTATAAAATTCTGTCGGAGCTTCGTTTGGTTTTAATCCAGAAATGGATTTAAAATGATCTTTTAAATATTGCTGATGTAAAGATCCTTCTATAACTGTATTAGCTAAACAAAAAGCATATTTATAGTCTTTATTTGCTTCTTGTATTAATTCTTTAAGTCTAATAACTAGTCTTTTGTAAATCGAAAAGTAACCTTCATCGTTATCTAAATCGACCTGTTTTGTTAGATAGGACTTACTGTATTCGTGAATAATAATGCGTTTTAAAACAACTTCGTCTATATGCTTAAAAGTACTATCTAAAGTTGTAGTCTTTGTTAAAACTTCTATAGCTAAGTCTAATTTTTTTAAAGGATCTGCAATATTGTTTATAGCAAATACTAATTGATATTCAGTCCAGCTCCAATACCATGATGCTAAATAGACTAGTAAATTATGCTTGTTTTCAAAATAGCGATATATACTACTTTCATTAGAGCCAATTTTGGCGCCTAATTTTTTAAAAGTAAAATCGTCAAAACCTATTTCGTCAATTAATAAAATGCTGTTTTCAACAATACGTTTTCCTAAATCTGAAGATTCTGGATCTTTTAGAAAGATATTCTCGTTAATTGTAATTTTTAAATTAGATAGTAACTTTTTCATATAACATCTATTTATTTGCAAATTTAATAGTATTACTATCGATTTTGAAATTCATTAACTACAAATTAACGTTTCCCTTGTTACTTAGACTTTTAAAAGTTGAATTATCTGGAAATTCAAAAATTTCTAAATCAAAATAAGGCACTGCTGCTAAAAAGTGATCAAATAAATCACTCATAACATACTCGTAATTTTGCCAACGTTTATCTTTACTAAAGCAGTAAATTTCTATAGGAATACCTTCTGCAGTAGGTTGTAGTTGTCTTGCCATCAATAACATTTGGTCATTTATGGCAGAATGTTGTTCTAAATAGGTTTGTATAAATTTTCTAAAAACACCTACATTAGTTAGATTTCTACCATTAATTAATAAAGACTTATCTGCATTGTTAGCCGTATTATATTGCTCTATTTTTTGTTGCATGTTAGTTAGGTAGCTTTCTATAATTTGAATACCTTTTAAACGCTCTATATCTTCATCCGTTAAGTACTTGATAGAATTTTGCTTGATTAACATATGTCTTTTAATACGTCTACCATCAGAATTTGTCATACCACGCCAGTTCTTAAACGAATCTGAAATCATGGCATAGGTAGGAATGGTAGTAATTGTATTATCCCAGTTCTGCACCTTTACAGTAGCTAAATTTATTTCTATCACATCACCATCTGCACCGTATTTTTCAAAAGTTATCCAGTCTCCAATTCTAACCATATCATTTATAGCGACTTGAATACTTGCTACAAATCCTAAAATTGTGTCTTTAAAGATTAATAAGATAATGGCAGATATTGTACCAAATCCTGCTATAAACTTTGTTAAAGACAACTCTATTACAACAGCTATTGCTAATAAAATACCAGCAGACCAAGCAAAAATCATAAAGACCTGTATATAGCTGTCTATTGGTTTATCTTTAAGTCTTGGCAGAGTTTTAAAATAACTTTTTAAAGTATTTAGTAAGCTTCTAACTATCCAAAGACCTAAAATTATAGCAATGATTGTGGTTGTTTTTTCAAGAATAACATGAAGGCTTTCAAAATCATGAAAAACAATAGGAATACTCTCATGCACTAAATATAAAGCAGGCACATGCGCCGTATTAGCAGGAACACGATTAGAAATTAATAAATCGTCAAAATTAGATTTTGTAGTAGAAGCAATTCTTGCCGAAATAAATCTTAGAATCGTTCTTACAATCAAATCGACAATAAATATACCTACCAAAGCTATTACAAATAGCATAAGCATATTCATGTATTTTGCAGAAGTGTCTGTAAAACTTAATTCTTTAAAATAATTGTAAAAAAAGTGTTGATATTTATTCATGTTGATTGTTTGTAACAAGCAAAAGTACAGAGTTTTTGATTATTTAAACAACTAAATAAATTAAAGATACGTTAAAGTATTTCTGGTAAATTTTCTAATAAAGCTACATCTCCAGATTTCATATTTTCTAGAAGAATATTACCAATTCTAACACGGACTAATCTTAATGTAGGAAAGCCAACAGCGCTAGTCATTTTTCTAACTTGTTTAAATTTACCTTCTGTTAAAGTTATAGATATCCAGGTCGTTGGTCCATGTCTCTGGTCTCGTATTTTTTTTGTACGTTGCGGTAGGTTAGGAGTAGATTCTAAAATTTTAGCTTTACAAGGCTTTGTGTTGTATTTTATTCCGTCAAAACCAATTTTGACTCCAGTTTGTAAATCTTGTATCGCTTTCGCGGAAATTGCGCCATCAACCAAAGCATAGTATTCTTTTTCTATTCCAGATTGATTGATGTGATTACTCAATTTTCCATCGGTAGTTAATAGTAATAAACCTTCACTTTTTTTATCTAATCTGCCAATTGGCATTATACCATCTGTAAATGTACCAAGCTCTGATAAAAAGCGTTTTTTTTGCTCATGCTTAGCATTGCTGTCAAACTGACTAAGCATTCCGTAAGGTTTATATATTTTAAAGTGTTGGTGTTTAGTTTTCATATAAAATTTTAAAAACCAACTCTTTAGTTAGTTGCTGTCCTTTTGCTTTTTCTCTTATTAAATCGTAGCTAAACCTGAAATCGCAACCATTTTTATAGTCGCTACAACCGTAAGCGGTTTTTCCTTTTATAATCGTTCCCTTTTTGCATTTAGGACAGATTTTCTCGTCTGCTGTTTTATTTATCGCTTTCGCGGAAATTTCTTTTTTAGGCTCTAATTTTAATTTAAAATTATCATCAAAACGAAGCAAACCTTCAACAGATTGATCATTAACTTTAAAACCTTTTAAATTTACGGTAGATCCTTTACTTAATAAGCGTTTATATTGATTTTCTGAAATAGACTTTTCGGCATATATAAAAGGTAATACAAAATCACAATTCTTTCCATAATCACTGCAACCGTAGGCATTTTTTCCTTTTAATAATTGTCCGTTTTTACATTTAGGACAAGCTTTACCTACAATGCCTTTTTTTGAAGTTTTAGTTTTAGCTTTTGCTGTTTTACCTGCTTTGTTGTTGGTATAACTTAGTTTAGCTTGCACGTTTTCTGTACGTACCTCATAAACCAATTGGTCTACCATTTTTTTCATATTATTAATGAAAGCGACAGCACTATATTCGCCTTTTTCAATGTCTTTAAGTTGTTTTTCCCAAAGTCCTGTCAATTCTGCAGATTTTAATAATTCATTTTGAATTAAATCAATCAATTGAATACCGGTAACCGTTGGCAACACCTGTTTTTTATTACGTTTTATGTATTTACGTCTAAACAGCGTTTCAATAATATTGGCTCTAGTTGAAGGTCGTCCAATACCATTTTCTTTCATTAAATCACGTAACTCGTCATCATCTACTTGTTTACCTGCAGTTTCCATTGCGCGCAATAAAGATGCTTCGGTAAATTGTTTTGGTGGCTTCGTTTGTTTTTCTAAAAAAGAAGGCTCATGTAGTCCTTTTTCGCCTTTTTCAAACGTTGGTAAAATACCGCTTTCTTTGGTTGGAGTATCTTTAGATTCAAACACTTCTCGCCAACCTTTTTCAAGAATTTCTTTTCCTGTGGTTTTAAAGTTAACGCTTTCTGCTTTACCAATTACAGTTGTGTTAGACACTTTACATTCTGGATAAAATACCGCAATAAAACGTTTGGTAATAATATCGTAAACTTGTTGATGATTGTATTGTAAATTGGTTTGTACACCTGTTGGAATTATCGCATGGTGATCGGTTACTTTAGCATCGTCAAAAACCTTCTTAGATTTTTTAATTTTTTGACCTAAAAGTGGCTGAATTAATTGGCTGTAATTAGTCAAGTTTTTCAAAATCCCTGGTACTTTAGGATAAATATCGTTTGGAAGAAATGTGGTATCTACACGTGGATAGGTAACCACTTTCATCTCATATAACTTCTGTACAATCTTTAAAGTTTCATCTGCCGAAAAGCCAAATTTTGTATTGCAATACACTTGTAAACCTGTTAGATCAAACAGTTTTGGTGCAAATTCATTTCCTTTCTTTTTGGTAATGCTTACAATTTCAAAATCGTGTTCTTTAACAATATTTGCTAATTTTTCGCCATCTTCCATTTTTAGAAAACGTCCTTCTTCGTAGCTAAATAAGGTGTCACGATAAAGCGTTTGTAGTTCCCAATAGGGTTGTGGTTTAAAGTTTTCTATTTCTTTCCAACGGTTAACAACCATGGCTAGCGTTGGTGTTTGCACACGACCAATAGATAAAACTTGTTTGTAACCACCATATTTTACGGTGTATAATCGGGTAGCATTCATGCCTAAAAGCCAATCGCCAATTGCTCTAGAAAACCCAGCATAGTATAAGTTATCGTATTTTGTGCTAGCTTCTAATTTTTCAAAACCTTCTTTTATGGCTTCTGTGGTAAGTGAAGATATCCATAATCGTTTAACTTCACCTTTATAATTGGCTTGGTCTAAAACCCAACGTTGTATTAATTCTCCTTCTTGACCGGCATCACCACAATTTATTACAACGTCTGCTTTATCAAATAAGGATTTTACTATTTTGAATTGTTTTTTAATACCAGAATCGTTTGATACTTTGGTTTCAAACTTATCAGGTAACATGGGTAAGTTGTTTAAATCCCAACTTTTCCAATAGGGTTTATAATCGTTAGGTTCTTTTAGTGTGCATAAATGACCAAACGTGTAAGTTACCGCATAACCATTACCTTCAAAGTAGCCATCACGTTTGGTTTTGGCGCCTAAGACTTGAGCAATTTCTCTTGCCACACTAGGTTTTTCGGCTATACAGACTTTCATTTATATTAAAAAATTTAGTGTTGCAAATTAAACGAAATTGTTAAGTTTTGGAAGCAGTTTTATGACTAAGTTATTAACGATTAATCACCACCAAACCATAAAACTTTTTTTAATGTCTCCGTTTGGAAATTTCATCCAAAGCATTGGCGCGTATTTTTCTTCATAAAATGTTTTTAATTGAGGAAGCATTTGCTCATAGTTATTCCAGTTTACATTTGGGTTTACATCTACTAACCAATCTAATTTTTTAGGAATATAAAATTTACAGTGTTTAAAATTTTCTAAATTATTATAGTTGAAATAAAAGCCATAAACACAATCATTATTTAGTGTTTTAAGCATGATATTTTTGCCATAAGGCATAAAAATTTGAGCTTTAAAATAGATGTTCTGTTTTATATCTACTGCTTTTAGATTTAGTTGTTCTAAGTAAGGTGTTGTTGTGTTAGAATAGAGTAGTGGTAATTGCTTGTCTTTTAGCTTTTTTAGTTTTTGTGTTAAAGTATCTTTACGATTTGGTCCAATACAATGCTCAATTTCTGTATCTCCAACAGTGGTGTCAAAAAGGTAGAATTTATATTGAATTTCTAGATGAAATGGCTTCTCTTCATCCAAATAAATAGCATCAATCTCTCCAATTGTTACTTTATTTTTATTTATAACTTGAAGGTTTTCTGATAATAATTTGATTGATTTAAATTGTTTTAACCCTTCAAAAACAAAATGCTCTACTAATTGTCCTAGTCTTAACTTTTTAGTTATCAGCTTTGTAAAAACAAATTGTTGTGGTAAGGTTTTAGTAAAAGGTGTAATCCCAAAAACTTCAGAGTTAAATAAATGTGGTGTATTAAAAAAACCACTAAAGTTATCTTTATAATTTTCAATTATTCTTGTCATATTAAGGGATAAATGTAATCAATAAATTTTTTTCGCTAATTATTCGTCATAAGTCTATTATCATTGTATTTTTGCACATCTTAAATTTTATAGAACTATTAATTAATGTCAGTCCAAACACAAGAATTACAAGAACGTACAGAAGGGAAAAGTTTATATAATTATCAAAAAGGAGCTATAGACAAGATTTTTACTTGTTTTGAAGAAGCACCAGATAATTATCACTTGCTTTATCAATTACCAACCGGTGGTGGTAAAACAGTAATCTTCTCTGAAATTGTTAGACAATATCTTAAAACTAGAAAAAAACAAGTTTTAGTAATGACGCATCGTATAGAGCTTTGTAGACAAACCTCTAGAATGTTGTCTGAGTTTGGTGTGTCAAACAAAGTTATAGATAGTAAAGCAGATTTAAGTGATCAAGGTGACTATAATTGTTTTGTAGCAATGGTTGAAACTTTAAATAACCGTTTAAATGATAATAAACTTGATATTTCGGATATAGGTTTAGTTATTATTGATGAAGCACATTATAATAGTTTTACCAAATTATTTAAGTTTTTTGATAATTCATTTATACTTGGTGTTACAGCAACACCATTAAGTAGTAATATTAACCTTCCTATGAAGGATAATTATAATGAATTAATTGTAGGAGAAACCATACAATCTCTTATAGAAAATGAATTTTTAGCACGTGCCGAAATCTATAGCTATAATGTAGGTTTAACATCTTTAGTTGTTGGTGCTAATGGTGATTATACTGTAAAATCTTCAGAAGATTTATATACCAATACAGACATGTTAACTAAGCTTTTACAAGCTTATGAAGAGCGTTGTAAAGGTAAGAAAACATTAATATTTAATAACGGTATTAATACATCTCTGCATGTTTACGATACCTTTAGACGTGCAGGTTATAAAATTGCTCATCTTGATAATAACAATACAAAAAAAGAGCGTAAAGCTATTTTAAAATGGTTTAAAGAAACACCAGATGCTATCTTAACGTCTGTAAGTATCTTAACTACTGGTTTTGATGAACCTACAGTAGATTGTATCATGCTAAACCGAGCGACAAAATCATTAACATTATACTATCAGATGATTGGTCGTGGATCTCGTATTTTAGATAAAAAAGACAAGTTTACCGTTATAGATTTAGGTAATAACGTACATCGTTTTGGGGCATGGGGCGCAGATTTAGATTGGCATAAAATTTTCCGTTCTCCTAACTATTATTTAGATGGTATTTTAAGTGATGAAGAACTTGAAAATAATTTTAAATACGAAATGCCAGATGACATGCGTGAGCAGTTTAAAAACTCAGAGCATGTATATTTTGATATCAAAAAAACCTATATAAACTCAATTAGAGCAGGAGAAAGCTCTAAAGTAGTATTAGAACGCTCTATCGCACAGCATGCTCATATTTGTGTAGAAAATAGTGAAGATATGTGGGACGCCTTAGCTTTAGCAAAGCTTTTAGGAGATGATATTGATTACAGAATTGGTAGATACACAAAATGTATTAGTAAAAGTACACATAACTTTGTAGATTGGCTTAAAGACGATTACCGTAAAAAATTAAATGCTAAAATAAGATCTGAATTTGACGAGATCTATGAAGAAATTCATGGTTTTCCTCCTCCAGAAGAAGAATAAATTAATATATTAACAAGTCTAACGACTACAAATAAAATAATATGACTTTTAAAGACTTAGGCTTAGATAAAAATTATACAAAATCTTTGAAAGAGATTGGTATTAAAACACCAACCGAAATTCAAGAACAAGCCATACCTATATTATTAAGCAGTAATACAGACTTTGTTGGTTTAGCCCAAACAGGTACTGGTAAAACTGCAGCTTACGGTTTACCTTTACTACATAAAGTTGACCCTAAAAAAAGTCATGTTCAAGCATTAGTCTTATCTCCAACACGCGAGTTAGTTCAACAGATAAAAAAACAACTTTTTAAGTTTACTAAGTATAATACAAACCAAACTTTTGTAGAACCTGTTTATGGTGGAGAAAAGATTGATATTCAACTTAAAAATTTAGCTCGAACTACACATGTTATAGTGGCTACTCCTGGTCGTTTAGTAGATTTAATGCAGCGTGATGCTGTAGATTTATCTAACATTAAAACAATTGTTTTAGACGAAGCAGATGAAATGCTAAGCATGGGTTTTAAAAACGATTTAACAACTATACTAAACGCTATAAAAAGCAAAAAAAATACTTGGTTGTTTAGTGCTACAATGTCTAAAGATTTAAAAGATATCGTAAAAAGATACATTGCAGATAATGCTATCCGTATTGAAATTGACAGAAATAGTATTGTCAATAAAAATATAAGCCACTTTTTTATAGAGACTTCAATTCATCAAAAAGCAAGTACAATCATGCAAATTTTAGATGAAAGAGCAGAAGAACGTGGTATTATATTTACACGTACAAAAGCAGGTGCACAAGCTTTAAAGCATCAATTACAAGTAGAAGGTTTTAATGTAGATGCATTAGAAGGAGATATGACCCAAAAAGATAGAGATAAGGTTATGCGTTCTTTTAAAAACGAATCTTTACAATTTTTAATTTCTACAGATGTATCGGCTAGAGGTATAGATGTTAATGACGTTAGCTTTATTATTCATCATCAACTACCAGAACATTTAGAATATTATACACACCGTAGTGGTAGGACAGCAAGAGGCGGTAAAAAAGGAGTTTCAATTGCTTTAATTTTATCAAGTGAACACAGCGAGGTAACTAAGGTAGAACAAGCACTAGGTATAAAAATGAAACAAATAACAGTTTAATAATATAGCAAAAAAAAAGCGACCAAATAGGTCGCTTTTTTTATAGTTATGTATTAATGATGGGTTTTCATTTTACCCTTTCGCTTGGCTAATTGATTATCTAATTCTCTAACAGCTTCACTTACACTTTTATGAAAAGTATCTTTACTGTCTTTAGCAAATAATCTAGGTCCTGGAGCACTTAATCTAATACTAGATATCATTCCTGTTTTATCATCGCTAGTATTTTCTACTTTAAAAAAAACATCAGCTCTAACTAAAAATTCATACTTATTAAAAAGTTTTTGAACTTTTTCTGTTGTGTATTCTTCTAAAGCCTTACTAGCCTTTACATTGTCATATTCAAATTTTATATCCATATTATTTTGGTATTAAAGTTCCTCTTAAAGATAATTAAAATAGATTTTTTTTCATATCGTTTTATTAAAAATTTAAGACAATTAAATATTGTTTACCTTTAGGCTTCAATCAAATATATAATTTAATGAGACTCTTAAAAACTTTATCCGTTTTGTCTGTATTTGCATTTATCTCATGTAACAATTCAGACTCAAAAACGCAAGTATCTAAAGCAGATACTGCTGTAGATTTTAAAATTGATTATGAAAAATTCACTTTAGATAATGGCTTAGAAGTTATTCTTCATGAAGATCATTCAGATCCAATTGTTGCTGTTGCAACCATGATGCATGTTGGATCTAACCGAGAAAAACCAGGTAAAACAGGATTTGCACACTTTTTTGAACATATGAGTTTTAATGACTCTGAAAATGTACCTGTAGGCGCTAACAGAAAAATGATTCCAGAATGGGGCGGAAGCCGTAATGGAGGAACATGGAGTGACGGTACCGTATATTACGAAGTGGTGCCAAAAGACGCTTTTGAAAAAATATTATGGATAGATTCAGACCGTTTTGGATACATGATTAATACGGTAACCAAAGAGGCTTTAGAGCGTGAAAAACAAGTTGTAAAAAATGAAAAACGTCAACGTGTAGATAACTCTCCTTATGGATATACAGATGAAGTTATTAGAAAAAATTTATATCCAGAAGGACATCCTTACAGTTGGACAGTAATAGGGTCTTTACCAGATTTGCAAGCAGCCACATTAGAAGATGTTAAAGAGTTTTATAATCAATACTATGGCGCAAGTAATGCATCTTTAGTAATTGCAGGTGATATTGATGTTGAAGAAACTAAAAAACTAGTAAAAAAATGGTTTGGAGAAATACCAAGCGGACCAGAAGTTGAAGAGTTAAATTTTGAACCTGTTAAATTAGATAGTGTTAAAGCATTGTACTTTGAAGATAACTTTGCAAAATTACCAGAATTACGTATGGTAATCCCTACAGTTAAAGAATATCATGAGGACACTTATGCTTTAAATATTTTAGGACAAATATTAAGCGGAAGTAAAAAATCGCCTTTATATAATGTTATTGTAGAAGAAGAAAAATTAGCTCCAGGAGTTAGCTCTTACCAAAGCAGTAGTGAACTTGCAGGAGAATTTGTATTTAGAGTTCGTGCAAATGCCAATACAGATTTAGATAGCGTAAAAGTTGCTATAGAAGAAGGCTTAAAACGTTTTGAAACTAATGGTGTCAATGAAAAAGAATTAAAACGTATTAAAGCAGAGCTAGAAACACAGTTATATCAAGGTGTTAGTACGGTTTTAAATAAAGCATTTCAATTAGTACAAGATAACGAGTTTGGTGGTGATCCAAGCTACATTACAAAAACAGCAAATTTAACTAACGCTGTTACTGCAGAAGACATTATGCGTGTATATAATAAATACATTAAAAACAAAAACTACGTAATGACCAGTTTCGTGCCTAAAAACCAAATAGACTTGGCAGTAACAAATAGCAAAGAAGCAGAAGTTTGGATTGAAGAAGTAAAGCAAAACGTTGCTAACGAAGAAGTGAGTCAAGGAGAAGAAGCTGTTTACGAAAAAACACCAAGTAAATACGATAGAAGTGAGCCACCTTTTGGAGAATTACCAGTATTTAAATCTCCAGACATTTGGAAAGGTCAATTAGCTAACGGTATGGATTTATATGGTATAGAAAATACAGAAGTTCCATTAGTTCAGTTTGATATTACGATTCCTGGCGGACAACTTTTAGACCCAAAAGGAAAAGAAGGTGTTGTTAGCTTATTTAGTGATGTAATGATGCAAGGTACTGCAACAAAATCTCCTGCAGATTTAGAAGAAGCTATTGGATTGTTAGGTGCTAATATTTATATGTATAGCAGTGAGGAAGATTTTCATATCGCTGGATCATGTTTAACTAAAAACTTTGAAGAAACTATTAAGTTAGTTAAAGAGATTATCTTAGAACCTCGTTGGGACGAAAAAGAATTTGACCGTCTAAAACAAGCTTTAGAAACCAACTTAAAAGGTCGCGAAGCAAATCCAAACGCAATAGCAAGTAATGTGTACAGTCAATTGTTATATGGTGAAGATAGCCGTTACGGCATCCCAAGTTCTGGTACTTTAGAAAGCACTAAAGACATCACTATGGAAGACATGAAAGCTTATTACAAAAATTTAGTACCAAGTCAAGCTACTTTCCATATTGCTGGAGATGTTGATAAAGACGAAACTGTTGAAGCTCTTCAACCTTTAAACGAATGGAAAGGTGAAGCGGTTTCTGTTCCAGAAGCAGATATTAAAGCAAATGATACTGCAGGAAAACTATATTTTGTAGATGTTCCAAACGCAAAACAATCCGTATTATATATAGGAAAACTAGCCTTATCAGGAAAAGATGAAAATGCAAATAACTTAGATTTTGCTAACGAAATTTTAGGTGGCGGCTCCAGCGGAAGATTATTCCAAACCCTAAGAATTGGTAAAGGATATACTTACGGTGCATATTCTAGTATTTCACAAGCTAATATTATTAGCCCATTTACAATCAGAACAAGCGTACGTGCTAATGCTACTTTAAAATCCTTAGAAATTATTAAAAATATGGTCAAAGATTATGAAAATAGCTTTACAGAAAATGAAGTAGAGCTTACTAAAAACAAAATCTTAAAAGGAAACACAAGAGCATACGAAAGTTTAGGTGCACAATTAGGCATTTTAAGACAAATTAGTAAATACGATAGAGCAGAGGATTACCTTGATAAAAATCAAGAAGAATTAATTAATATGACACTGCAAGACTATAAGTCAATTATTAATAAATATATGGATGAAGAAGACTTAACTTATTTAGTGGTTGGTGATAAAGCTACACAGTTTGAAGAAGTTAAAAAGCTTGGTAAACCTGTTATAGAACTTGATATTTATGGTAATAAGCTTTAACCATAAAACATATTAGTAAAAAGGCGCAACTTAGGTTGCGCTTTTTTTATTTCTAAATATTAATAACTGTTAAACCTTTATAGTTAAATATTAAAGTTTGCTTAAATGATTTGACAGTGCCTTTAAATCAAAGTATATTATTGTAAACCAAAAATTTACAATGATGAAAAAGATATTTACCATTTTAGCATTTTTAGTTACAACTTCAATTGTAGCTCAAGATACATTCACTCAAAAACATTCTGAAAAATTAGATAAAAGAGCTACAGAAATTGCTAAAGCATACGACAAACAATTAGAAATGACCACCAAACAATTTATGCTGTTTGAAAAGAAAGTAGAGGAGTTTCTAATCACAAGAAATAAAATTGAAAATAACTTCACAGGAAAAACCAAATTAGCCAAATTATACAATATGCAGCGTGAAGAAACTGCAGAAATGGCAGATATTTTAACATCAATTCAATTAGATGTCTATAAGCAGATTAAAGATGATATTCAACCATTAGAAACCATTAATAAAAAATAAAAATTATGAAATTACTTAAGACATCAAGTGTATTCTTATTAGTCATTTTATTAATAAGTTGTAATAACACAGTAAAAGGGCAAGTACCTAAAACCGTAAAGACTGCTTTTAAAAATAAGTATCCAAGTGAAAAAAATCCGAATTGGGAAAAAGATTCACATGGAAATTTTGAGGCACATTTCAAAAAAGACGGAAAAAAATACCGCGCAGATTTTTCGCCTAAAGGAAATTGGATTGAAACAGAATTAAACATAAAAAAAGAAAATTTGCCAAAAGCAATCAAACAAGTTATTAGTAGCAAGTTTAAAAATGAAGAAATAACAGAAGTAGAATATGTACAAAGTGCAACAAAAGGTATTTTTTATGATGTAGAATTTAAACAAAAAGGTAAAAATAAAGATGTAGAATTTAGAGAAAATAGACAAATCATTAATTAATGTATATGTCGTTAAACTAATTTATACACTCTAGCTTTCAATATATACACATGTAAAACATTTATAAAATTAAGTTAAACTACTTGGAAATATTTTCCATGGTATTTATTTTTATAAAAAATTTAAAATATGACTTTATATAACGATTACAACTTAAAAAACAAAACGCTTAAAAATAGAATAGTAATGGCTCCGATGACGCGTTGCAGAGCAATAGATAATATTCCAAATGATTTAATGACAGAGTATTACAGTCAAAGAGCAGGAGCAGGACTAATTATAAGTGAAGGAACTTCTCCTTCTGTTAACGGGCTTGGTTATGCGCGTATTCCTGGCGCTTTTAGCCCAGCACAAATTGAAGGCTGGAAACAAATAGCAAAAGGAGTACATAAAAATAACGGTAAAATTTTTGTACAACTTATGCATTGCGGAAGAATGGCTGTAGATGAAAATATTCCTGATGGTGGAGAAGTTTTATCTGCAAGTGCAATAAAAGCTGATGGTGAAATGTATACCGATACAAAAGGGATGTTGCCACATACTACACCAAGAGCAATGACATTAAAAGATATAGAAAGCACCCAAAACGAATTTGTTAATAGCGCTAAAAAATTAATAGATGCAGGAATTGATGGTATCGAATTACACGCTGCAAATGGATATTTATTAGAGCAGTTTTTAAATCCAAAATCAAACGTTAGAGATGATAATTACGGTGGAAATTTTGAAAACAGAGCTCGTTTTGTGCTAGAAACTACACAAAAAGTTGTTGCTGCTATTGGTGGAGATAAAGTTGGAATACGTATTTCACCATACGGTGTTAACGGAGACTTACAGTATGATTATGACGATTTAGTAGAGCTATACAACTATTTGGCTTTAGAGCTTAAAAAACTAGATATAGCTTACATACATATTGTAGATCATACAGCAATGGGCGCACCAGAATTTAAAACAGATATTAAAGCAACTATAAAAGGAAGCTTTGTTGGAACTGTCATTTCAGGTGGTGGCGTTGTTAGTGAAGCAGATGCTCAAAAAGTTTTAGATGAAGGTATGAATTTAGTTTACGTTGGTAGACCATTTATATCTAATCCAGATTTAGTTGAAAGATTTAAAGAGAATAAAGAATTACAAGACCAAAATCCAGATACGTTTTACACACCAGGAAAAGAAGGTTATACAGATTATTAAAAGTGAATCCCTGAGAATACTATTACTATTAATAGTTTTGATTAGTTAGTTTTAAAACGCTTAGAGCAATCTAGGCGTTTTTAAATTACTATAAATTGAAAATATAAAGTATAATCTTAAAACTTCTATTTTACATAATATAAATTATAATACAATTATAGTAATTAGCGTAATAGCGAGTAACGAGATATTTGACATAATTTTCAATATGATAACACGTATGTGTTTCAAATTGTAAAAAAATTATGTCAAGCTAATTATTATCAATCAATAATAAATATAATTGTCATTCCGCACTTGATGCGGAATCTATATCTTAAAATATAATAAATAAATTAATCAGTGAAACTGACATAAAATTTGATTTCAAAATAATGTGATTTCTCACGCTGTTCGAAATGACTTTAAAAACCATAAAAATGGTCATATTTCATAATTCTCATAATTTTAATATTCTGTACAAATTGTGAATTTTCAAATACGCGATTCTCAGGGATTAGAAAATTAATAGTAATTGAAAAGATATAATTATAACAAATCATTTTTACATTAATTCTATTTTACATAATAAAATATTATTCAGGATTAGATGCAGAATTTAATTTTTATCATAAAAAAACGCTTTAGAATTTTCTAAAGCGTTTTTGATTATAAATCTAATTTTTGATAGATTCTTTTATTCTGTGATTTCTCTCTAAGTTCGAAATGACTAATGATATATTAGTTTATACCAACAACTTCTAAATCAAAGATTAAATCTTGACCAGCTAATGGATGATTAGCATCTATAACAATATGATCTTCATTAACTTCTGCTACACGTAATTGTTGTTGTGATCCATCTGGTGCAGATGCGACTAAGCCCATGCCAACTTCTGGAGTTATTTCTTTTGGTAATTCTTCTTTTGCAACTTTTTGAAACAATTCTGTACGCACATCTCCGTAAGCATCTGCTTTGGCAATAGTTACGGTTTTCTTTTCGTTAACTGCCATATCAATTAAAGCGTTTTCAAAACCAGGTATTAATTGTCCTTGTCCTAATTGTGCTTGTAACGGTTCTCTTTCTGCAGATGTATCAAACACTTGTCCATTGGTTAATTTACCTGTGTAATGTACTTTTACAGTATCGTTTGCTTTTACTTTACTCATAATTTTTGTTTATAATTTGTAAATAGTTACAAAGGTATGGCTCTTATATTGGTTTGACGAATATTTAAGAAATAGTTTAGAAAGTAAATATGTAACCACTACTCCACTTCCAACTTATAACCAACACCATGTACGTTGGTTAGTTTAATACTTTGGTCTTCTTGTAGTTTTTTACGTAGTTTAGAAATGTAAGTATCCAAACTTCTACCAACTACAACACCATGGTCTTCCCAAACGCGTTTAGATAAAGTTTCGCGTTTAATAACTTGGTTTGGTTGTGCTATAAAAATGCTAAGAAGCTCGCATTCTTTTTTAGATAAAGTAATTACTTTAGCCTGTTTAATTAGCTTGTTTTGTTCTGGATAAAAGGTATAACTACCAATAGTTTTAGCATTTGTACTTATAGGTTGTCTTATTGCTTTGGGTTTAGATCTCAACTTTATAAACCATAATAATCCTATAATTAATAAGGCTAACGGTATAGTATAATAAGCAAAAGAAGTTGTGGTTTTTATTGTATAAAACGCTACGGTTATAGTGTAGCAATCTTGTTTTAAAGCTCTGCCGCCACAAGGTACAATACCTTGTTCTATATCTTGTTTTATTTGGTAGCTATACGCTACTTGGTTATCGCTACAACGCTGTACTTCGGTAATATAATTATTAGGTAAATTAGCTTTTTTAAAACTTGTTTTTACTTGTTGTACTAAACTATCAGGATGTATGCTTAACCGTGTATTAAATTGTAATTGGTAATGGTTATCGCCCAAATCTTGTATCGGCGGTACTACCGTTGTGCTGTCTTGATTACTTAATAATAGTTGGTGACCAACATCTCTTAAAGCTATTTTTACTACTTGGTTTGCTGCTGGTTCTTGTGTTTTTGTGCAAGATTGTAATACCATACTAACCAAAATTAGTACGATTATAGGTTTTAAAAATAGGCGAGATAACTTCATAAGTATTGTAAATAACATACATTTTTATGAGATTTTACAATAGTTGACACTTCTTTTACACTTTTTTGACACTTTTAACGGCTTATCGCTATAGTTTTATAATATCAAATTTTTTAAATCTCATTAATCATTAAATTTAAAGTTATGAAAAAACAAATTTTAATCCTTGGTATAGTAATTTTTGCGTTTGTATTAACAGCGTTTACCGTTTTTAAAAAAGACATTAAAGACGTTGCACCAACGCAAATAACCACTACAGAAACTGAAGACGTAATTTATGGACCTAAGGAACACGATCCAATTATTAAAAATGAAGTCTTTGAAGATTTTATCTATGAAATTGGCACACGTTTTATGCCCATTAAAAAATCAGTAGTCATTAATGCAAAAAAACTAAAAGATGTTTACGACATAGAAACACTAAACAGTATGAAAACTTTACAAGCTGTACGATTACTAAAAGTGTTTAACGATAGACAACAAGATTTAAATTTAGCCGGAACAACTACAACTTTTACTACAGAACAACTTAATTACTTACAAACGTTAGATTATGGCGACAATATTGTTTTTAGAACAGAATTTATAGATAAATATTCTGACGGTTATAACTACTCTACACCACATCATACCATTGTACCTGACGTGCAAGCGCAATATTCTGAAGGTTTTAAAGCATTAAAAGCCTATTTTAAAGACCAAACCGAAACAGTTAGACAAGATGTTGATCCTAAACAGCTAAAAGCAGGTAAACTATACTTTACTGTAACCAAAACAGGAGATATTGAAAACATACATTTGGACCATAGTTCTAATTATCCAAAAGTTGATAAGCAACTTATTAAATTAATGAAAGATTTACCTGGTACTTGGACACCAGCAAAAGATGAAAACGGTAACACTGTTGACCAAGAGTTAGTTATTTCTTTTGGATTGATGGGTTGTTAGGACTGATATTCCGCACTAGATGCAAAATCTATTTTATCCGTATGAGATACTGAAACAAGTTCAGTATGACGTTAATATTCTGTTGTCATTCCGAATGAGGTACGAAGAGGAATCTCATCCTACTACTCTACTGTTCAAATTATGTGATTTCTCAATACGTTCGAAATGACTTAGGGATTATTATTAATTATTCTGCTAAATAAGGAAACAAAAAAGACATCAAAATTAACATGATGTCTTTCTTTTTTTATTGGTTTTACTAAGTATAACACGTAATTTTACAAAAAAATAATTAATGAGTTTACTTAGCATTTTTAGAATTATCGCTCTTTTAGAAGGAGTCTCTTATATTTTACTTCTTTTTATTGCAACACCTATTAAGTATTTTGCAAACGACCCTACATATGTTAAGCTTTTAGGTATGCCACATGGGTTATTATTTGTGGCTTACATAGCTTTGGCTGTGTTATTAAAACCAGAACAAAAATGGAATAACCGTACGTTTTTAGTTGTACTTGTTGCTTCTTTAATTCCTTTTGGGACTTTTTACGTAGACAAAAAGTTTTTAGCTAAAAAAAAGTAGGCTTCTCTCCTACTTTTTTAATCGGTCTTTAACGTATTCTATTTGTGTTTTTCCGTGCGGTTTAGGTTTTCCATCTTCACCTAAATTTACCATAATAATATCTTCTACGGTAATAATAGTTTCGCGTGTACGCATATTACGCACTTCACATTTAAGGGTTAACGATGTGCCACCAAACTTTTTAACATCAATACCAATCTCTACAATATCACCTTCGGTTGCTTTACTCATAAAGTTAATTTCACTCATGTATTTAGTAACCACTTTATTGTTTTCTAATTGTACTATGCTGTAAAGTGCTGCTTCTTCATCAATCCAAGCTAGTAATTTACCACCAAACAAAGTACCGTTTGGATTTAAGTCTTCTGGTTTTACCCATTTTCTTGTATGAAATCTCATAGGCTAAAATAAATTTTGTTGTTGAGCTTCGTTAGGGACTTTTAATTGAGCGCCTAATTCTGCATTTAATTGTTTTATAAAATATGCTGAAAGTAAAGGTGATTCTTTTTCAATGTTTTGATGTATAAAAAAGTCTATCTCTTTAATTCCTTGTGTTTTCCAAGTTTTTAATCGTTTTATCCAATCGTCAAGTCGTGTATAATCTGTAGGATGATTTGCGCCTACGTAACGCACAAAAGCAGTTGGATTGGTTAATCGCATATGCATTAAATCGCGTCTTCCTGCTGTATCAACAATAACATTTGATATGTTATTAGTTTCTAAAAGTTGAAATAACTCTTCTGAAACAGTTGGATCGTTATACCAATCTGTATGTCTAAACTCTACTGCTAAGGGAATTTCTTTTGGCCAATCTTCAATAAAATTAACAACACGATTAAAATCTTTTGGCGCAAAATTATTATGCATTTGCAAAAAGATAGTGCCTAACTTTTCTTGTAAATTTACTGCAGAATATAAATAGTTATCTACAACTTCTTTAACTTCGTTAAGACGTTTCCAATGACTAATTTCTTGATTTAGCTTAGGAAAAAACTTAAAATTTGATGGTGTTTTTTCTCTCCATTTCTTAAATTGTTCTGGTGGGAAAATACGGTAAAATGTAGCGTTAAGTTCTATACTATTAAATTGAGAAGAATAATACTCCAATTCGTCTTTTGTGCCTTTTGGATAAATACCCTTAAGATCTGCTCTGTTCCACTTAGCACAGCCAACATAAATTTCTGGTTCATTATCATCTTTAACTAAATTAAGCACACGTTTTGTGTCTTTATGGTCTTTTGGTAAAGTAAAATCTATATCTTCTGGGTTAGTAACACTTCCAAATTTCATTTAATACATATTTACTTCAAAATTACAATTTATAGATTGTTAATAAGACCGTTAAAAACAATTTTTTACTATGTCTGTATTGCTATTATTTATCGATAATTTTAGTAAAAATTACTATCATGACTACGCGAGATCAACAACTGTTAACTGCAAGACCAATTATTGAAAGTATTATTATTAATGAAACAATGAGTAGTGAAGAACGCTTTCAAAATGAAACGTTAAGACCAGTAATTAAATTGCAAAATGATTTATTTATTGAGGTTTTTAGAAACTACATTGCAAAACATAAAAATGTATTTTACCAATTGACATTAGAAAAGCGTTTAAATTATATTGAAAATGCTATACATAAAGACATTAAGTTTAGAAACAGCCTTAAAGGTATGGTGATTGGTCAATTTACAGTAGATGAATATTTGACGTATATAAAAAACTCGTCTTCGCTAAATAAACGTATGATGAATATTGTAAAACAACGTTTACAAAGTAATATTCAATTATTTGAAAAGCCTAAATATTTATCTGCGGTTTAATTGAGGTTAATCAATTATTGATATTCCATTTAAATCTGTTGTTAAGACATCGCTCATATAATCAAAAAATGGACGAATGGCTTTAAATGCTGTATCTACTTCATTTATAAAGTTATCTGATAAAACTTGATTGTCTGTAAACGGTTTAGTAAAAATATACTGTTTACGACGAATTAAGTCTATTGCTGGATGTTCTTTATCAAATCCTTTTGGTGCTGTTTTAAGGCTGTCTCCTTTAAAATCTCCCCAAATAGTTGAAAAGCTTTTATCGTTTAAAATATCGCGCATCTCTTGATCGTCTATTTCAAACTCTTTTCTAATGCGTAGTAAATCTTCTTTATTTGGATCCCAAAACCCTGTAGCAATAAAACTTTCGTTATTTGGCTGAATATGAATATAATATCCACCTCTAAGTTTAGGTTTTACACGATTAAAGGAACAACCAAAATGGGTTTTATAAGGTTGTTTGTTTTTAGAAAACCTTACATCTCTATATATTCTAAACTGTTTTAATTTATCTATTTGATCGTGTTTATTTAATAGCTCAAACACTTCTTTATTAAAGGCTTTTACTTCTTTTTCTATAGTTTTAAATTCTGGTTTTCTTTCATTAAACCAATCTCTGTTATTATTTTTTTCTAGTTGTTTTAAAAATGTGAATACGTGTTTAGATATAGTCGATTTCATTAAGATTTAATTTTTATTAAAATTACAAAAAAACCTCAGTTTAAACTGAGGTTTTTTTGTTTCATAGCAATTTATGTAGTTATTAATCTACTGCATCTTCAACGTCATCTGCTACATCTTCTACAGCGTCTTCTACTTTTTCTCCTGTAGATTTTTCTTCTCTACAAGATGTAAATGCTGCTGCTAATGAGAACATTAAAATAAATGCATAAATAGATTTTTTTAAAGTAAATTTCATAATATTTGGTTTTAAGTGGTTAATATTTATTGTTCATCAGTCATTTCTTCGACTTCTTCTTTACTCTCTTCTTTAACTTCTTTAATTTCATCTTCTACGTCTTCCATTGCATCTTTAACATCGTCTGAAGCTTCATCAATGTCATCTTGCATTTCATCCATAGTTTCTTCAATTTTTTCTTCTGGTGTTTTATTTTCTTCTCTACAACTTGTAAACACTGTGGTTAGTGAGAACAAGATTAAGAAGGTATATACTAATTTTTTCATCGTTTTTTGGTCTTTATTGGTTAATAAATAGAACTAATCAGCTAGCTTATTTTTGCTTCTAAATTATTTTAAGTAACTGATTAGTTGACTAGTATTTATCTAGTTGCTCCTCTTAAAAGTGATACTACAAATAACACTAAAAAGACAAAGAATAAGATTTTAGCAATTCCTGCAGCTGCACCTGCTATTCCACCAAATCCTAAGATTCCGGCTATAATTGCGATAATGATAAATGTGATTGTCCAACGTAACATAATTTTTTGGTTTTAAATGGTTAATATTAAACTAACAGCACTTTGCTTTTAGTTGTCAGAGAATTGTTTCTCTAAATCTTGTGATTCAAATGATAATTTATTATCAAATTGAAGTGTTCTGATAGGGAACGGAATGTTAATATCCGCTTTATCGTATGCTTTTTTAATTTCTATAATCGCTTTACTTTTTGCTCTTAATTTTTCTAAAGCATTTTCTGCGTCTATCCAAAATCTACATAAATAGTTAATAGAACTTCCGCCGTATTCTGTATAGTAAAACTCTACATCTTCTGGTTTTTCTATCTGGTCAAATGTGTTGCAAATAGTTTCTTTAGTTATACGCTCTACATCTTCAAGATTAGACTCGTATCCTACACCACATTCTAAGAATACTCTCATTTTTGTAGTTAATGTGTAGTTTTTTAAAGGATTTTCAAGAATCATTTTATTAGGTATAACAACAATGTTATTATCTGCTTCTTTTAAGGTGAAATCTTTAAGATTTATATCCATAACTTCTCCAGAAAACCCATTAGTTTCTACCCAATGTCCTATCTGTATTTTTTTTCTAAAAGATAAAACTACACCTGCAAACGTATTAGATAATGTACCTTGTAATGCTAATCCAATTGCTAATCCAGCAACACCAGCACCAGCTAATAATGAGGTTAATGTTTTACTAAGATTTAATATACCTAAGGCTAAAAATAATCCTGCTAATACTATAACTACTGCAGAAATGCGTCCTACCATATTAGTTATAGAGTTTTGTTCTACTCTTCTAGCCATTAGCTTGCTTACATATTTGTTTACATATTTTGAAACAAAATATGCGGCAAATAATACTAAGATTGCTAAAATTAAGTTTGGTATATTGGTTACTATTATATTAAACCAGCCTTCTAATTTATCTATCAATAAATTATATGCTTCGGATAATTGATCTTTCATAATGTTAAATTTTTAAGGTTAGTACTGTATCTAAATTGCTAAAATGTTAGCTAGCTACTGCTTCTTCCTTTAGTTGATCTGTAGACTTTTTTGTCCAAGCATTTAACATCCAACTAGTTTTTTCTAATTCTCTTATATAAGCACCAACTAAATCAATTGTACCTTCGTCTCCTGCATTTTCAGCAGAATCTATAACACTAGACATTTGCGCTAAGATAATTTTGTGGTCGTTTAAAAGAGTTTCTATCATTTTTTGGTCAGAAATCATAGCGCTTTCCTCCTGTACAGTAGCTATTTTAATGTAATCACTAAATTTACTAACAGGATGATGTCTAAGTGTTAAAATTCGCTCAGCTATTTCATCAATTTTAATTTGTGCATCATTGTACATGTCTTCAAACTGTTCATGTAGGTCAAAAAAGCTTTTTCCTAATATATTCCAGTGAAAACTTCTTAGTTTTTGGTAGTACATATGATAGTCAGATAATAATGTATTTAAATCCATTACTACTGGTAATAATTTTTCATCTTGCATATTCAAATAACTCATAATCAATATTATATTTTGGGTTGTTTATTTTGTTTAACAGTTCTAAATTACAATTAAACAATATTGATTACTAGCCATTTAACTAGCTTTAACTAATAGCTTAGCCTTTTAACATAAAATTGTGTTAAGAAAATAATGAGGTGTTAAAACGATTAACAGTTTAATCAAATTCTAACTTATGAAGAATAAGTCCAGATGCAGGAGCCACATAATCTATAGCAACAGTGTTTTCGGGTGTTAAGCTAGATTTAATGTCGTTTAAAGTAAGTTCTCCTTTACCTAAATTGATTAATGCACCCATCATTAATCGTATTTGATTACGCATAAAACCTTTACCTCTAACACGAAGCATGTATGTTTTTTCTGGAAAGAAATTTGCAGTATAAAGTGTGTTTTCTACGATTTCGCAAGAATCAATTTCTCTGTCGTAAACTCCGTTATTGGTAGGTCTAAAACAGTAATTTTTTAGATAATGTCTACCTTCAAAAAGTTTTGCACCTTCTTGCATGATTTCAATATTCAGAGGATCTAATATTGTGGTCATTATTGGTGCACAAAATGGATGAAACTTACCACCAAATGCAAAAATGTATATGTATTCTTTAGTTTTTGAAGATTGAATAATATTAAATTTATTATCTACTTCTCTGATGGATTTAGCACGAATGTCTTGTGGTAAATTGTAATTAAATAACTTTAAAAACGCTTCAAAATCTTCAATGGGCTCTTCTAAAAATAACTCGAAAGCAGCGTTTTCTGCACTAACCATAGCATCTGTACGACCAGAAACTAAGGTTTTAAATGTTTTTTTATTTAAAATGAAATTTAAAGTACGATCTACCATTAAATGTAACGTTTTTACATTGGGTTGTTTTTGCCAACCGTGAAAACGATAGCCTAAATATTGAATGGTGATAACGTAAAAAAATTTCTTTTTCATAATTATTGCCGAAAATAAGTTATTACATTTCAATTGGCAAAAATTTTATAAATTGTATATCATTAAAAAACTAACTAAATTTTAAAATTATGACAACAACCACACAAAAACCTCCAATTTGGTTCTGGATAATAAGCATTATTGCTTTATTATGGAATGCAATGGGCGTATTAGCTTATATTGGACAAGCATTTTTAACCGAAGAAGCTATCGCTGCAATGCCACCAGAACAACAAGAAATTTATAGTATAGATTTTCCTGCTTGGTATACTGCTGCATTCGCAATTGCTGTTTTTGCTGGATTTGGAGCATGCATCCTATTATTATTGAGAAAAAAACTAGCTAATATCTTTTTTATAGTTTCTTTTATTGCTGTAATCGTTCAATCTATTTACACGTTTTTCATGTCACCAATCTCAGATAAAATGTCTGGATTTGACACAAGTATGTCAATTTCAATACCTATAATAGCTATTCTATTAATAGTATTTTCAAACAAAGGAATTGCAAAAGGTTGGCTTAAGTAATAAGTTTTAACTCCCATAAAAAAGCATTAGAAATTTCTAATGCTTTTTTATTTATTAATAAATCTTAGATTTGTTTATCAACATTTATAATTATGGTTTTATCTACTTTAGATTGGGTAATAATTGCTTTTTTTTTAATTCTATTTGCAGGAATAGGAATTTTTGTTTCTAAACAAGCAGGTAAAGACACAAAATCTTTTTTCTTATCAAGCCGAAACATGCCTTGGTGGTTACTTGGTGTAAGCATGGTTGCAACAACATTTGCTGCAGATACACCTGGATTAGTAACCGAATTGGTTAGGACCAACGGTGTTTCTGGAAACTGGGTTTGGTGGGCAATGCTACTAACCGGTATGTTAACCGTATTTTTTTACGCTAGATTATGGCGCAAAAGCGGAATAACAACAGATCTAGAGTTTTACGAGTTACGCTATAGCGGAAAAACGGCTAGTTTTTTACGCGGATTTAGAGCTATCTATCTTGGTGTAATCTTTAATATTATTACTATGGCTGGCGTATGTTTGGCTGGTGCGAAAATTGCAAATATTTTATTAGGAATATCACAAGAAGAAATGTTGCTTTACGCCTCGATTATTGTAGTTGTTTATTCTACCTTAGGAGGATTAAAAGGTGTGTTGATTACAGATTTCATACAATTTATTATTGCAATGGTTGGAAGTGTTTGGGCTACGATTTACATTGTTAACATCCCTGAAATTGGTGGAATAGACAACCTTTTAACTAATGAAAATGTAGTAGATAAATTAGCATTCTTTCCAGATTTTAGTAACACAGAAGCATTAATAACTTTGCTAATTATTCCTTTAGCAGTACAATGGTGGAGCACGTGGTATCCTGGTGCAGAACCTGGTGGCGGTGGTTATATTGCACAACGTATGCTAGCTGCTAAAAACGAAAAACACGCGACTTGGGCAACTCTATTTTTCAATGTAGCACATTATGCAATTCGTCCTTGGCCATGGGTTGTGGTTGGTTTGGCATCAATTGTTGTTTTTCCTAATCTAGATACCATATCAGAAACCTTTCCTAATCTTACAAAACAAATGCAAGGTCATGATGTAGCTTACGCAGCAATGATGACGTATTTACCTGCTGGATTAATTGGTATTGTTTTAACATCACTTATTGCGGCGTTTATGAGTACAATTTCGACTCAATTAAATTGGGGAAGTTCTTACATAGTAAACGATTTTTACAAACGATTTCTAAAACCAGAAGCAACTGATAAAGAGCAGGTTTTAGTTGGACGTATATCTACAGTGGTATTAATGCTATGTGCTGCATTATTTTCATTTTATTTACAATCGGCAGCAGATGTATTTAACTTATTACTTCAAATTGGTGCAGGAACTGGATTACTTTTTATTTTACGTTGGTTTTGGAGCAGAATTAATCCATATAGCGAAATTGCTGCTATGGTAATTTCGTTTTTAATTGCTGTTTTTTTCTTTATAAACGGAAAATTAGATACACCAATGGTAACAATTGCTGGACATTGGCAATTAGTTTTAGGTGTAGTAATTACGACTTTTGGTTGGATTATCGTGACTTTACTAACACAACCTACAGACGCAAAAACTTTAGCTACTTTTAATGCTTTAATTTTTGGTGACGAATCAAAATTTAAAGGGTTTGGCAACAAAACAATTAGTTTTTTCTGTGGTGTTTTTGGTGTTTACGCGTTATTATTTTCAATTGGAAGTTTTATTTATAGCGATACTTTAAAAGGATTTGTATTACTAATCGTAACAACTGTTTTAGGGTTTATTATTTATAAATTGAATAAAAATTAAAGATGAAATATCCTTTCGATCCCAAACTAAAACACCATGTTATTATAGGCTTGTTACTTGCTATTTGGATTTTTGTATTTCTTTATTTTACAGAACCTTTGGACGTAGACGAGTTTGGCGATACAGAAAAACTAATATACTTACCTGGATATGGGATAATTGGCGGTATTTCTTATCTTTTATTTTTGCCTTTACAATACAAAATATTGCCTTATAAGATAAAAAAATGGACTATTGCTAAAGAAATTGTTTTTCTGCTTACCTATACCATTATAACTCTAACTTTTGTTAGATTGTACTACTTATATGTAATTATGGTAGGTATTCCAAGTCCTTACACCTTGGGTTACATGCTTAAAGCTATTTTACTACCTGCAGCTGGCACTATTATACCTATAATCATAATCGCTAGATTTGCTTTTGGTAAATATTTTGAAAAACAAGTCGAAGACCAAAAAATAGAAATTAAAGGTGAAGGTAATTTTGAAGGTATACGATTGCATTTAAATGATCTTATAAGCATTCAATCTTCAGATAATTATATTGAAGTATTATATCTTTCAGGAAATGAATTAAAAAAAACCTTAATAAGAAATAAACTTTCGGTCATTGATGAAACTTTTGACGAATTGATTAGAACACATCGTTCATATCTTGTTAACCCATATCATTTTCAACAATGGAAAACCGAAAAAGGAAAGCATTTTTTAATTTTAAATCATGCTATCCAAATTCCTATTTCGAAAACATATTTAAGTAGTATAAAACAACGGTTTAATTCTGCCACAACAGCATAACATTTCACCCCAAAGTCAACAAAACAAAGGGTTTTATCAAGATTAGATTTTAATTTAGCAGTATCAAAGTTTAATCAAAAATTTAATAAAGATGAAATCTATTGTAATGTTAATTTTAATCGTTTGCCTATCTATTTTCAATCTAAAAGCACAACATCAAACACAAAAAGAAATTGTCTTAGTCGGCACAATGCATAAGGTTCCAAAAATTGTAAAGCATAGTTATAAACCTATGCTAAGACGTGCCAAAAAATATAATCCGACAGCAATATATGTAGAGAGTCCTAAAGGAAATGACAGTTTAAGTTGGGCATATTTAAAAAATGGATGGTCTAAAAGTTATAAGCAATTCTACCATTTGTCAGATTCTATTAAAAACGTTTTTACACCAGATAGTACTAAAGTTTTATCACTTTTAGAAAAAGACTTTTCAGCCATGACGAAACAAGATTTACAATATTTACAAAAAACATTTGCTTACCATAGAGACGACGCTAATTTTGGATTTTACAGTTATATTTTAAAGCACGGCTTAAAAGGAAGTAAAAAACCAACACGTTATGAAGATGGTGATCTTACTTATAAATTAGCCATACATCAAAATATTAAACTATTAAATGCTATGGATGATCAACGAACCAACGATAAATATCATGAAGGTTGGTCTAAATGTTATAAAGAGGGAAAAAATAATGGGAATAACGCTATTATGAAAAAACTAAATAAAAAGGACTATAACTCGGCAATTTTACCTGCGATATTTAGAGGTTTAGGAAAACACACCAATAAGAAAAAATCTTTGCAAACAAGCCATCAATTAGCTGCATTTACTTACACAAAAAATATGACCGATGGTTGTAAACAAGGCGAAAAATACTGGAACGAAAGAAATATGCGTATGGCAAAAAACATCGGTGATAGCGTAAAAGCCTCAGATAAAACACGAAATATTGTTATTGTTGGTGCTGCTCATATAATAGGGTTAGAAAAGGAATTAAAAGAAAATTATCCGCAGTTTAAAATAACACTTGTAAACGAATTATAAAGCTAAAAACGCTAGATGCTTATCTAGCGTTTTTTTTATCTCTTTGCTTGAGTACATTTATAACATCTTCTAACTTGAATCCTTTAGCTTGCAATAACATTAAATAGTGAAATAATAAATCTGCACTTTCATTTAAAAATAAATCGTCGTTATTGTCCTTAGCCTCAATTACAACTTCTACAGCTTCTTCGCCTACTTTTTGAGCCACTTTATTAATTCCTTTTGCAAATAATGAAGCTACATACGATTTTTCTGTGTTACCGGCTTCTACTCTACTTTGTATGGTGTTTTCTAATTGGGTTAAAAACCCATAAGTTTCGTTATTAGCTTCATTCCAACACGTATCGCTTCCTGTGTGACACGTTGGTCCTTTTGGATTTACAGTTACTAACAAAGTATCGTTATCACAATCTAATTTAATATCTACTAAGTTTAAAACATTACCGCTTTCTTCACCTTTGGTCCAAAGTCGGTTTTTGATACGGCTAAAAAAGGTCACTAACTTCGTGTCTTGGGTCTTTTTAAACGCTTCTTCGTTCATATAACCCAACATTAACACATTTTTGGTTGTTGCATCTTGAATGATTGCAGGGACTAATCCGTCGTTGTTTTTATTGAAATTTATGTTCATTATATTTTTACGCTTTATGAGATCCTGAATCAAGTTCAGGATAAAATTTATAATCTAACAGAAATACCTTCCTGTTTTAATTCTTCTTTTAAATTTTTTATTTCTATTTCACCAAAATGAAATACACTTGCAGCCAAAGCTGCATCTGCTTTTCCTTCTTTAAATGTATCTGTAAAATGCTGAATAGTTCCTGCGCCACCAGACGCAATTATTGGGATATTTACAGTGTCTGATAGTTTAGCCAATGCATCATTTGCAAATCCGTTTTTTGTTCCGTCGTTATTCATAGACGTAAACAGAATTTCACCTGCGCCTCTTGTTTCAACTTCTTTTGCCCAATCAAATAAATCTAATTCGGTTGGAATACTTCCACCTGCTAAATGCACTTTCCATTGTCCATTAACTTGTTTGGCATCTATAGCAACTACAACACATTGACTACCAAATTTACTTGATAATTCATTTACCAATTTTGGTCGTTTTACAGCAGATGAATTGACAGATATTTTATCTGCACCAGATTTTAAAAGTACATCTACATCTTCAACACTGGAAATTCCACCACCAACAGTAAATGGAATATTAACTTGTTCGGCGACTTTAAGCACCATTTCAATCATTGTTTTTCTTCCTTCTAAAGTTGCTGAAATATCTAAAAACACCAATTCGTCTGCACCTTTTTCTGCATACTGTTTTGCTAATTCTACAGGATCGCCTGCGTCTCTTAAATTAACAAAATTAACACCTTTAACGGTTCGACCGTTTTTAATATCTAGACAAGGTATGATTCGTTTTGTTAGCATAAATTCTATTCGTCATAGCGAACATAGTGAAGCAATCTTTTACAAAGAATGAGATTGCCACGCTTACGCTCGCAATGACATTAATTTTTCATTATAAAAAGCGTTCTAATTCTTTTAAACTTATTCTGTTTTCGTAAATGGCTTTTCCGATTATGACTCCATCGCAACCTATGTCTGCTAAAACTTCAACATCTTCAATAGTTGTTACTCCGCCAGAAGCAATTAGTTTTACAGATTGATCTGCGCTACCATTGGTACATTGGTTGATTATTTTTTTATACAAATCTACTGATGGTCCTTGAAGCATTCCGTCTTTTGAAATATCTGTACATACCACATATTGAATACCGTTTTTTTGATAGTCTTGTATAAACGGTACAACCTCTAAACTACTTTCTTCTAACCAACCAGAAATAGCGATTGTCTCGTTTTTACAATCGGCACCAAGGATAATTTTTTGGGTACCGTATTTATTAATCCATCGTAAAAAAGTGTCGGTGTTTTTTACTGCTATACTACCACCTGTAATTTGTTTAGCACCAGAATTAAATGCTATAAATACATCGTCGTCGGATTTAAGTCCACCACCAAAATCAATTTTTAAATTGGTTTTTGTCGCAACCTTTTCTAACACTTTATAATTGACTACGTGATCTGCTTTAGCGCCTTCTAAATCTACCATATGCAAGTATTCTATGCCTGCATCTTCAAATTGCTTGGCAACTTCTAGCGGATTTTCATTGTACATTTTTGTTGTGCTATAATCACCTTTAGTTAATCTTACGCACTTTCCTTCTATTATATCTATTGCTGGTATTATTCTCATTTTTTCGCCTTTTGCTTTTAGCTTTTAGCTTTTAGCTTTTAGCTAATCGTTTTATTATTTTATAAATTGATGAAATTTCTTAAGATTTGTTCGCCTGCCAAGGATGATTTTTCTGGATGAAATTGCACACCGTAAAAATTATCTTTCTGTAATGCTGAAGCGTATTCTACATCATAAGTTGTTATTGCAATTGCCTCTTGGCATTGTTCTGCATAAAAACTATGTACCAAATACATAAATTCATTCTCTTTGATATCTTTAAACAAATCTGATTGAAGGTTATTAATCGTGTTCCAACCCATTTGTGGCACTTTTACTGCGTTTGAAAAGCGTTTTACAGCTACATCAAAAATGCCTAAACCTTTTGTATTTCCTTCTTCTGTAGAGTTACACATTAATTGCATACCTAAACAAATCCCTAAAACAGGCTGTTTTAACTGCGGAATCAACGAGTCCAAACCTGATTCTTTTAGCTTTTCCATAGCACTACTCGCCTCGCCTACACCAGGAAAAATCACTTTGTCTGCTGCTTTAATTTCTTCAGGGTTATTAGTTAACAACGCTTCAAAACCTAGTCTTTTAAAGGCAAATTGAATGCTTTTGATGTTGCCTGCACCGTAATTTATGATGACTATTTTCATTTTTAAGCTTTTGGCTTTTGGCCTTTAGTTTTTAGCTAACAGCTAAACGCTAAAGACTAGAAGCTAATTACAACATTCCTTTTGTACTTGGTAAAATCATTTTTTCAACGTCACGTTTTACAGCCATTTTTATTGCTTTAGCAAATGCTTTAAAAATAGCTTCAATTTTGTGATGCTCGTTTGTGCCTTCAGCTTTAATGTTTAGGTTGCATTTTGCACCATCTGTAAAGGATTTAAAGAAATGAAAAAACATTTCGGTTGGCATTTTACCAATCATTTCGCGTTTAAAATCGGCTTCCCAAACCAGCCAGTTTCTACCACCAAAATCTATTGCAGCTTGCGCAAAACAATCGTCCATTGGTAAGCTAAAACCGTAACGTTCTATACCTAATTTGTTACCTAAAGTCGTTGCAAATACTTCACCTAAAGCAATTGCTGTATCTTCAATCGTGTGATGCTCGTCTACTTCTAAATCACCATCGACTTTAATATTTAAATCTAATTGTCCGTGACGCGCAATTTGGTCTAACATATGGTCGAAAAACGCAATACCTGTATCGATATTACTTTGTCCTGTTCCATCAAGATTTAAATCGATTTTAATCTTGGTTTCGTTGGTGTTTCTTTCGATGGTTCCTGTGCGTTCTTTAGCTTTTAAGAATTTATAGATTTCTTCCCAATCATTACTTTCTAAAGCGATAAACTTGTCTAAAGCGTCTCGTTTTACCGTAATTTCGTCTGTTCCTAAATTGGTATTGTCGTTAATAAAAATACCCTTCGAACCCAGATTTTTAGCTAATTCAACATCGGTTAATCGGTCACCGATAACAAACGAATTCTCTAAATCGTAATCTTCACTAAAATATTTGGTTAATAAACCTGTATTTGGTTTGCGTGTTGGTGCGTTATCCTTAGCAAAAGTTCTGTCTATAAATTGTTCTTCAAAAATAACACCTTCGTTTTCAAAAGATTGAAGTACAAAATTGTGAACTGGCCAAAATGTGTTTTCTGGATACACATCTGTTCCCAATCCATCTTGATTGGTAATCATTACGATTTCAAAATCTAATTCTTTTGCTATTTTACTTAGATACGTGAACACTTTTGGATAAAACACCAACTTCTCAAAACTATCGATTTGCTCGTCTGCTGGTTCTTTAATTAGTGTGCCGTCTCGGTCTATGAATAGTACTTTTTTCATTGTTTTTTAAGTTTTCGTCAGTTCGAGTGATTTTCCTTTGAAAATCGTATCGAGAACTTTAGCATCTCGATACAATTTCTCATTCTTCGAAATCACTCGATGTGACGTTTATATATTATTTAATACTGCAATCAATTTCTCATTCTCTTTACTTGTACCAACCGTAAAACGCAAACAGTTTTCACAAAGTGGCTGATTAGTTCGGTTACGAACAACGATGCCTTTTTCAACTAACTGATTGTATCGATTAGTCGCATCATCAACTTTTACTAACACAAAATTAGCTTGTGTTGGATATATAGTATCAATCCAAGTAATCAACTCTAATGCTTTAATTAACAGGCTTCTTTCTGAAATTATATTCTGAATTTCGTTTTGAACGTCTTGTTGCTTTTCTAATCGTTGTATTGCCTTTTGCTGTGTTAATTGATTAACATTATATGGTGGTTTTATTTTGTTTAAAATTGAAATAATTTCGGTTGAAGCGAAGCAAATCCCAAGTCTGATGCCTGCCATTCCATACGCTTTAGACAACGTTTGTGTGACTATTAAATTTTGGAAATCTGATAATTTTGATATCCAACTTTCGTCTTCTGAAAAATCGATATATGCTTCATCAATCACTACAATTCCATTGAAATTAGTTAATAATTTTTCAATTTTAGACGCTTCAAAACTATTCGCTGTTGGATTGTTTGGCGAGCATAAAAACAATAGTTTGGTGTTGCTATTTTGAGTGTTTAAAATAGCTTCTACTTTTGGTTGAAAATCAGTATTCAATTCAACCTTTAAAACGTCTATAGCATTAGTGTTTGCTAATACATCGTACATACCGTAAGTTGGTGGTAATGTGATAACATTATCTTGGTTTGGCTCACAAAACGCTCTAAAAATTAAGTCTAACACTTCATCACTTCCGTTACCTAACAAGATATTCTCGGTTGGAACGTTTTTTATGTTAGACAACATCGATTTTACATCTTTTTGTTGCGGATCTGGATAACGATTTACACCATTTTCAAACGGATTTTCATTAGCATCTAAGAAAATCATTTGGTTTGATGTTGCGTCTTTAAACTCATCTCTCGCTGAAGAATACGGTTTTAAGGCTGCGATGTTTGGTCTGACTAAGTTATTTATGTTGAAAGTTGTTTTCATTTAATTTGATTTTCGTCAGTTCGAGTGATTTTCTTTTGAAAATCGTATCGAGAACTTTAACATCTCGATACAATTTCTCATTCTTTGAAATCACTCGATGTGACGTTTGCTACATATCTTTTAATCTAATTGAAACTGCGTTTTTGTGCGCTTGTAAACCTTCAGCTTCAGCCATTAGTTCTATGGTGTTCCCTATGTTTTGTAAACCTTCTTTTGTGATATTTTGAAACGTAATCGCTTTTGTAAAACTGTCTAAATTTACACCAGAATACGCTTTGCTAAATCCATTGGTTGGCAAGGTGTGATTGGTACCAGACGCATAATCGCCAGCACTTTCTGGTGTGTAATTACCAATAAATACTGAACCTGCATTTTGAATGCCTTCAACATAAAAGTCGTTGTTTTTAGTTGCTACAATAAAGTGTTCTGGACCATAATCATTAATTAAATCTAATGCTTCTTCATCAGTTTTCACTAAAATAGATTTTGAATTATTGATAGCTTGTTGCGCAATATCTTGTCTTGGTAATGCTTTGATTTGCGTATTGATTTCAGTTTCAACTTCATTTATAAAATTTTCAGATGTTGATACTAAAATCACTTGACTATCTGTTCCATGTTCTGCTTGACTTAATAAATCTGAAGCTACATAACTTGCATTGGCGCTATCATCTGCAACAACCAACAATTCGCTTGGTCCTGCAGGCATATCGATAGCTACACCATATTTAGTAGCCAATTGCTTTGCTACGGTTACAAATTGGTTTCCTGGACCAAAAATCTTATAGACTTGCGGAATAGTTTCGGTTCCAAACGTTAATCCTGCAATCGCTTGAATGCCGCCAACTTTTACAATTTTGGTCACACCACAAAGTTGTGCAGCATATAAAATTTCGTTAGCAATTTTACCGTCTTTATTTGGTGGTGAACACAATACAATCTCTTTGCAACCAGCAATATTTGCAGGAATTGCTAACATTAAAACTGTTGAAAATAATGGCGCAGTACCAGCAGGAATATAAATCCCGACTTTTTGTATAGCACGTTTTTCTTGCCAACAGGTAATTCCAACAGACGTCTCAACGCTTACCTTTTCTGTTTTTTGTGCTTTGTGAAATGTTTCAATATTTGACTTTGCTTGGTTAATCGCAAATTTTAATTCTGATGATAATTTAGAAAATGCCTCTTCAATTTCTTGTGCAGTCACGAGGTTAGATTGTAAATCTGCGCCATCAAATAAGCTAGTGTACTTTTTTATTGCAATATCACCGTTGCGTTGTACGTCTTCAAAAATCTGATTAACCGTACTTTCTATATCGTTTACGGTTTGTGTTGGTCGTTTTAAAAGCTCTGACCACGTATTTTTATTTGGGTATTTTATTGTTTTCATATTCATTTCCCACGAAAGTGGGAATCTTTTTTAGTGTTGTTGTGTTATTACGTTTTTGCTTCTGGATAAAAAGACTTCGACAAGCTCAGTCTGACAATTATATTTCTTTGAGATGCTGAATCAAGTTCAGCATGACAATGACTTAAAGCACCATATTTTCAATTGGACAAACTAATATGCCTTCTGCTCCATTGTCTTTTAATTCGTCTATAATTTCCCAAAAATCATTTTTATTGATTACGGAATGTATTGAACTCCAACCTTCTTCTGCTAACGGTAAAACGGTTGGACTTTTCATTCCTGGTAAAATATTTATAATGTCGTCAACCTTGTTATTTGGTGCGTTAAGTAAGACGTAACGTGAGTTTCTTGCTTTTAAAACTGATTGCAATCTAAACTGTAACTTATTTAAAATCGCTTGATTTTCAGTAGAAATTTGAGGTGAAACTGCTAAGACAGCCTCCGATTTTAAAATAACTTCAACTTCTTTAAGATTGTTTTTAAACAAAGTGCTTCCGCTAGATACAATATCCACAATCGCATCTGCTAATCCAATGTTTGGCGCAATTTCTACAGAACCATTAATGATGTGTAAATTTGCACTGACATTGTTGTCTTTTAAAAATTGGTTGACTGTGTTTGGGTACGACGTCGCGATTCGCTTTCCTTCTAAATCTTTAATAGAATTATAGCTTTTTCCTTTAGGAATCGCTACAGACACCTTACAGCTAGAAAATCCTAATTTCTCTGCAATAGTGATGTCTTGTCCTTTTTCTACCAAGACATTTTCACCAATAATAGCGACGTCTACAACGCCATCTTTTAAATACTGCGGAATGTCTCCGTTACGTAAATAAAAGACTTCTAATGGGAAGTTTTTAGCCGAAGCTTTAAGTTGATCTTTACCATTATCGATAGAAATACCAACGTCTTTAAGGATTTTCATAGAATCCTCATTTAATCGTCCTGATTTTTGAATTGCAATTTTTAGTTTACTCATTTTTCTTTTTTTGTTAAAGTGTTTGAGTAAATCTTTTTGGGTAAGATTCCTGTTTTTACAGGAATAAAAAAACCGCTTGATTTACTCAAACGGTTTTAAAAATATTTTGGTTTTATTCAATACATTTCTAGCTCGCTTGAGTGCAAGTATGGAAATGATGATGATGTAATTGAATAAAAGTCATGTCTTATTTTGTTCTGCACAAAGATTGTAAATTAATATTTAAAATTCCAAATTATGAAATGTTAAAATTAATTTAATTATTATTGATTACCTAAAATAATAGGCATTCCACTTTCACCAGAACCTATTATAACAACTTTACTATTAGGTGATTCTGCTAATTTATTAGTCGCTTCAATACCCTTATCTTGAAGGATTTTATCTGTTAAAGAAGCGCTTAAAATTCTATTAGCATCTGCTTTACCTTGTGCCTCAATACGTTGTTTTTGAGCTTCTTTTTCAGCAGTAACTAATCTAAATTCATACTCTAAAGATTCTTGTTCTTGTCTAAGTTTTCTTTCTATAGCTTCTTTAATTGTAGGTGGTAACGTAACATCTCTAATCAAAACATTATTAAGTTGAATGTATTGACTTTCTACAATTTTTCTAGTTTCTTCAAAAATTTCTTCTTGAATAGCATCTCTTTTAGTAGAATATAATTGTTCTGGAGTATAACGACCTACTACACTTCTTGCAGCACTTCTTATAGCAGGTTGTAAAACTCTGCTTAAATAATTTTCTCCTTTCTCATTATGCAATTTTCCTAAGTTTTTAACATCTGGTTCGTATAACACCGATGCATCTAATTTTATATCTAATCCATTAGATGATAATACAGACATTTTTTCTGGAATTTCTTGCTGACGTGTTTCGTAATCTATAACTCTATTCCATGGAGCAATTATATGAAAACCTGGACCTAAAGGTGCTTTATTAGAGTCTACTCCATCTCCTAAAGTTTCATATAAAACTGCAGCATGACCGGCATCTATGGTGACAGCAGATTTAGCTATTATAATTATAAATATAACTCCCGCAATGATAAAAGGGAATGCAATTTTTGGTAATCTTTCCATTGTAATTTTTATTTTAAATTAATCCTTTATATTTCCTGATAAACCATTCTAAAGCTAAGCACAATGCTATAAAAAATAGTAGATAATACCAGTTTATCAAAGGTACAACTCTTTTATTGGTTTTAAGAATTGGCTGATAACGATTATCTGATAATAAACTATCTGCCAAAGTAGAAGTGTTATCAATAAAATAAGCTTGACCTTTACTATTAGTAGCAACTTGTTGCAACTTTGTTACATTAGCGTTTAAAAATTGTTGCTCTACATTAAATGGTATAATTTTAAAATTACCTAACGATGATAATTTATCTGTAGTAGAACTAACTGTAAAACTGTAATCTCCAGCGTCTAAACCATTTAAATTAACTTGATAACTGTTGTTTTTTAGTATTAATGGTCTTGATATTTTTTTATTAGTCTCCTTATTATTAAGTGAAATATTTAAGTTTTCAGTTGCATCAAATTCGTAGTTTTTATTGAAATATTGTGCGCTGATAACAATATTATCGCTACCATTGTAAAATGAATTATAATCGACTGTTAACCTATTTTTGCGTTGATTTGAAGCTAAATACTGCACCATTTTACCAATAAAAGCATCAAACGCTTCAAACGACTGATCGTTTAAATAGTTTTGAGAACGCCATTTCCATAGGTTTTCTCCAAAAAGAATCGCTTCTCTTCTACCGTTAATTTCAAAAGTTGCTAAAAGAGGCTCGTTTGTTGGAATACCAGAAACGGTTTTATTCAAAATAGATTGGTAAGGCACAGAAAAATCTGGTGCGCCAAAATTAGATTTTAATGGAGGAAAGCTTTCAAAATCGATATCATCTACAATAAAATTGCTATAATTTTGATTAAGGTTAGCTTGATAATCTTCGGTTTGAGATGTGATTTCTAAGTTATAATTTTTGGATACCGAATTTAAGAATCGCCAATCTGTTTTTACTCCAGAAATCACCCACTTATTTTTATTTTGAACTTCTAAAGCTTCATATAATTGTTTAAATGAATTGTTTGGTTGATGTAGTATAATTAATTGAAAATCATTTAATTGATTTAAAGTTTCATTTGGTTTTAAAAATGAAACTTCGCGCTGCTCATTGCTTTCAATGCTTTTTTTAATAGCACCTAAATCTGGATGCAAAACAGTGCTAACAACTGCAACTTTTGTCTTTTGATCAATGACTTCTACAGCAAAATTTTTATAATTATTAATCTTATTTTTTTCAGTTGAAATTGGAACTATTTGAGCTTGATAACTTTTAACACCTACAGAAGATGCTGGTAAGGTTGTATTAATAATTTCGGAAGATTTGTCTTTAGAAAATGTAATCGGTTTTGAAAATACTATTTTACCATTTTGTGTGATGGTAAAGTTTTTGGTTACTGTTTCATTTCCGTTGTAAACAACAATCGCTTCAATTGGAAATCTATTTTTTAAATACGCATATTTATTAACGTTTAACTGACTAATTTTTAAATCTGAATACGTAATGGTATCACCAAGTATGATTGGATAAATCGGTTGTTTATAGTTATTAGCAGAGAATTGATAATCGCTACCTATAGTTTGATTTCCGTCGGAAATTAGTAATGTTGGCGCTGTTGAGTTTTTATAAATCTCGGATAAATCTCTAAATACTTTATTTAGGTTGGTTTGTTGGTCTTTAAAATTTAAATTACCTGATGTGTTTAACTGATTTCCAAAAGTGAAATATTCAACATTAAACTTATTATTAATCTTTTGATTTTCTTTTAGTTGACTTATAAATTCAAGTTCTTTTTCATTTTGTTTTAAATGAGAAATAGACGCTGAATTATCTGCAACAATAACTAAATTAGGTTTTTCTGTATATATAGAATTTTGTTCAAATTTTGGATTAATCAAAAGTAAAAAGACAGAAAAAAAGGTTAAAAACCTTAAAACAACAAAAAGCGCATTGTCTTTTAATGCGCTTTTTGTTTTGTATTTATACTGGAAAAGCGCTAAAAGTAGCGCTATAATTCCTGCTAATATGATTAATAATAGGCTTTGTGTTGACAATTTATTCTTTCACTTTTATAATATCAAAAGAATCAAAAAAACGTTTTATTGAAGCATTGTTATCGTTATCTGCATAACAAATCACTTGGTTTATATACATTTGATTATTAACCAAATAAGAGTTAAGATACAAATACGCGCCAGTTATTTCAATTTTTGATTCTCTACCAGGAAAACCATTAAACGTTATTTTATTTGAGTATAACAATTTTCCGTTAACATTATTTACCGCTCCTTGCACTGCTCCGTCTAAAACCTTAGAATTAGACTCTTCTGTAGCATTATCAAAAAAACTTTTAGGATAATCTGATTTTATTACGCTGTATACACCATTATCGTCATTAACAGGAGTACTCATTACCATATGCATATCAATAAGTCCTACTGATGTTTGAACTTCTTGAACTGATTTTTTTGGAGTTTCTGGAAACTCTGCAATAAAGGCTAATTCTTCTGATTTGTAATTTATCCAATCTTGAGCTACGCTTAATGAAGAACAAGTAATAAATAATGTAAGTGCAAAGAATAAATTTTTCATAATGTATTAATTGAATTAAGTTAACATTCCGCCATCAACGTTAATCGTTTGTCCTGTTACGTAAGCAGACATATCACTAGCTAAAAATACACAAGCATTTGCAATATCTTCCGGCGTACCACCACGTTTTAATGGTATAGCATCACGCCAACCTTGCACAGTTTTTTCGTCTAATTTTCCTGTCATTTCAGTTTCGATAAAGCCAGGTGCAATTACGTTACTTCTAATATTTCTAGAACCTAACTCCAAAGCTACAGACTTAGAAAAACCAATAATACCAGCTTTACTTGCTGCATAGTTAGTTTGTCCTGCATTACCTTTAACACCAACAACAGAACTCATATTGATAATAGATCCTTTACGTTGTTTAAGCATAGTACGTTGTACAGCTTTTGTCATGTTAAACACAGATTTAAGATTTACTTCGATTACTTTATCAAAATCTTCTTCGCCCATACGCATTAACAAGTTATCTTTAGTAATACCGGCATTGTTAACTAATACGTCTATACTACCAAATTCTGCTAACACATCTTCTGCTAATTTTTGAGCTTCTTCAAAACTAGCAGCGTTACTTTGATATCCTTTAGCTTTAACACCTAAAGCGTTTAGCTCTTCTTCTAATTCATTTGCTGCTTCAACAGAAGAGCTATATGTAAATGCTACATTTGCTCCGTTTTGAGCAAAGACTTGTGCTATTCCTTTTCCTATTCCTCTTGAAGCACCTGTAATAATAGCTGTTTTATTTTCTAAAAGTTTCATTTATAATTCTGTTTTCAATTAGTATTTCAAATATAGTTATTTAGAATGTTATTGATAAGAAAAAGCCTCATAATTGTCATAAAATTATGAGGCTTTAAATAGTTTATGTTATTGGGCTTATCCCATTACTTCAGCTACTTTTTTACCTATTTCTGCTGGAGAATCTACTACGTGGATTCCGCAATCTCTCATAATAGCTTTTTTAGCTTGAGCTGTATCATCAGATCCACCAACAATTGCTCCTGCGTGTCCCATTGTACGACCAGCTGGCGCAGTTTCACCTGCTATAAATCCAACGATTGGTTTTTTACTTCCTGAAGCTTTGTACCAATTAGCTGCGTCTGCTTCTAATTGTCCACCAATTTCACCAATCATAACAACACACTCGGTTTCTGGATCATTAATTAATAATTCTACAGCTTCTTTAGTTGTAGTACCGATAATTGGATCACCACCAATACCAATTGCAGTAGTAATACCTAAACCTTGTTTTACAACTTGATCTGCTGCTTCGTAAGTTAATGTTCCTGATTTAGAAACAATACCTACTTTTCCTTGTTTGAATACAAAACCTGGCATGATACCAACTTTTGCTTCACCTGGTGTAATTACACCTGGACAGTTAGGACCGACTAAACGACAGTCTTTACCTTTAATATAATCTGCAGCTTTAATCATGTCTGCTACAGGAATTCCTTCTGTAATACAAATAATTACTTTAATACCAGCGTCTGCCGATTCCATAATAGCATCTGCTGCAAATGCTGGTGGAACAAATATTATTGAAGTGTCTGCTCCTACTTTTTCTACAGCTTCTGATACTGTGTTAAATACAGGTCTATCTAAGTGAGATTGACCACCTTTACCTGGTGTTACACCACCAACAACGTTGGTACCGTATTCTATCATTTGACCAGCGTGGAAAGTACCTTCGCTACCTGTAAAACCTTGAACTATTATTTTTGAATCTTTGTTTACTAAAACGCTCATGTTTTGTATTATTAAGAATTTTTAAATGTTTTTATTTTTTTGTGTAACAAAAATAAGTTTTTGATTGCTATTACTAAAGTATTTTTAAACTTTAATTTCAGAAAATGAGTTTAAATTTTGAGAATTTTCGTCTGCTAGCTGACTTATTTCATGTCCTCTATATAGTTGTCCATTTTTAACTTCCCAAATTGAAATAAAATGCGCTAAAGGTTCTTCATCTTCAGGTTTTTCAATTGAAGTTACATAAATGGTATATCTTGCTGTTACTGTATTATTATCCTCTAACAAATGACTAAGCTTGTAATTAAACGAATGAAATGCTTTTTTTAAGGTTTCTATTCGCTCTTTGATCATTTTATAATCAGAACACATGTAGCCTTTACTACTATTCCAATGTAACAAGCAATCTTTATGAATAAACTTTATAGCTTCGTTATCTTTAGCTAAGTCTAAACTATAAAATGATTTTACAACCTCTTTTGCTGTCATTACTTTTCTTTTAATTGTTTTAAAATTTCAGGAATTTTTTTGACGTATGCTAAATCTTTCAGTTTCTCTCTAGATTCTTCTATTGGCGTACCGAAATAGGATTTTCCGCCTGCAATAGATTTTGTAACACCTGTTTGCCCTAAAACATTTGCTTTTTTACCAATAGTTATACCACTAGTTGTACCAACTTGTCCCCAAAGCGTGACTTCATCTTCAATAATACAACAACCTGCTATGCCTGTTTGAGAAGCTATTAAGCATTTTTTACCAATTACAGTATCATGACCAACTTGAATTTGGTTATCTAGTTTAGATCCTTCACCAATAGTAGTATCTCCAGTAACACCACGATCGATGCTACACATAGCACCAATATCTACATTATCTTTAATGATAACGCGTCCACCAGATTTTAATTGATCAAAACCTTCTGGTCTGTTTTTATAGTAAAAAGCACTTGCTCCTAACACACAGCCTGCATGTATGGTAACGTTGTTGCCTATAATTGTATCGTCATAAATACTTACATTAGAATGAATAACACAATTATCACCAATAGTCACGTTATTTCCTATAAAACAATTTGGTTGAATTATGGTGTTTTTTCCAATTTTAGCAGTATCTGAAATTGCAGAACTTGAAGGAACAAATGGTTTAAAATGATTAGTTAACTTATTGAAATCTCTAAAAGGATCATCACTAATTAATAAAGCTTTTCCTTCTGGACAATCTACTTCTTTATTAATAAGAATTATTGTTGCTGCGCTATTTAAAGCTTTGTCGTAATATTTTGGATGATCTACAAATACGATATCTCCAGGTTCTACAACATGAATTTCATTCATGCCTAAAACTTCAAAGTTTTCATTGCCAACAAACTCGCAATTAATTAGTTGCGCTATTTGCTGAAGTGTATGAGGTTTTGGGAATTTCATTTTAAAAAAACAAAAGAGTTAAATTATTCTTTAACTCTTTCTTTATAGGTTCCTTTTTCTGTTTCAACCTTAATTTTATCACCTTCATTTATAAATAAAGGTACATTTACAGTTGCTCCAGTTTCTACAGTTGCAGGTTTTGTAGCATTTGTAGCTGTATTACCTTTAACTCCAGGTTCTGTAGCTGTTACTTCTAAAATTACTGTAGCAGGCATATCTACAGAAAGAGGCATATTATCTTCAGAGTTTATCTGAATAGTTACCACTTCTCCTTCTTTCATTAAATCTGGTCTATCTAAAGCAGATTCTAAAAGTCTTATTTGTGTATAATCTTCTTCATTCATAAAATGATAGAATTCTCCATCATTATATAAGAATTGAAACTTATGAGTTTCTACTCTCACATCGTCTAATTTATGACCTGCAGAAAATGTATTATCTAATACTTTACCTGTAGTTACACTTTTTAATTTTGTTCTAACAAACGCAGGACCTTTACCAGGTTTTACATGTAAAAACTCAATGATTTTATATATATCATTGTTATATCTAATACATAAACCGTTTCTAATATCTGATGTTGTTGCCATTTTTTACTTTTAATTTGAATTTTTAATTTGATGTAAAATATCCTTTCATAATTCCACGATGAGAATTTTTGATAAATTGAAGGATTTCGTCTCGTTCTGGAGTTGCTTCCATTTCAGCTTCAATAATTGCAGCTGCTTGAGAGTTATTATAATTTTTTTGATAAAGAATTCTGAAAATATCTTGAATTTCTCTAATTTTTTCGGTTGTAAAACCACGTCGTCTTAAACCAACAGAATTTATACCTACGTAAGATAGAGGCTCTCTTGCCGCTTTAACAAAAGGCGGAACATCTTTACGAACTAAAGATCCACCTGTTACAAAAGCATGATTACCAATTGAACAGAATTGGTGTACTGCTGTCATACCAGCTAAAACAACATAATCACCAATGGTTATATGCCCAGCTAAGGTACTATTATTAGAGAATATACAGTTGTTACCAACAGTACAGTCGTGCGCTATGTGACAATACGCCATAATTAAACAATTGTCACCTACAACTGTTTTCATTTTGTCTGTTGTACCTCTATTTATAGTAACACATTCTCTTATGGTTACGTTATCACCTATAATAGTTAATGTGTCTTCGTCGTTATACTTTAAATCTTGTGGTACTGCAGAAATAACTGCACCAGGAAAAATGTTACAATTTTTTCCTATTCTAGCACCTTCCATGATGGTTACGTTACTACCTATCCATGTGCCTTCTCCAATTGTAACATTATTATGGATAGTAGCAAATGGTTCTATAACTACATTTTTTGCAATTTTCGCTCCAGGATGAACGTATGCTAATGGTTGATTCATTTTTTAGTCGTTTTTAACTTTAGTTATTTGCGCCATTAATTCGGCTTCTGCACATAATTTACCGTTTGCATAAGCGTAACCTTGCATATGACAAATACCACGACGTATTGGTGTGATTAATTCGCATTTGAAGATTAAAGTATCACCTGGCATTACTTTTTGTTTGAATTTAACGTTATCCATTTTCATGAAAAATGTTAAATAATTTTCAGGATCTGGCACGGTACTTAATACTAAAATACCACCGGTTTGCGCCATAGCTTCTACTATTAAAACACCAGGCATTACTGGTGCACCAGGAAAGTGACCTCTAAAGAAGTCTTCATTCATGGTTACATTTTTTGCTCCTATTACATATTGATCTGTAAGTTCAAAAACTTTATCTAATAATAAGAATGGCTGTCTATGTGGTAACATATCCATAATTTGATTAACATCCATTAAAGGTGTTTGATTTAAATCAACTTTTGGAACGTTGTTACGTCTTTCGTTTTTAATTAATTTGGACATTTTTTTTGCAAATTGTGTATTTACAAAATGTCCTGGTTTATTAGCTATAACTTTCCCTTTTATATGTGTTCCTATTAAAGCTAAATCTCCTATAACATCTAACAATTTATGTCTGGCTGCTTCATTTGGATGATGTAAGGTTAAGTTATCTAAAATACCATTTGGTTTAACTGCTATAGTATCTTTGTTAAATGCTACTTTAAGTTTTTCTATAGTGTTAGGCGATATTTCTTTATCTACATAAACAATTGCATTGTTTAGATCGCCACCTTTAATTAAACCGTGTTCTAATAAAGATTCTAATTCGTGTAAAAAACTAAAAGTCCTTGAACAAGAAATATGATCTTTAAAATCTGCCATTTTATCTAAAGTAGCATTTTGAGTTCCTAAAACTTTAGTTCCAAAATCTACCATTGTTGTAACCTTATAATCTGAAGCTGGCATAACTAAAATTTCGCTACCAGTTTCTTCATCTGTGTAAGAAATAACGTCTGTAACTTCAAATACTTCTCTTGTTGCTTCTTGTTCTACAATACCAGCTTTTTCTATAGCTTCTACAAAAAACTTAGAGGAACCGTCCATTATTGGTGGTTCAGAATTATCTAATTCTAATAAAGCATTATCAATACCCATACCTACTAATGCAGCCAAAACATGCTCACAAGTCTGAATGGTTACTCCATTTTTCTCTAAACAAGTACCGCGTTGTGTATTAGTAACATAGTTAGCGTCTGCTTCAATTACTGGAGCGCCTTCTAAGTCTATACGTTTAAAAGCAAAACCAGCATTTTCTGGCGCTGGCTTAAAGGTTAATGTTACATCTTTACCTGTGTGTAAACCAACACCTGTAAGAGATATTTCACTTTTAATGGTTTTTTGTTTGACGTCTGTATTAATTATTGCCATTATTGTTTTTTTCTAAGTCGTTTACAGTTTTAACTATTTTTGGTAAGTTTTTAAAATATACATACGATTTATTAAAATCACCGTAAGATAATGCTGGTGAACCTTGTAATACTTCATTGTCTTTTACATTTCTGCCTATACCAGATTGTGCTTGTATTTTTACATTATTACCAATAGTAATATGTCCTACAATACCAACTTGACCACCAATTTGGCAATTTTCGCCAATTTTAGTAGAACCAGCAACACCTGTTTGAGCTGCTATTACAGTGTTTTTTCCTATTTCTACGTTGTGAGCTATTTGTATTTGGTTATCTAACTTTACGCCTCTTCTTATAATTGTAGATCCTAAAGTCGCTCTATCTATAGTAGTCGCTGCGCCAATATCTACAAAATCTTCTAAAATAACGTTACCTATTTGCGGTACTTTAGAATATTCTCCGTTTTCATCAGGCGCAAAACCAAAACCATCTGCTCCAATTATGGCTCCAGAATTAATCACACAGTTTTTACCTATTATCGATTCTGAATATACTTTTGCTCCAGAAAAAACAACCGTATTGTCTCCTATAGTTACATTATCTCCTATGTAACTACTAGGAAAAATTTTCACATTATTACCTAAGGTAACATTATTACCTATATAAGTAAATGCACCTATGTAAATATTATCTCCTTGCTTTACATTATCTGAAATATAAGAAGGTTGCTCTATTCCTGATTTATTAAGCTTTACTTGATTGTAGTATTCTAATAATTTAGAAAATGCTTTATAAGCGTCTTCTACCTTTATTAGTGTACAACTAAGGTCTTGTTCTGGTATAAATGTATTGTTTACAATAGCAATTGATGCTTTTGTAGTATATATATAATGTGTGTATTTAGGGTTTGCTAAAAAGGTTAATGCACCTTCTTCCCCTTCTTCTATTTTTGATAATTTAGAAACTTCTACTTGAGGATTTCCCTCTACGACACCTTCTAAAATACCAGCTATTTGTTCTGCTGTAAATTTCATTATTGGCAAAAATAGAAAAAATGAATTAAAGTTTCTGCTTTGGATAACATATATAATGTTTTGTTACCTTTTTTGATAGTGCTTTTAAATTTAATTGATCAGAAGCTTTGACTACATCATCAACTTTTCCAGACTTATAAAGAATCTTTATATTCTGCTTACTTCTTGTATATGCCTGATTACTTATTTCTCCTTTAAACACAAAATACTTAGCTTCATCCTCTGTAATATTATATTTATCCATTAAAGACTTTATGTGAATAAATAAGATGTCTTCTTTTATTGGTTTCTTCTTTATTTTAACTTTAAGTAGTTGTCTATCAATTATCATTTCACATAGATTACTCAACACAAAATCTTCATGATGCTGCCAAGATTTCATTGCAGAAATGATATCATAATCATCTAATTTGGCAAAAGTATCTAAGCAATTATCATCAAATTCGTTTAATGTTATTTCATTTTTCAAGAAAAACTGTAATGGTTTACTAGCTTCTAATTTTACGCCTTGCCTGCTTAGTTCTTTTGCTCTTTTTAAAACTCTTATTACAAGCTGTTCTGCTACTAAACTTGTTTTATGTAAATAGACTTGCCAATACATAAGACGCCTTGCTACTAAAAATTTTTCGACACTGTAAATACCTTTATGTTCAATAACCAGCTCATTATCTTTTACATTAAGCATTGTTATTATACGTTCGCTATTTATATTTCCTTCAGAAACACCTGTATAAAAACTATCTCGTTTTAAATAGTCTGCTCGGTCCATATCTATTTGACTAGAAATTAGCTGAAGCATAAACTTACGGTGATAATCGCCTTTAAAAATCTTTATTGCTAGTGTTAAATCGCCGTTAAATTCTTCGTTTAACTTTTGCATAAAAAGCACAGAAATTTCTTCATGAGATACACCATTTACTATGCTGTGTTCCATTGCATGAGAAAATGGACCATGTCCAATATCATGTAACAAAATAGCTATATATAGCGCTTCCTCTTCTTCTTTAGAAATTTTAATACCTTTAAAGCGAAGTACTTGCACCGCTTTTTGCATTAAATGCATACAGCCAATAGCATGATGAAATCTTGTATGGTGCGCACCAGGATATACCAAATATGACAAACCCATTTGCGAAATACGTCGCAACCTTTGAAAATATTTATGCTCTATTAAATCAAAAATTGTCGAGTTTGGTATAGTAATAAATCCGTAAATTGGATCGTTTAATATTTTAAGTTTGTTTATTTTTCTCAAACTAAATCTTTACATTATAATTAGATAACAAATATACATGAACAATATAAATATTCTTTGGGTAGACGACGAAATTGATTTACTTAAACCACACATCATATTTTTAGAACAAAAAAACTACAATGTTACAACTTGTAATAGCGGTACAGAAGCATTAGAAATTTTAAATGAAAAGAATTTTGACATTGTCTTTTTAGATGAAAATATGCCAGGACTAACAGGACTTGAGACTTTAAATGAAATTAAAGAAATAAAAGATACCATTCCTGTTGTAATGATTACCAAAAGTGAAGAAGAATATATTATGGAAGAAGCTATTGGTAATAAAATAGCTGATTATTTAATAAAACCTGTCAATCCAAATCAAATACTATTAAGTTTAAAGAAAAATTTAGACCACTCAAGATTGGTTAGCGAAAAAACAACTTCTAATTACCAACAAGAATTTAGAAAAATAGCAATGGATCTTGCTATGGTTAATAGTTATGAAGATTGGGTTTCATTATATCAAAAACTGATTTATTGGGAAATTCAACTAGAAAATATTGAAGACCCAAGTATGTTTGAAATCCTAGAATCTCAAAAAAACGAAGCCAACATACAATTTGGTAAGTTTATAGATAAAAATTACCCTACTTGGTTTCAGCCTAACACAGACGCACCAATATTATCTCATACGCTTTTTAGAGAAAAAATTGCTCCAGAACTTAGTAAAGAGCAGCCTACATTACTTATTGTAGTAGATAATTTAAGGTATGACCAATGGAAAGCATTTGAGCCAACAGTAGCTAATCATTATAAAAAAGAAAATGAAGAAGCGTTTTATAGCATATTACCAACCGCTACACAATATGCTAGAAATGCTATTTTCTCTGGTTTAATGCCTGCTGATATGGAAAAGCTTCATCCTAATCTTTGGAAGAATGATACAGATGAAGGTGGAAAAAACCTATATGAAGCAGATTTTTTAGAAGCCCAAATCAAAAGATTAGGCTTAACACACTTAAAACATGAGTTTTATAAAATTACAAACCTTAAAAGCGGCAAACAATTAGCAGACAATTTTAAAGGTCTTAAAGATAACGATTTAACTGTTGTTGTTTATAATTTTGTAGATATGCTATCTCATGCAAAGACAGATATGGAGGTTGTTAAAGAACTGGCTTCTAATGATAAGGCATATAGATCCTTAACCCAAAGTTGGTTTAAAAACTCACCTTTATTAGAGATGATTCAACAAGCCCAACAACTTGGTTTTAAATTAATCATTACAACAGATCATGGTACTATAAATGTTAAACATCCTTCAAAAGTAATTGGTGATCGTGACACCAGCTTAAACCTACGTTACAAAACAGGACGAAGCTTAAGCTATGAAGAAAAAGATGTTTTAGTTGCAAAAGACCCAAAAACAATACACTTACCTTCTATTACGATGAGTAGCTCTTTCATTTTTGCTAAAAGTGATTTGTTTTTTGCATACCCTAATAATTACAATCACTATGTTAGTCATTATAGAAACACTTATCAACATGGTGGTGTATCTTTAGAAGAAATGATTATTCCTTTTGTTGTACTAAATCCTAAATAAACTAATTTTGCAAAAAAATTAATAGTGAATTTTACATATACATTAGATCAACTAGAAGAGGCTTCTAATTTTGTTTTAAAAAATGCTAAATCCAAAATCATCCTTTTTGAAGGCGAAATGGGTTCAGGAAAAACCACTCTAATTAAAAAACTTGTAAAGCAACTAGGAAGTCAAGATACTGTAAGTAGCCCTACTTTTTCTTTAGTAAACGAATATGAAACAAATGATAATATTATTTATCATTTTGATTTATATCGCGTAAACGAAGAAGAAGAACTTTATAATTTTGGAATAGAAACATACACATATAGTCATAAGTATGTTTTTGTAGAATGGCCTGAATTATTAAAACCCATGTTACAAGAAGAGTATACAGTTTTAAGTTTTACAACTACTAACAATAGTTCTAGACAAATTAGATTGTCTAACACTAAATAAAAAATCTCTTTTTTTTTTAACAAAAAAATGTATTTTTGGTGCGTTTGCGGTTTTAACCACAACAAAAAATTGGAAAAATATATTTTTTAACATTATTTTAACATTTAGCTTGAAATCATATTAGTTTTCAATATACTTTAGCGGTATTAATTAATTAAATCCCTAACATTATGAAAACTAAAAAGTATGTAATTGCCTTAGCAATTTTTGGTGGCGTTTTATTCACTGCACAAGCGACAAATCTTATTGATTTAAATGAGCAACAAACAACAGAAATCGACAGGAGTAAAATCAAAGTTCCAACTCACGGATAACAAAAGTTTTATATTAGGTACAATTGTAGCAACAATGATTGCTATTACACCGTATCTTTTTTATTCTTATGAGAGTGTTCCAGATAGAAAAATCTGGGACACTTTTTTATTTACTTATGATAGCAAATATTATGGAAGTGCTTTAGCTGGTGTTTGGACAATAATGGGGAAGTTTATTCCGCTTTATTTGTTGATAATATGGTTTTTCACATGTAGACACTGGTGGTATCATGCCCTAATAATTCCTATTATAATGTATATATTTCAACTTATTAATGTTATAAATGAAGACTTACAATATGTTGATAGCAATCAATTTAAATACTTGATTATAGCTATGGCTATTGTTATTCCTTCAATTTACCTAATAAGAGCTAGAATATTTCATAAAATAAATTCTGTAAATAAATCAATACAAGAATTAGAGGATGAATTAACTTTTAAACCAAAATCACTTTGGGGAAAAATTAAGCAGTATTTTTAATGTTTAGCAATTACAATTTATTTCGTAATTTGTTTCATATTTAAAAACTGACTTATCAATGTCTAAATCCATAACGCCGTTTTCTAAAGCACAACTTATCCCTCAAGAAGAAACTTTAGAAATTTATAAGCATAAAAGCGAACTTTTTATCGGTATACCAAAAGAAACTGCTTTTCAAGAAAAACGTGTATGCTTGACTCCAGATGCTGTTTCTGCTATAGTTAATAATGGACACAGAGTTCTTATTGAATCTGAAGCTGGACTTGGCGCTAATTTTTCTGATAAAGATTATAGTGAAGCTGGTGCCGAAATAACAAAAGATACAGCTAAAGTTTATAGTTGCCCTATGATTCTAAAAGTTGAACCACCAACTTTAGAAGAATTAGATCTAATAAACCCTCAAACAACACTTATCTCTGCGTTACAAATAAAGACTCAAACTAAAAAATATTTTGAAAAACTAGCAGCAAAACGCATAACAGCACTAGCTTTTGAGTTTATAAAAGATGATGTAGGTGCTTACCCTGCTGTTAGAGCTTTAAGTGAAATTGCTGGTACAGCTTCTGTACTTATAGCATCAGAACTATTAAGCAGCTCTAGTCAAGGTAATGGTCTAATGTTTGGTAATATTAGCGGTGTTCCTCCTACAGAAGTTGTTATACTAGGCGCAGGAACTGTTGGCGAATTTGCAGCAAGAAGCGCTATAGGATTAGGAGCTAATGTAAAAGTATTTGATAATTCTATAACAAAATTACGTTGCTTACAAACTAACTTAAATCGAACAATATATACGTCTACTATCCAGCCTAAATATTTAAGTAAAGCTTTAAAGCGATGCGATGTTGTAATTGGTGCTGTAAGAGGTAAAGATAGATCTCCTATCATAGTTACAGAAGCAATGGTTGAAAACATGAAAAAAGGCTCCGTAATTATAGATGTTAGTATTGATATGGGAGGATGTTTTGAAACTAGCGAAATTACATCTCATAACAAGCCAACATTTAGAAAACACGATGTTATTCATTATTGTGTCCCTAATATTCCTGCAAGATATTCTAGAACAGCTTCTGCTTCTATCAGTAATATATTTACACCTTATTTATTAAAAATAGCAGATGATGGCGGTCTTGAACATGCCATTAGATTTGATAAAGGTTTAAAAAACGGTCTTTACTTTTATCATGGAATTTTAACTAGTCGTGCAGTTGGAGAATGGTTTGATTTAAAACATAGCGATATCAACCTTCTTATTTTCTAAAAATACTTTTAGAATTTATTATTTAAGTGAAATCATTTTACGAATTTTGCTCAAATTTTAAACTACATGAAATTTATTCACAGATTAGGATATTACCTTGGTGGTTTTGCTATCGGATTAGTATTATTAGCTTTTTTTTTAAACGGAAGTAAAACGTCTTGCCAATATGATTATGGTCCAGAATCTAGAGTGTTAAAAGATATAAATAATAAAGTGTTAAAATACTCAGAAGACAGTCAAGTCTTACTGCAGAATAAAGAAATAGATACTACTACCATAAAAAACATACTAAAAGAAGGAGATGTTGTTTTCTCTAAAAGTGAACCAAGAAAAGAACCTTGCGGCATTTATCATATTGAAAAAGAAAAGGATAATAAAACTATTATCCTTACTGTAAAAAACTGTAAAAAAACTGTCACTTTGCAATCAATAAAGATTAAAGATTAAGCATTTTTTCTTCTCTGTCTTTCTTTTTTAATTAATGTTAATTCTCTACTAGTTTGTCCTGCAACAGATGTATTTTCTTCTGCTCTTCTAATCAAATAAGGCATAACATCTTTAACAGGTCCAAACGGTAAGTATTTAGCAACATTATATCCTTTAGCTGCTAAATTAAAACTAATATTATCGCTCATACCGTAAAGCTGTCCAAACCATACACGATTATCTTTTATATCAATATTTAAAGTCTCCATAAGTTCCATTGCAATGTAGTTACTGATTTCATTGTGTGTTCCTATGAAAACTGAAATATCATCAATGTGATGTAAAATATAAGTTAAGCAGTCATTAAAATTAGCATCTGTAGTTGCCTTATCTTTACAAATTGGACTTTCGTAGCCTTTTTCTTCTGCACGTTCTCTTTCTTTCTCCATGTAAGCGCCTCTTACAATTTTATAACCAAGTTTAAATCCTTGCTCTTTTGCTCTTTTATGAGAAGCTTTTAAAAACTCCAACCTATCATGACGATAAGTTTGCAAAGTATTATAAACTATAGGAACATCTGTATTGTAAGTTTTCATCATTTCTTCAGCTAACTCATCTGCAGCATCTTGCATCCAACTTTCTTCACCATCTATTAAAACCTCTACATCTTTCTGTTTTGCTAGACTACAGACGTCATGATAACGTTGTACTATTCTATCCCATTCTTTTTGTTCTTCTTCTGTAAATGGTTTTCCTTCTCCTTTTTTCTGAAATAAGTAAAAACGACCAAAACCAGTAGGTTTAAATACAACTATTGGCATTGCTTCTCTTTCTTCACAAAATCGAATTATTTTAATGATTTTTTGAGCTGCGTCATCAAAATGAGATTCTATTTCTTTTCCTTCTACAGAGTAATCCAAAACAGAGCTCACTTTAGCTTCATACATCTTATCTATAACATCCAAACAATCTTCTTCACTTACTCCACCACAAAAATGATCAAAAACAGTTGCTCTAATAAGACCTTCGATAGGTAAATGAGCTTTTAAAGCAAAGTTTGTTGCTGCTGTACCAATTCTAACTAACGGTTCGTTAGCTATCATTTTAAATAAAAAATAAGCACGATCTAGTTGAGAATCACTTTTAAGTTTAAAAGCAATCTCTGTATTTTCAAAAAGTTTTTTATCGACCATTATCAAAAAATTATGTGCAAATATAAATGAACTATAATAGAAATTATTTAAAAAACTCCTTATTTTTACACTTCATTTTACACAATATGACAGCTATCCAAACACAAGATTACACTATTAATTTTAATCAAAAATCTTACGATAATCTTAACCAACAAATAAATAATAAAAATTACTCTTCAATTTTCATCTTAACCGATAGTAATACTAATAAACATTGCTCATCACAACTTTTGACCAATATAAATACAGATATTAGAATTGAGGTTTTAGAGATTGAGCCTGGAGAACAGCATAAAAACCTAGATACTTGTAATAGCTTATGGAATGCTTTAAGCGAACTTGGAGCAGACAGAAAAAGCTTAATGATTAATTTAGGTGGTGGCGTTGTTACAGATTTAGGTGGTTTTGTTGCATGTTGCTACCAACGTGGTATTGATTTTATAAATATACCCACTACCCTATTATCCATGGTAGATGCGTCTATTGGAGGCAAAAATGGTGTAGATTTAGGAGCTTTAAAAAACCAAATAGGTATAATAAAAACACCTGTTATGGTCATAATTGACACCTCATTTTTAAACAGTTTACCACAACGCGATATGCGTTCTGGATTAGCCGAAATGATTAAACATGGACTAATAAATAACCCAAAGCATTATAGTGATTTACAAAACTTATCTAACTTAACACTTGAAGATTTAGATTGGTTAATTTATGACTCTATTAATGTTAAAAAAGAAATTGTTGAAAAAGACCCAACAGAGCAAAACTTAAGAAAAACTTTAAATTTTGGCCATACACTTGGTCATGCTATAGAATCCTACTACTTAAACCAAGTAGATAAAGCTTTACTACATGGGGAAGCGATAGCTATAGGAATGGTTTTAGAAAGTTTTTTATCACACAAAATACTTGGGTTAGACATTAATTCTGTCGAAAAAATTAAGTCATTTTTAATTAAAACATTTGGTCAACCTAAAATTGACCCTAAAGACTTTGAAGGAATTATAGAGCTTATGAAACATGACAAGAAAAACGAAAATGGTAAAATTAAATTTGTGCTTTTAGAAAATATAGGAACCTGTAAAATTAATCAAGAAGCACCTAATGATTTGGTTATCAAATCTTTTGAATTTTATAATAATTAACACCTTTATATTAAAATAAATTGTAATTTTAAATACTTTACTTTTTACATGACTACACTAACCTCTTAATTATCAAATTATTAGGTATGAAAAAAGTTATTATCGATTACAAAAAATTAACACCTGAAGTATTACAATTACTTACAGAAAAATTTCCTGATGGTTATGGAGATGATGATATTATCAAATTTGATGATCATCACAACCACAGTATTGAAGCTATTGAAGTAAAAACAAAAGATGCTATTTATCTTGTAAAAGTTAGTAGTAAACTACACTACACTATGACAAATTTTGATAGCAATTTAGATTTTACAACTAATAGCGACGGACATGTTGTGATGGATTTTAATAAAGACACAACACTAAGTAATGATATCGTTTTAATTGATGAGGAAGAATAAAAAAAAACGCTTCAAATAATAATACCTGAAGCGTTTTTAATATTTTAAAAATGTAAAAAGCTTAAAGCTCATTAAAAATACTGTGCATTAAACGCTTTTTATCATTAATACTTTCTTCCATAGATATCATTGTTTCTGTTCTATAAACACCTTCAATATCATCTAGCATAAAGATTACATCTTTTGCGTGTTCTGTATTTTTTGCTCTAATTTTACAGAATACATTAAATTTTCCTGTAGTAATATGTGCAACAGTAACAAAAGGTATTTCGTTTATACGCTCTAAAACAAAAGTAGTTTGCGACGTGTTTTGTAAAAAAACTCCTACGTAAGCAATAAAAGAATATCCTAATTTTTTATAATCTAAAGTTAAAGAAGACCCTTTAATAATACCTGCATCTTCCATCTTTTTTACTCGTACATGAACTGTACCAGCAGAGATTAATAATTTTTTAGCGATATCTGTAAAAGGAACTCTTGTGTTATCGATTAACATGTCAAGAATTTGATGATCAATTTCGTCTAATTTAAACTTTGCCATTTTATTGAATTAATAGATTTTAGGCAAAAATAGTACAAAATCTTTGATTATTCTGTATTTTAAACAAAGATTTTTAGTGTTTTAATGATTTTTTCACATTATTCACAAAAACGAAATCGTTTTCGTAACCTTCATATAACTGTTCCTTATTTACTGTCCTTACCTCTAAATTATTGGCTTCAATCCATTTATGAGCAAAAAAAGAATCATTTTTAAAAATTTTCTCAACTTTAGGAATAAAATTCAGTTTATTATCAATCAATTTTTCTTGAAATTGAATAGCCACATCTTTAATTTCTCGGTCTATTAATGCGTCTTTTATAATAACATCATAAAATAACTTTTGATTTTCTGGTATATCAAAATAAGCCTTATAATTGTCACCTTTCACATCTTCCTTAGTTATACTTAATAACCCTGCTATTATAGCTTGATATGTAAATCGTCTTACTTCTTCCCTATTATAGTCATCTTTGTAATGTCCAGCTTCATATAAAATTGTTGGAGTTTGTTTCATTTGAAAGCTATCACCAACACAATTAGCATTAAAACCGTCATCATAACGACCAATTTGATTAGGTAACTCGGTTTGCATAAAACTATTAATCGAGGCTATAACCTGCATAGCTATAGCTCTTGTGCTATTAATATCTCTTTCTTTGTTTACTGCTGGAGATAAAAAAGACAATGTTGCAACATTATTTGTTTTACCCGCACTAAATATGGTACGTTGCCCATGCAAATTAAAACAAAAGTCAGGTTTAAAAGCATTATAACAATCTAACAATACTTTACTTTCTGGTTGTGATAAATCCTGAGCGTCTCTGTTTAAATCTACATTATTAGCATTTAGTCTAGTATAAGCTTTAGCCCCATCAGGATTAAGCATCGGTATTATTTTAATAGTACAGCACTTTAATATATCATCAAAATAATTGTTTTTAAAGCTGTTTAATAAGTCAAAAATTGCTTTGGTGGTTGTAGACTCGTTACCGTGCATTTGCGACCACATTAGTATTTTTTTTGGTCCATTACCAATAGTTATAGAGTAGATCTTTTGATCTAATACAGAACGTCCAATAATTTCAGTTATAAAATTTGAAGGTAATTTATCTATTAAAGGAGCTATGTCATTTAATGAAATATAACGCCCAAATAAAGTGTGTTCTTTATCTTGTTTATATCTAGTGTTTAAGTCTGTAATTGTCATATTAAATTTTATACGTTACAAATGTAAACAATCTAAATTTTACAAATGTAAACAGCATAATTCACAATTGTAATTTACGTTTGTAAACATCTGTAATCAGTATTAAAGGGCTTTTTAATTAAGAAAGTAGATGAAAGCTTAATTAAACAATAAGCACATGTTAATAATTGTTTATCAGTTAATTATGTTGTTTATTTAAAGTTCAAGTTTAAATGTTTGCGCTGTAAATAAGCAGTAATATTTACATAATTAACTATTTTTTTACAATTGTAACATTGAAATTTGAACTGCTTTGTTTACATTTGTATCACTATGATAAACAATACAGAATTTGCTAAAAGACTTCAAAAAGTCATAGATTATTACGGTGAAAGCGGCTCTTCTTTTGCTGAAAAAATCGGTGTGCAACGCTCAAGTATTTCGCACATACTATCTGGTAGAAATAAGCCAAGTTTAGAATTTGTTTTAAAAGTCCTATCCTCTTATCCTGAAGTAGAATTGTATTGGTTGTTAAATGGCAAAGGAAATTTTCCTGCTGAAAAAAATTCAACAGAAATTAAATCTGAAATTCCTACTCGACCAGAATCACAAAATTTATTTTCTAAAGTTGAAGAGAAAACTCAAGAAACAAATTCGACTTCAATTTCACGAATTGAACAAAATTCAAAAAAAGAAATTGATCGTATTGTGATTTTTTATAAGGATGGTAGTTTTCAAAATTTTGAGAATTCGTAACTAAGTCCATAAAATTTTCAAATACGAAAGTTATAAGTAGGTGAAAAATTATACGATTTTAATAAGCTAGTTTTGTAATTTTGTAGTAAATATTTTTTTATGAAACATTTTATCCTTTTGCTTTTAACATTAAGTCTATTTAGTTGTTATCAGGTTGAAAGAAATTGTAAAGATTTTAAAACAGGTAAATTTACTAGCGAAGTAACCATTAATGATAAACTGTATAAGTCTACATTTTTTAGAAATGATACGCTACAAGTAGAAACTTACGAAGGTAAAACCGATAGTTCTTCTTTACGATGGATTAATAATTGCGAAGTTATTTTTAAAACTATAAATCCAAAGAGTATGGCAGAGCAAAAAGATATTCATTTAAAGATATTAACCACAACAGATTCTACTTATACCTTTGAATATTCTTATGTTGGCGAATCTAAAAAACAAAAAGGTATAGCTTATAAACAACAATAAACATGATAGAGTTTTTAACCTCTAGTGATGCCATTTTTGCATTACTAACGCTTACATTTTTAGAGATAATTTTAGGAATAGACAATATTGTGTTTATCTCTATCGCTGCAAATAAACTTCCTGAAGAACAACGTGGTAAAGTCACAAATATTGGACTTTTACTAGCAATGGTACAACGTATTATTTTGTTGTTTTTTGTGTCTTTTTTAGTTGGTTTATCTAAGCCTTTTTATACTTTAGATTTAAATTGGATGCATTTAGAATTAAGCTGGCAAGCCATAATTTTATTTGTTGGAGGATTATTTTTAATATACAAAAGTACTTCTGAAATAAGAGAAAAAGTCTCTGATCCAAAACATGATGAAGATGAAGTTAAAGGCAAAGCTATTAAATCTTTACAACAAGCTATTATACAAATATTAATTATAGATTTTATTTTCTCTATAGATTCTATTTTAACAGCTGTTGGTATGACTAATGGTTTATCAGATAATCACAACTACAATTTAATTTTAATGATAATTGCGGTTGTTATTTCAATAATTATAATGATTGGTTTTGCTAATAAAATTAGACGCTTTATAGACAAAAACCCAAGTATACAAATACTTGGGCTGTCTTTTTTAATCCTAATTGGATTTATGCTAATTACAGAAGCTGGTCATTTATCTCACACAACTTTCTTTGATAAAAAAGTTGGTGCAATACCTAAAGGATATCTATATTTTGCTATTGCATTTTCTTTATTTGTCGAATTTTTAAATCAGAAAATAAGCAAAAAACCTACTAAAAAAGTGTAGGTTGACCGGAATCATCAAGATTACTTCCTTCTTCTAAGTCTTCTGACGGTTTTGAAGAAACATCTTCTTCGTCTATTACATCAATGGTATCTGCAGGAACGTCTTCTGGCGCTTCATATGGTAAAGGATCTAAAAGACTTATTTGGTTAACCTTATCTTTAGTTAATTGATTACCAAGAGCATTTATACCTTTAATTGCTATAAATTCTTCTAAATTAACTTGAAGATTTTCCTTTCTATCTTTACCTCTTTCTTTAGTAAATTCTACTTCCGCCATAGGTTTCCAATCGGTAGACACAATTTCTAATTGTGATTTTGGATGTTCTGATATAAATAAATCTTCTTTGCTTTCGTTTTCAATTAAAAAACGTTTTACGTAGTAACGTTCTTTATCACCATCATAATAAATTGCTGAAATTGGCTTTTTAGGTATCCATTTTTCTAACACAATCATATCGTCATCAAAATGCGTTGTTACCTCTGGAATTATGGTTTTTGCGTAACCACGTTGATTGACAACTAACAATCGATCTTCACCTCTAAATTCGCCTAACAATTCACCTCTTCCGTCTACATTTAAACGCTGAACAGTATCGTCAAACCATATTTTTCGAGGCTTTAGCGTAGATACACCTTTTTCTTTTAACTCTATTTTTTTGATGGCATATTTGGTAACTACATTACCTTTACTTGCACGACCTTTTATTAAAATGTCTGCAAAATCTATATCCCATTTTAGCTTTTTGATACTTCCTACTTGACGTAAGAATACGGTGATAACTTCTGCTTCACCATTTGGGTTTGCAGAAAAATACCAAACTTTACTTGCTTTATTTCCGTTAGTTAAGTCGTATTCTCTATCTCTTGTTATTGAAGTTACCGCAAAACGTTTGATATACGAAGGTCCTTTGCTTCCATCGCGATAAATCATATTGTAAATAGTACGCTTGTCCTTCTTTTTAAAGACTGCAACGTGAATAATATTTTTACCGATAAAGGTTTTACTATCTACTTTAGTGACCATCATTTTACCTTCGGCTGTAAATACAATAATATCGTCTATATCACTACAATCGCAAACATACTCGTCTCTTCTTAACGATGTTCCAATAAAACCTTCTTCTCTATTTACGTAAAGTTTTGTATTTCTAATCACCACTTTTGTAGCATCTACATCTTCAAAAGCGCGTAGTTCTGTTTTACGTTCTTTACCTTCGCTATACGTGTCTTTTAAGCGTTTAAAATAAGCAATTGCGTAATCTATTAGGTTAGCTAAATGATGTTTAACTTCAGCAATTTGATCTTCTAAAGCATCAATTTTTTGTTGCGCTTTATCGATATCGAATTTAGAAATTCGTTTAATTCTAATTTCGGTTAAACGTACAATATCTTCTTCTGTAATGGCACGTTTTAAATGTTTTATATGTGGTTGAAGTCCTTTGTCTATTGCTTGGATAACACCTTCCCAAGTTTCTTCCTCTTCAATATCACGATAGATACGGTTTTCTATAAAAATACGTTCTAACGATGCAAAATGCCACTGCTCTTCAAACTCGTTAAGTTTGATTTCTAATTCTTGTTTTAATAACTGAACTGTGTTGTCTGTACTACGACGTAACATTTCAGAAACACCTATAAATAACGGTTTGTTATCTTCAATCACACAGCCTAATGGCGAAATAGAGATTTCGCAATTTGTAAAAGCGTAAAGTGCATCTATAGTTTTATCTGGCGAAATTCCTGACGGTAAATGCACCAAGATTTCTACTTCTGCAGCAGTATTATCTTCTATTTTTTTGATTTTGATTTTACCTTTGTCGTTCGCTTTTAAGATAGAATCTATTAACGACGATGTTGTTGTACCAAAAGGCACTTCGGTAATTACCAATGTGTTTTTATCGTATTGCGAAATTTTTGCACGCACACGAACTTTTCCGCCACGCATACCATCGTTATAATCGCCACAATCTGCAATACCTGCAGTTGGAAAATCTGGTAAAATTGTAAAACGCTTACCTTGAAGATGCTTGACAGACGCATCGATAAGCTCTATAAAATTATGTGGTAATATTTTTGTTGATAATCCTACTGCAATACCTTCTCCGCCTTGTGCTAACAATAACGGAAACATTACTGGTAAATTAATTGGCTCCTTACGTCTACCATCGTAAGACGCTTGCCATTCAGTAATTTTTGGATTATAAACGACGTCTAAAGCAAATTTAGAAAGACGTGCTTCGATATAACGTGATGCTGCTGCGCTATCTCCGGTAAGGATATTTCCCCAGTTACCTTGTGTATCAATTAATAGGTCTTTTTGACCAATTTGTACCATAGCGTCTGCAATACTGGCGTCACCATGCGGATGATATTGCATGGTATGACCAACAATATTAGCTACTTTATTGTAACGACCATCATCTAAGTCTTTCATAGAATGCATGATACGACGTTGCACTGGTTTAAAACCATCTTCTATTGCTGGTACCGCACGTTCTAAAATAACATAAGACGCATAATCTAAAAACCATTCTTTATACATACCAGTAATCCTGGTAATGGTTTCGTTAGCGTCTTGGTTTTGGTCGTTTGTTAAGTCTTCGTTTTCTTCTTCTGCCATATTGTTATTCCTTTTTAAAGGAAATTATTTATTTAGACTTAAATATAAGTTTTAATTATTCGATAGTTAAATAATATTCTACATCTATCAATTCAAAAGTATTTGATATGCCTGTTGAATGCGGCTCTTCAACATCATATGTAATAACACAACTTGAATTTGCATCAATTGATGTACAAGAATTTATGCCATAATTAGTTGAAAATTGGATATTATCTGAATTAATAGTTATTCTTTGTATACCTTCTACTGGTTGGTCGCTAAGGTTATTTAATTGAATTTCAAATTGTAATCTAGACGTATTATTACCTGTGTCTTGTGTGTATTCAAACTGAATTACATTATAGCTAAAGTCTTCTAATTTTTGAGGTTCTATTTGTTCTGCATCAGTTGGCTCTGGAAAATCACAAGGCACTTCTTGTTCTGTGTTATAGCTGTAAGATGCTCCGTCAAGAATATAAAACTGAGTTATGGTTATTGTTTTTGTACAACTTTGAGTCTCATTAGTTATGTTATCATCATTAGAAGAACAATTAAAACATAAGAATAAAACAAATAATAAATTTAATATAGCTTTATATTTCATCCTACTTCTCTTCTATTAAATCCATTTCAACCTTTAAGTTATCTATAATAAACTCTTGTCGCGATGGTGTGTTTTTACCCATGTAAAAAGACAATAATTCTTCTATAGACATATTATCGTCAAGCATTACAGGATCAAGTCTTATATCGTCACCTATGAAATGTTTAAATTCGTCTGGACTAATTTCACCTAAACCTTTAAATCGTGTAATTTCTGGTTTTGGCTTTAGTTTTTCTATAGCGTTACGACGTTCTTCTTCACTGTAACAATAAATAGTTTCTTTTTTGTTTCTTACCCTAAATAATGGTGTTTGTAAGATGTAAAGATGTCCGTTTTTAATAACTTCTGGAAAAAACTGTAAGAAAAAAGTAATTAACAACAGTCTAATATGCATACCATCTACATCGGCATCGGTTGCAATTACGATGTTATTGTAACGTAAATCTTCTAAAGATTCTTCTATATTTAAAGCTGCTTGAAGTAGATTAAACTCTTCGTTTTCGTAAACTATTTTTTTGGTTAAACCGTAACTGTTTAACGGCTTTCCTTTTAAACTAAAAACCGCTTGCGTATTAACATCTCTAGATTTTGTGATACTTCCCGAAGCCGAATCTCCCTCAGTTATAAACAATGTAGTTTCTAGATTTCTTTCGTTTTTTGTATCACCAAAATGCACACGACAATCTCTTAATTTTTTATTATGAAGACTTGCCTTTTTAGCACGATCTTTAGCTAATTTTCTAATACCAGAAAGCTCTTTACGTTCACGTTCGGCTTGTAATATTTTACGTTGAAGCTTTTCGGCTGTTTCTGTATTTTTATGTAGAAAGTTATCTAAGTACGTTTTGATAAAATCGTTAACATAAGTTCTAACGGTTGGTAAGTCTCCACCCATATCTGTAGAACCTAATTTTGTTTTAGTCTGACTTTCAAAAACTGGTTCCATTACCTTTATGGCAATTGCAGAAACAATAGACTTTCTAACATCTGAAGCATCGTAATTTTTACCATAAAAATCTCTGATAGTTTTTACAATAGCTTCTCTAAAAGCATTTAAATGCGTTCCTCCTTGCGTTGTGTTTTGTCCGTTTACAAAACTGTTGTAATCTTCGCTATATTGTGTTTTACTGTGCGTTATTGCTACTTCAATATCGTCACCACGTAAGTGTATTATTGGATAAAGTTGATCGTCTTCTTTTATTTTTTCTGAAAGAAGATCTTTTAATCCATTTTCACTAAAGTATTTTTCGCCATTAAAAACTATGGTTAAACCTGGATTTAAGTACACATAGTTTTTAAGCATTTTTGCTACATACTCATGACGAAACTTGTAATTTTTAAAGATAGTTTCGTCAGGAATAAATGAGACTTTTGTTCCTTTTCGTCTTGACGTTTCTTCTAAAAACTCTTGATCTACAAGGTTTCCTTGCTCAAAATCTGCAGATGCACTTTTACCATCACGTGATGATTCTACTCTAAAATATGTTGATAAAGCGTTAACTGCTTTTGTACCAACACCGTTAAGTCCAACCGATTTTTTAAAGGCTTTAGAATCGTATTTACCACCGGTATTCATTTTAGACACGACGTCTACAACTTTTCCTAATGGAATACCACGACCATAATCGCGAACGATTACTTTATTACCTTGTATGGAAATCTCAATGGTTTTTCCTGCGCCCATAACAAACTCGTCTATCGAGTTGTCTAATACTTCTTTAAGCAGAATGTATATACCGTCGTCTGGCGAAGATCCATCACCAAGTTTACCAATATACATACCAGGTCGCATACGGATGTGTTCTTTCCAGTCTAACGAGCGTATATTGTCTTCGGTATAATTTGTTTGTTCTGACATAAATTTAGGTGCAAAATGTGAGATATGTTGCTAATATAATACAACCCAGTAAAAAATGAAATAGTAGACTATGAAATTAATTAACAATATATTTTGATAAGTTGGAATATAATTTTTCTGACACGAATTTCACGAATTTTCAATCATTCGCTTGTGTTTTCATTTTAACTCAGTCACTTCTAAACAAAAAAACGAGATGAATTTTCATCTCGTTTTTAATGTCTTAAATCTTAATATCTAATTGTGAAGCAATCTAAAATGTTAATTACACATTAAATCTAAAATGCATCACATCTCCATCTTTTACGATGTATTCTTTACCTTCAACACGCATTTTACCAGCTTCTTTTACTTTAGCTTCGCTACCAAACTCAACATAATCATTATAAGCAATAACTTCTGCTCTAATAAATCCTTTTTCAAAATCGGTATGAATTACTCCTGCTGCTTGTGGTGCAGTTGCACCTACATTTACAGTCCAAGCTCTTACTTCTTTAACTCCTGCAGTAAAGTAGGTTTGTTGGTTTAATAATTTATAAGCAGAACGGATTAATTTTGCAGATCCAGGTTCGTCTAATCCTATATCTTGTAGAAACATTTGGCGCTCTTCGTAATCATCTAATTCATTGATATCTGCTTCTGTGCCTACTGCTAATACTAAAACTTCAGCATTTTCATTTTTTACGTTTTCACGAACTTTTTCGACATATTCATTACCAGAAACAGCACTACCTTCGTCTACATTACACACATACATTACTGGCTTTTCTGTAATAAATTGTAATGGTTTTACGTAAGCTTTATGGTCTTCTTCAGAAAAATCTAAAGCTCTAATCGATGTTCCTGCCTCTAAAGCTTCCTTAATTTTTAATAAAACAGCTTCTTCTTTTTGAGCTTCTTTATCGCCTGTTTTTGCAGCTCTTTTTACTTTGTCAAGCTTTTTTTCTACTGTTTCTAAGTCTTTTAATTGCAGCTCTATATCTATAGTTTCTTTATCTCTTATTGGATCAACACTACCATCTACATGAACAATATTATCGTTATCAAAACAGCGTAACACGTGTAAAATTGCATCTGTTTCTCTAATATTTGCTAAAAATTGATTACCTAAACCTTCTCCTTTACTAGCTCCTTTTACTAATCCAGCGATATCAACAATTTCTACTGTTGCTGGTAAAACACGTTCTGGTTTTACTAAACTTTCTAACTTTTCCAACCTTGGATCTGGTACATTTACCACACCAATATTAGGCTCTATCGTACAAAACGGAAAGTTTGCACTTTGCGCTTTTGCATTAGACAAACAATTAAATAAAGTCGATTTTCCTACGTTTGGTAAGCCTACAATTCCTGCTTTCATTGTTATATTTTATTTTTAACGAGTGCAAATGTACACATTAATCCAATAAAAAATCCCAAGTGTTAACTTGAGATTTTAATTTTTTAGATAAATATTATGTTATCCATCAGGATGCATAAATTTTTGTTTACCAAGTAAGGTTTCTTCACTTTCTACATGATCATCATCAGGTACACAACAGTCTACAGGACAAACTGCAGCACATTGCGGCTCTTCATGAAATCCTTTACATTCTGTACATTTATCAGGGACAATGTAATAAATCTCATCACTTAAAGGCTCTTGCGCCTCATCTGCATCAACTTCTTTTCCATCAGGTAAAACCAATTTACCTTCTAAACTTGTTCCGTCTTTATATCTCCAATCGTCAGCACCTTCGTAAATTGCAGTGTTTGGGCATTCTGGCTCACAAGCTCCGCAGTTTATACATTCGTCTGTTATAATAATTGCCATAGCGTAATTTCGTTTTTGTTTACTTAACTTTGTACAAAAATAAAGCCAAAAATACGGTTATACAAATTATAATGGGTAACAAATATTACATAACTACAGCTTTCGCCGAATTAGGCCAATTTTTAAGCCAATTTACTACTAAAGGAATTGAAAAAAAAGAAAATGTTCTACATAATGACTTGTTTTTTGATGGATTTAAACATCAAATAAAATTAGCCAAAGAACATAATGGCTGGTTTACTGAAAACAATATTTTATTCGCTTTAGAAGGCTGGGCTAATTTATTGACTGAAAACAATTTAAAGCAATGGTTATTAAGTTATAATTTAAACGAAGTCAAGCCAAAAAAAGTAGCTATTATAATGGCAGGAAATATCCCTTTGGTTGGATTTCACGACTTTTTAAGTGTTTTAATCACTGGACATGATGTGTTGGTAAAGCAATCGTCTAACGATAAACACCTTTTACCTTTTTTAGCTAAATATTTAGAATATGTTTCTCCTGAATTAAAAGGAAAAATAACATTTACCGAAGACAAACTTCAAGATTTTGATGCTGTGATAGCAACAGGTAGCAACAATACTGCTAGATATTTTGAGTATTATTTTAAAAATAAACCATCAATAATTAGGCAAAACAGAAACTCGGTAGCAGTTTTAACTGGTGATGAAACTGAAGATCAACTTAATGCCTTATCAGAAGATATTTTTAGATATTATGGGTTAGGCTGTCGCAACGTTTCAAAACTATTTGTACCAAAAGACTATAATTTTGATAGCTTTTTTAACGCGATGTATAAATGGCATCCTATAATTGAAGAGGCTAAATACACTAATAATTATGATTATAATAAAGCAGTCTATTTAATGAGCGAATTTGACATGCTAGAAAATGGTTTTTTAATGATTAAAGAAGACCAAAGCTACGCATCTCCTATCGCAACTGTTTTTTATGAATACTATGATAGTTTAGAACAACTTCAAAACAAACTAAACATTGATAAAGATTTAATTCAATGTGTTGTGTCTAAAGGGCTAACCGAAAACGATGTAGATTTTGGTATGACCCAAAAACCACAACTTTGGGACTACGCAGATGATATTAATACTATTGAGTTTTTGTTAAAAATATAGTTGATAAATTATCATATTAATAACATTTTTTACAGTATTAATTAGCACCTTTGTAATGCTAAACAAACTATATATACTGTAAATCTTTTACAGTGTATGCATAAAATATTAAAAAATGCAAAGACACAATTTTAGCGCAGGACCATGCGTATTGCCTCAAGAAGTATTACAAAAAGCCTCTCAAGCGGTTTTAGACTATGACAACGGATTATCTTTAATTGAAATTTCTCATAGAAGTAAATCCTTTGTAGATATTATGGAGCAAGCAAGATCTTTGGCTTTAGAATTACTTGGTTTAGAAGGCAAAGGTTATAAAGCTTTATTTTTACAAGGTGGTGCAAGTATGCAATTTTTAATGGTTGCTCAAAATATGTTAGAAAAAAGAGCGGCATATTTAAACACAGGAACTTGGTCTGACAAAGCTATTAAAGAAGCTAAAATCTTTGATGACATTATTGAAGTTGCGTCTTCTAAAAATGCTAATTACAATTATATCCCTAAAGGATACGAAATCCCAGAAGATTACGATTATTTTCACTGTACATCTAACAATACCATTTTTGGAACACAAATAAAAGAGTTTCCAAACTCACCAATACCAATGGTTTGTGATATGAGTTCTGACATATTTTCAAGAACCTTAGATTTTTCAAAATTTGACATTATTTATGCTGGTGCTCAAAAAAATATGGGTCCTGCTGGTACTACTCTAGTTATAGTAAAAGAAGATGTTTTAGGTAAAGTGTCACGCAAAATACCTTCTATGTTAGACTACAAAGTGCATATTGAAAAAAGTTCAATGTTTAATACGCCTCCAGTATTTGCAGTATATACTAGCATGTTAACATTACAATGGTTAAAAGATTTAGGAGGTATTAAAGCAATTGAAGAAGAAAACGAAAAGAAAGCACGTTTAATTTATTCTGAAATAGATTTAAATCCTCTATTTAAAGGATTTGCTGCTAAAGAAGATCGTTCTTACATGAATGCAACTTTTACATTAACAAACGACGATTTAAAAGAAACTTTTGATACTATGTGGAAAGAAGCTGGTATTAACGGACTTAACGGACACAGAAGTGTTGGTGGTTACCGTGCAAGTATGTATAATGCTTTATCACTAGACAGTGTTAAAGTATTAGTTGAAGTTATGAGCGAATTAGAAAGTAAAGCTTAATCATTTTTAAACAGAAAAAGAAAATATAATAATGAAAGTATTAGCAAACGATGGTATATCAAATAGCGGAATCGAAGCTTTAGAAGCTGCTGGATTTGAAGTTAATACCACTACTGTAGCACAAGAACAATTAATAAATTATATTAATAACAATAATATAACTGTACTTTTAGTAAGAAGCGCAACAAAAGTTAGAAAAGACATAATTGACGCTTGTCCAGAACTAAAAATAATAGGTCGTGGTGGCGTTGGTATGGATAATATCGATGTAGACTATGCACGTCAAAAAGGTATCCATGTAATTAATACACCTGCTGCATCTTCACATTCTGTTGCCGAACTAGTTTTTGCTCATCTTTATGGTTTAGCAAGATTTTTACACAATGCCAACAGAGATATGCCTTTAGATGGAGATTCTAAATTTAAAGAGCTTAAAAAAGCATATGCTAAAGGAACCGAATTAAAAGGAAAAACACTAGGTATTATTGGTTTTGGTCGTATTGGACAAGCTACAGCAAAAGTAGCTATTGGTGCAGGAATGAAAGTAATTGCTTTTGATCCATTTATTGAAAAGGCTGATTTAGAATTAGAGTTTTTTGATGGTCAAAAACTAAATTTCGATATTAAAACAGTATCTAAAGAAGAAGTTATCAAAAACTCAGACTTTTTAACACTTCATGTACCGGCACAAAAAGATTACGTGATTGGTAAAGACGAATTTGATAAAATGAAAGAAGGTGTTATTATTGTAAATGCAGCTCGTGGTGGCGTTTTAGACGAAATCGCTCTAGTTAATGCTATTGAAAGCGGAAAAGTAGCAAGAGCAGCACTAGACGTTTTTGAAAAAGAGCCTCAACCAGAAATTCAATTATTAATGAATAGTAGCTTATCTTTAACTCCGCATACTGGTGCAGCAACTAACGAAGCACAAGACAGAATTGGAGTTGAGTTAGCAGACCAGATTAAAAGCTTGCTTTTAAACGATTAAAATTTACCTTTTATCGGATTTCTTTTAAAAAAATTATTAATTAAAGTCTCAAGAATAGCTTGGGACTTTTTTTTTGTAATTTACAATCACAAAATTTAAACAAACTTTAAAACATAATAAAATGGCAGGTATTTTAGACTTATTAAATTCAGATTTAGGAAAAACAATTATTAGTGGTGTTTCTGGATCTACAGGAACAGACGAAAACAGAACAGGAAGCGTATTAACTATGGCTTTACCTGTATTAATGAAAGCTATGGAGCGTAACGCTTCTGCATCTCCAGAAGACGCACAAGGATTACTTGGAGCTATAATGGACAAACATGATGGTAGTATTTTAGATAACCTTGGTGGATTATTTAATGGTGGTGTTGATGAGTCTGTAAAAACTGATGGTGATAAAATTTTAGGTCATGTTTTAGGTGCAAAAAAGCAAGGTGTAGAACAAATAATAGGCCAAAAAGCTGGTTTAGATGCTGGTTCTGTTGATAACATACTTAAAGTAGCTGCACCTATTTTAATGGGTGTTTTAGGTAAACAAGCAAGACAAAACAACGTTAGTTCTACTAACGACTTAGGAGGTTTACTTGGTGGTTTACTTGGCGGTAGTGAAGCTAAAGAAGAACAAAGCTTTTTAGAAAAAATATTAGATGCAGATGGCGATGGTAGCGTTGTAGATGACGTAGCTGGTATGGTTTTAGGAGGAGCTAAGAAAAAAGGCGGTCTTGGCGGACTTTTAGGAGGATTATTTGGAAAATAATTATTATTAAATATTTCAAGAAAAAGCCAAACAAAATGTTTGGCTTTTTTTATCCTATAATTTTAGTAACTTTAGTAAAAACAGAACGATGAAAAATTTAGCTTTAGCTGCTTGCATTATTTTAATTGTTTATAGCTGTACTGCATCTAAAAAAACTGTAAAAGCAGATAATAGCTCTGCACAAATTGGAGATACTATTAAAATAACTAGTGATAAAACAGAATACGAAATAATCATAATAGAACCAGGTTTTAATGTTTGGTTAAATACAACTGCAAGACCAGAAGGGTTTTACAACCAAACTTATTTAGAAAATAAAAATATTTTCTATGTACAAGCATGGAATAACAGAGTTTTGCAACCACAACGTTACAATCCAAATTTGTACGAAATGCAAATTGACTATAGACAGAATATTGATTATGGTTATGAGCTTAATTATAAATTGTATAATTACTTTATTTACTTCCAAAATAAATATAATCAAAATCTTTTAGGTGGTCGTGTGCCTCCTTTTTAAATCGTTTTGTACTTTTGCAGACTTAAAAAACAGCTATGAAAGTATTTAAACAACGCTGGCAAATTCAAAAAAATTGGCAGCTTCTATTTCCTATTTTAGGCTTATTAGGTTTACTTTATTCTGGATATAAACTAGCTAATTTATTTTTTGAAAATATTTACTTCAAAATTAGCTTTACTATTATTATAACATACCTATTATTAAAGGTTACTTTATTCTTGTTTAGCAAATTAGAAGATAAATGGAAAGTAACTTATAGATGGGAATTAATAGCTATCTTTATAGTATTTGCTATTACAGGATCTTCCTCTGTGTTTATTGGAAGACCTTTAATAAAATATATAGGAATTACTAAAGAAAACTTAAACCCTTTTATTTATTGGATTTTATATATTATTATTGGCCTCATTTTTTACCAAGTTTTACTAGTATTTTATGGTTGGTTATTTGGTCAATTTCATTTTTTTTGGAACTTTGAAAAGAAAATGCTAAAACGTTTTGGTTTAGGACGTTTTTTAAACGAATAAATGTACACTATTAAACATATCATATCAAAAAGCTTAGCGCTTATACTTTACTTGTTGTTACGGTATTACTACCTGCGACAGTAAAAGCATTGCATGTGTTTGAAAACCACAAACATGAGGTGTGTACAGATAAAACTAGCGATCATCACTTACACCAACTAGATGTAGATTGTGACTTTTATAAAATAAAACTCAACAATTCGCTATCATTTTCTGTATTTAGTTACGCACTTTTAGAGGTTAAAAATAATCACAAACCTATTCATTCTCAATACCAATTTATTAGCTCTTACCAGAGATTAGGTATTGTACTTCGTGGTCCGCCACAATTTGTATAAACGCAGTTATAGATTTCGCTTTCGCGATATCAAATTTATTATTTAAAACACTTTATACAAATTCATATTTAAAAACATGAAACAATTTTTATTTATGCTAATTGCTATGGTATCTACCGTAACAATTGCACAAAACTATATATCTGGACAAGTCACCATTAATGATTCTTCAGAGCCTATTCCTTATGCAAATATTTATTTTCCGCAGTTAGAAAAAGGAACAACTACCGATGACAACGGAAATTTCACTATTAATAATTTACCTTCTGGTGCTCAAAAAATAACCATTTCGGTGATTGGTTTTGAGACCTTTTCAGAAAACATTACGCTACCAGCAACAAGTCCGTTTCAATTTCAATTAAAACCTTCTGCTATAGAAATGAGTGAAGTTATACTTTCAACGCCATTTCATAAGCTTCAAAAAGATAATGTAATGAAGGTTGAACAAGAAAAAATAAGCACTTTAAAAGCAAAAGGTGCTGTAACTTTATCTGACGGAATCACTAATATCGCTGGTGTAGAAAGCATTACAACTGGTATGGGAATTGGTAAACCTGTTATTAGAGGTTTAAGTAGTAATCGTGTGTTAGTTTACGCGCAAGGTGTACGACTAGAAAACCAACAGTTTGGTGCAGAACACGGTTTAGGCATTAGCGATGCTGGTATAGAAAGCGTCGAAGTGATAAAAGGTCCAGCATCTTTACTTTACGGTAGTGATGCACTTGGTGGCGTTTTATATCTAAATCCTGAGCGTTTTGCAGATCCAAATAGTACTGTAACTAATATAAACACTAGATATTTTACAAATACAGATGGTTACAATGTTAATTTTGGGCATAAAGCATCTGCAGATAAATTTAAATTCTTAATTAGATTAGGTCAAGCAGAACATAGCGACTATCAAACCCAAGATTATAGAGTAACCAATACACGTTTTAGAGAACAAGATTTAAAGGCTGGTTTAGGTTACCAAAGCACCAATTTTAAAACCGATTTTAGATACAATGTTAACCTTTCTAAACTTGGTATTCCTGAGGAAATTGGAATTCAGTCTGATTTAAAAACACCTTTAGATCCTTACCAAAGCTTAACCAACCATATTTTAAGTTCAAAAAGTACGTGGTTTTTTGACAATTCTAGCTTAGATATTAACTTAGGTTATATCTACAACGATAGACAAGAATTTGAAGACCATCATCACGAAGAACACGGTGAAGAACACCATGACGAAGATGAAGACGACCATGATCATGACGAAGATGCGCACCACGAAGACGAAGCGCCAGCACTACACATGAAGCTAAAAACCTTTAACTACAACATTAAATACAACTTACCTACTATGGGTAAATTTGAAACTATTGTTGGTGTACAAGGTATGCTTCAAAATAACAGCAATTATGGCGAAGAACAATTAATACCAGACGCAACAACTAATGATGTTGGTGTGTTAGCTACATCACATATTCATTTTGAAACTTTTGATGTGCAATTAGGTGCACGTTTTGATCACAGAAATATAGATATAGACAATGCTATTACTAAACAATTTAACAGCTTTAATGGTGCTGCTGGTATCAAAGCTAATGTGACTAAAGCTATCGTAGCACGATTAAACCTAGCTACTGGATTTAGAGCACCAAATTTATCTGAGTTAGTGTCTGATGGGACTCACCACGGAACAAATAGATACGAAGTAGGAAATTTAAACCTTAAAAATGAGCAAAACTTTCAAACCGATTTAGCCTTAGAATATGCTAACGAGCATTTTGAAATTTTTGCCAACGGTTTTTATAACCACATTAATAATTACATCTATTTAGCGCCTAACGGAAATTTTATAGACAACACACCTGTATATAACTATTTACAAAGTAATGCGCGTTTATATGGTGGCGAGTTTGGTGTACACTTACATCCGCATCCTTTAGATTGGTTACATTTAGAGTCTAGTTTTGAAACCGTAACAGGACAACAAGATAATGATGATTATTTACCATTAATACCTGCTAACAGTTTAACCAATACGTTACGTGCAGAGTTTAATACCAATACCCTAAAAAAAAGTTATGCATTTGTAAAACTACGCACCACGTTTGCACAAAACAATGTTAGCCAGTTTGAAACCACAACACCAAGCTACAACCTTTTAAGCGCTGGTGTTGGCACAACGGTTACATTATTTAAAAATCCTTTAGATATAAGCATTGCAGGTACTAACTTAACCGACAAAGTGTACATTAACCATTTATCACGCTTAAAAACAGATGGTATTGCTAATATGGGACGCAATATTAGTTTTGGTTTAAATTATACCTTATAACTGTTAATAACATAGTGAAGATTACTTCAAAAAAATCCCGACTTAGCGTTGGGATTTTTTTATATTTAGATATTTGAATATTTAAAAACTAATTAACAAAATATATTAATGGCATTAAGCTGGAATGAAATAAAAGATCGAGCGTTAAAGTTCTCAAATGAATGGGCAGAAGAAACAAAGGAACGAGCTGAAAAAGATAGTTTTTGGAATGATTTTTTCAACGTTTTTGGAATATCACGCAGACGAGTGGCAACATTTGAAGAACCTGTCAAAAAATTAAGTGGAAATCAAGGATTTATTGACCTTTTTTGGAAAGGTACTTTACTTGTTGAGCATAAATCAAAAGGGAGAAGTTTAGACAAAGCTTTTGAGCAAGCAACTGATTATTTTCCTGGACTAAAAGAACACGAATTACCAAAATACATTTTAGTTTCAGATTTTGACAAAATCAAACTTTTTGACCTTGACGAAAAAACTGAACACGAATTTCACGTTTCAGAACTTTACAAAAATGTAAAACTCTTTGGCTTTATTGCTGGTTATCAAAAAAGAACTTTTAAAGAAGAAGACCCAGTAAATATAAAAGCTGCTGAGTTAATGGGTAAACTTCACGACCAACTTGAAGAGTTTGGTTATAAAGGGCATCATTTAGAGGTTTATTTAGTTCGTTTACTGTTCATACTTTTTGCTGACGATACAAGTATTTTTGAAAAAGATACTTTTAAAGAATTTTTAGACCAAAAAACAAACGAAGACGGAAGTGATTTAGGAGCTCTAATGGCTCAATTTTTCCAAGTTTTAAATACACCAAAAGAAAAAAGACTTAAAAACTTAGATGACCATTTAAATCAATTTCCATATGTAAATGGTAAATTATTTGAAGAGTTTTTACCTATTGCTTCTTTCAATACCAAAATGCGTAACATTTTATTAGAAGCATCTGGTTTAGATTGGGGAAAAATATCACCTGCAATCTTTGGTTCACTATTCCAAAGTGTGATGAACCCAGAAGAGAGAAGAAATTTAGGAGCTCATTATACTTCTGAGAAAAATATATTTAAACTTATTAAACCTCTTTTTCTTGATGAGTTAAGAGCAGAATTTGAAAAGGTAAAATCAAACATTAAAAAACTTAAAGAGTTTCATCATAAACTTTCTACTTTAAAATTTTTGGATCCAGCTTGTGGAAGTGGTAATTTCTTAATCATTACTTACAGAGAATTAAGACTTTTAGAAATTGATATTTTACGTGAGCTATTTAAAAAAGGAGAGCAAGTTTTAGATGTTTCCTCTATTCTTTGGTTAGATGTTGACCAATTTTACGGTATTGAATATGACGAATTTGCAGCAAAAATAGCCGAAGTTGCTATGTGGTTAATAGACCACCAAATGAATATGAAAGTTTCTGAAGAATTTGGACAATATTTTGCGCGTTTACCATTAAAAAAAGCGGCTAAAATTGTACACGCAAACTCTTTACGTATTGAATGGGAAGATGTAGTTTCTAAAAAAGAACTTTCGTACATCATTGGCAATCCACCATTTATTGGTGCAGCAATGAAAAACAAAACTCAAATTGAAGATATGAGTATTGTTTTTGATAAAACAATTAATTACGGAAAATTAGACTATGTAGCTGCTTGGTATTATTTAGCTGCTAAGTATATTAGTAACACAAACATTGAAGCAGCTTTTGTTTCTACTAATTCTGTATCACAAGGAGAACAAGTTTCGATTTTGTGGCATGAAATTTTAGTTAATTTAGGTTTGATAATTAATTTCGCTCATAGAACATTTAATTGGAAAAATGATGCAAAAGGAAAAGCAGCTGTGCATTGTGTAATTATTGGATTTTCTCTTAAGGAAAAACAGAAAAAACTCTTCGATTATTATGACATTAATGGAGAACCTGATGAACTCATTGCTCGTAACATCAATCCATATTTAGTTAATGGTAATAACGTTTTTATTGATAAAACTAGAATTCCAATATGTAATACTCAAAAAATGATTAGAGGTAATATACCATATGATGATGGCAATTTATTATTATCTCTAAATGAAAAGGATGAATTAATAAAAACTAATCCAGAGCTAAATATTTTAATAAAAAGATATGGAGGCTCTTTTGAAATGCTTAATGAAAAATGGAGATATTGTTTTTGGCTTAAAGATGTTAGTCCAAGTTTAATACAAAAATCAAGTTTTCTAATAGGAAGAATAAATAAATGTAAATCCTTTCGTGAGTCTGCTAAGTCTAAGTCAGTGAATTCAAAAGCTTTTACGCCTTACCTTTTTGGAGATATAAGACAACCTGAAAACGATTATCTTTTAATTCCAAGAGTTTCATCACATAAAAGAAACTATTTACCAATAGGTTATATATCTAAAGAAACAATTTTAGCTGATAGTGCTTATGGTCTTCCTAATGCTACAAAATATCAATTTGGAATTTTGCAATCACTTATGCATAATGTATGGATTCGAACCGTAGCTGGTAAACTTAAAAGTGATTTTAGATATTCTAATAACTTAGTTTATAACAACTACCCTTGGCCAAAAGAAGTCAGCGAAAAAAACAAACAAAAAGTTGAGGAAAAAGCCCAAAAAGTTTTAGACGCAAGAGCAGAATTTCCTGATAGTAGTTTGGCAGATTTGTATCATCCTCTAACAATGCCACCAAAATTGGTAAAAGCCCATTTAGAGTTAGACAAAGCAGTTGATTTATGTTATAGACCGCAAGCGTTTACTAATGAAACTGCTAGGATAGAATATTTGTTTGACTTGTATAATCAATACACAGAACCATTATTAAACAAAAAGAAAACAATTAAAAAGTAAAATCAATCCTATTTCACTTCAATAGTTTTATCTTGTTTTTTACCTGAAAACACATAAGTGTATAACCACATAATGGTAAAGGTTGGTATAACGTCAAAACCAGGTAATGCCTCTTCTATAAAAGACACTACCGCTGCTACTCTACCCGTTTTACCTTTATAAAGTTTGGTCATTAACCATGCAGATGCTGGTGCCCAAATAATGTCTCCAAATTCGCCAATACCAGGAATAATAAAAGTAACATATCCTAAAGCATCAAAAAGCAAACCTAAAAACAGTTTGGTGTATTTGTTTGTGTTGTTGTTCATTTATAATATTTTGAATTCTATAAAGTTAATGGCAAATAGTATTCCAAAAATGAAAGAGTAATACGTATTTGGTGTTTGGTGTTTGGTGTTTGGTGTTTGGTGTTTGGTGTTTAGTAGTAAGTTATTAGTCTTTACAAATTGTTCTTTTTAATAAAATTCTGTCAATTCGAGTGAATTTTACGATAGTAATGAGTAAAATTTGTATCGAGAATATAGAATTTTAGCCTATTAACCTTTTCTCGATAGCTTTATTGAACTTGTCTAAATACAATTTTTCGTTTTACTTCGACTACGATCAGCAATCACTCAAAATCACTCAAACTTTCAAACTTTTAACTTTTAACTTTTAACTTTTAAGCTAACTCAAATCCGCATTAATCAGATTTAAAAACTCAGTACGTGTTTCAATATTTTGAAAAGCGCCTCTAAAACCCGATGTTGTGGTTACCGAGTTTTGTTTTTGCACGCCACGCATCATCATACACATATGACTAGCTTCAATCACTACAGCAACACCAGCAGGTTTTAAAGTATCGTTTATACAATCTAAAATTTGATGTGTTAAACGTTCTTGTACCTGCAAGCGTCTGGCAAAAATATCTACAACACGAGGTAATTTACTTAGTCCGACAATATGTCCGTTTGGGATATAAGCAATATGTGCTTTACCAAAAAATGGCAAAATATGATGCTCGCAAAGCGAATACAATTCAATATCCTTAACAATAACCATATCATGATAATCTTCTTTAAACATGGCGCCTTTAAGGATTTCGGCAGCATCTTGATTATAACCTTGCGTTAAAAACTGCATGGCTTTTGCGGCGCGTTCTGGAGTTTTTAGCAAACCTTCGCGTTTGGTGTCTTCACCAAGTTCTGTAATAATACTTTTGTAACGGTCTTTTACATCGTCGGTAACTTGCATGTTATATTCTTCAAATTTCTTGTATGGCATAATAGTTTAATTACTTCACAATAAAAATAGTGTTTTCTATTAATTAACCATTGATTCTCTATAATTTCTGAAAAGATTTTAACGTTATATTATGAGAAAAGTATAACAACAAAGTTAGTTTTGTGTCCGTAAGTGTAACATTTTTAGTTTTGTATACTCTTTATTGAGAATACCGAAATTTTTAAACCATCATGAAAATTTTATTTAAAGCGCTATTTTTCATTTTTATAAGTTGTCAATTACAAGCTCAAGACAAAAAAACTTATCAAATCAAACGTACTGATATAGCTCCAAAAATAGATGGTATTTTAGATGATAAAGCGTGGAATGACGCACAAATTGCTACAAATTTTACCGAGTTTAGACCTGATTTAGGCGACTTACCTAGCAAAGAGAAAAGAACAGAAGTTAAAATGACTTATGATGATTCTGGAATCTACATTGCTGCTTACTGCTATGATAATCCAGAAGATATAATGACGCAGTTTACACAACGTGATAATTTTGGACAATCAGATTTTTTTGCTATTATTTTTAATCCAAATAATGATGCGCAAAACAACACTAATTTTTTTGTATTTAGCTCTGGTACGCAAGCCGATGCTGTAGAAAGTCCTAATAACGGAGAAGATTTTGGATGGAACGCCGTTTGGGAAAGTAGTGTAAAAATGCAAAATAACGGATGGATAGTAGAAGTAAAAATACCATATAGAGCTTTACGTTTTACACAACAAGAAAACTCAACTTGGGGCATACAATTTCATAGACATTATCGCAATACAAGAGAGCAAATGACATGGAATCCTTTAGACCCAACAAAAGGTAATAATGGACTATACCATGCAGAATTAAAGGGATTAAAAAACATTACGCCTCCAACAAGACTTAGTTTTTTTCCTTACGCATCTGGCTTAACAAGCTCTTTTGACGGAGAAACAGAAACCGAACTTGCTGCAGGTATGGATGTAAAATATGGGATTACAGAAAACATTACTTTAGATGCTACTTTAATACCAGATTTTAGTCAAGCTGGTTTTGACAATGTCATATTAAACCTTGGTCCTTTTGAACAACAATTTTCAGAAAGACGCCAGTTTTTTACAGAAGGTATTGATTTATTTAGTAAAGGTAACCTATTCTACTCTAGACGTATTGGTGATGCGCCTAGCGGATTTCCTATTTTAGATGAAGATGAAGATATTGTCGAATATCCTGAAAAAGTTCAGCTATTAAATGCAGTTAAAATTTCCGGACGCACAAAAAACGGTTTAGGTATTGGTTTTTTTAATGCTATTACAGAAAAAACCTATGTAGATATTAAAAAAACTGAAGTTTTAAACCCAAATTCTGAAGCTGAAGAAATTAGAAAATCTAATAGACGTGCTGTAGTAGAGCCATTAGCAAACTACAATATCATGGTTTTAGACCAGCAGTTTAATAAAAACTCGTCTGTAACTTTAATCAACACCAATGTTATAAGAAATGGCGATTTTAGAGATGCTAACGTTACTGGTTTTTTAACCAATTTAGTCAATAAAAAGAATACCTATGGCGTCTATGCTAACGGAAAGATGAGCACGTTTAATGATGTATCTAACAAACAAAATGGCTATGCTGTAGAAGCAGGAATTGGAAAAATTAGTGGTAAATATCGTGTGGCTTTAGACTATAACTATGCAGATGTTAATTTTGATCCAAACGATTTAGGTATTCAATTTAGGAATAACTACAGTAACTATAGCTTTGACGCTAGTTACCGTATTTTTGAGCCAACAAAACACCTAAATAACATGTATTTAGGCACATGGTTTAATTATAACATGCTAGCTACGCCAAGCGTGTATACAGGAAAAAACACTGGTTTTAACTTTAATGCTACCAATAAAAAACTACACAGTTTTGGTATTAATGGTAATTGGAATATTGGCGAGCAACATGACTACTTCGAGCCTCGTAATGGTTTTAATAGCTTCTTTACAACCAAAAATTACGCTCAAGCAAACATGTGGATTTCTTCCAATTACAACAATTTTTTTGCAATAGATGCTAACTTTGGTTATGGACGATTTTTTGATAAAGAGCGTGATAATTTTAATAATTATTGGTTTGGTATCAATCCAAGGTTTAAGTTTAATGATAAGTTTTTACTATTACTAGGTTTTGATTATGACGATTACACAGCAGATAGAGGTTATGTAAACGGACAACAAATTTATGATCGTATAATATTTGGTCAACGCGACAGAAAGCAAATAACCTCAAATATATCCGGCAGCTACAATTTTAACTCTTTTAACGCATTAACACTAAGTTTTAGAAACTATGTTAGTACTGTAACCTATGACTCTAAAATGTATGTATTACAAAACAACGGTAGTCTTGTACAGTCTGAAGTTTATACTAAAGATAACATAAGTTACAATCCTAATTTTAATCCAGATATTAATTTTAATACATGGAATTTAGACTTAAGCTATACTTGGCAATTTGCACCTGGTAGTCAATTAACCGCATTATACCGTAATCAGATTTTTAATCAATCTTCTAACTCAGAAGATAGTTATTTTGATACTTTAGACGATTTATTTAAGCAAAAGCAGCGTAACACTGTATCTTTAAGAATGGTTTATTTTATAGATTATAACGATTTAAAAAAGGTATTTACTAAAAAAAGTAACTTAATCTAACCTTGCTAAAGCTAATTTAAAGTAGTAATTTTCAAGCTTTATATAAGCCTATGATTAAAGCAAAAAACATTCATAAATATTATGACGATTTACATGTCTTAAAAGGTGTAGACGTTACTATTAAAAAAGGTGAAATTGTCTCTATAGTTGGTGCTTCTGGCGCAGGAAAAACCACCTTACTTCAAATATTAGGCACCTTAGATTTTATTGATAAAAGCTCAGAAACAGAGCTAATTATTAATGATAAAAATATTACAGAATTAAACGAAAAACAATTAGCTGAATTTAGAAACAAGCACATAGGTTTTATTTTTCAGTTTCATCAATTATTACCAGAGTTTACAGCTTTAGAAAACGTATGTATTCCTGCATTTATAAAAGGAACTAATAAAACAGAAGCTAACAAACGCGCTAAAGAATTATTAGACTTTTTAGGTTTGTCACACAGGTACAACCATAAACCTAACGAGCTTTCTGGAGGAGAACAACAACGTGTTGCTGTAGCAAGAGCACTAGTTAACAACCCAGAACTAATCTTTGCAGACGAACCTTCTGGTAATTTAGATAGCGAAAGTGCAGAAAACCTTCATAATCTATTCTTTAAACTTCGTGATGAATTTGGGCAAACCTTTGTGATTGTAACACATAACGAAGAGTTAGCCAATCTAGCAGATAGAAAACTTACAATGGTTGATGGAAAAATTGTTTAACTTTTTTCTTATCCGTGTTTATATTTTTACTAATTTAGTTAAACAAAATTTCTGACTCTCAAAATAATGCAGCTAAACACGATTCCTAAAAATGATAAAGAAAGGCTTTTAGCTGTAAAAAGTTATAAGCTAAACAGATGTCAAAAAGACATTAGTTTTAACAATATAACTGCACTGGCTACAAAAATAACCAATATGCCTGTCTCTTTAATTTCGATAGTAGATAAGGACGAAGTTTGGTTTAAATCTGCAAAAGGCATGCAAATTAGCAGCTCTGAAAAAGAATTATCCTTTTGTAGTTATGCTATAGCTAGTGATGATGATGTTTACATAGTAGAAAACACAAAGAAAGATTTACGTTTTGTAAACCATCCTTATACTAAAAACGGAGATAAATCTATAGCTTTTTATGCAGGTGTATGTCTAACAGATAAAAACAACCATAAACTTGGTACTTTATGTGTGATAGATCATAAACCTAATACAATAAATAAAGATCAAAAAGAAGCACTAAAACTACTAGCACAACAAGTTGTAAAATTAATAGAGCTTAATAAAAGCAATATTAATCTTAAACAAACTAAGAAAAAACTAACTAAAAAAAATAAAATGCTAAAAGGATTTGCATCTCAGGTAGCACATGATATGAAGATGCCTTTAGCTAATATGATTTTAACTACAGACATATTAAAATCTAAATATAAAAAACATATAGATGATACTGGTATTAATTATTTACAAAACATTAAATCTTCATCTTTATCTTTATCTTTAAGTAGCTATATAAATAACCTCTTAAACTATTACGAAAATAGTAATACATCTTCAACTTCTGTAGATACTTTTTCTTTTAATCATTTACTAGAAGAAGTCATAGATATTATAAATATCAAAGTAGACTGCACCATTAATTTACCCGAAAAAGACTTTGATATTACAAGTAACAGAGCTGCTTTAGAGCTTATTTTACTTAATTTAATTACCAACAGTCTAAAATACAACGATAAAGAAGAAACTATAATAGATGTAGAGTTAGACACAACCCAAGAAGATCTTAACTTTATAACGGTAAAAGATAACGGTATTGGTATACCTAAAAAAAAGCAGAAAAAAATATTTAAGTTATTTTCTACCGTTGAAGAAACAGATAGATTTGGCCAAAAAGGTCATGGTATTGGCTTATCTACAGTTAAAAAATTAGTTACCAATTTAGGCGGAAATATAACTGTTAACTCTAAAGTTGGTGTTGGTAGTACTTTTAAATTTTCTATCAAAAAATAAAAATTGAAGACTATAGATAATCTCAAAGAGTTTTTAGACGAAAAAGTTATTCTTTATAATAATCCTAAGTTTATTGATAGTGACCCAATTCAAATTCCGCATAAATTTTCTAAAAAAGAAGATATTGAAATAGCAGGTTTTTTAACCGCTACAATTGCTTGGGGAAACCGTAAAAGTATCATCAATAACGCTAATAAATTAATGGATTTATTAGATTATTCACCACACGATTTTATTTTAAACCATAAAGAAGAAGACTTACAACGCTTTGACAACTTTGTACATCGCACTTTTAATAGTGTAGACTGTATTACTTTTATAAAAGCACTTCAAAATATTTATAATAATCACAATGGTTTAGAAGCTGTTTTCAGTAAAGGTAGAAATGAAAATTTACAACATTCTATTTCTCAATTTAAACAGATTTTTTTTGAGATTAATCACCTACCAAGAACTCAAAAGCATATTAGTGATCCCTTAAAAAATAGTGCAGCAAAACGTATTAACATGTTTTTACGTTGGATGGTAAGACCTAATAATACTGGTGTAGATTTTGGCATTTGGAAAAGTATTAAACCTTCAGAATTATCTTGTCCTTTAGACGTCCACTCTGGCAATGTAGCTAGAAAACTTGGGCTTTTAAGTAGAAAACAAAATGACGCTAAAGCTTTACAAGAATTAGATAAAAATTTAAGACTATTAAACCCTATAGATCCTGTTAAATATGACTTTGCTTTATTTGGTTTAGGAGTTTTCGAAAAGTTTTAACATAATTCAAAACCTAGACTCTTATATTTACGTAAGCTTATCACAAACCAAGCTTACCTACACAAATAATGATTGCACCCAAATTACCAAAAAACGAAAAACAACGTTTAAAAGCAGTAAAAGAATATAAACTACTAGACACATTACCAGAAGAAGATTTTGATAATATAACTAACCTTGTAGCTAATATTTGCGATGTACCAATCTCTTTAATTACACTTATAGACGCTGACAGAAATTTTTTAAAATCTCATTATGGCATACCTTTTAATGAGTCACCAAGAAATATATCTTTTTGTGGTCATGCTATTTTAGAAAGCAATTCTATTTTTATTGTTGAAGACGCTACTAAAGATCAACGTTTCTACGACAATCCTTTAATAAAAGATCACGACGTTAAATTTTATGCAGGTGTACCATTAATCAATCCAGAAGGTTTTCCTTTAGGTACATTATGCGTTTATGATGTAAAACCCAAACAACTTACTAAACAACAACAAGAAGCTATGGTTATTTTAGCTAAACAAGTTGTTAATCTATTTGAGTTAAGATTAAAAAACAATCAATTAACCAACGCATATTATTTGTTAGATGAAAGACACCAATCCTTAAAAACTTTTGCAGGAAAAGTGTCTCATGATTTAAAATCGCCTTTAGCAAATATTACATCATTATCTCAATTATTTAAAGATGAATTAAAAGCGTCTAATCCTGAAATAAATTTAGAATATTTAGACTTTATTGAAGAGTCTGCAGATACGTTAAGAGCATACATAGACGGAATTTTAAAACATTATAAATCTGAAGCGTTACTACAAGATAAGAAACAAACAATAGATTTGTCTAATATTTTTAATGATGTAAAACAGATGCTTAGCTTAAAAGATACTCAGTTTAAGTTAAAAAACAATCCAAATTTAGGAGATATCAATAAATCTGCTATAACTCAAATTATTCTTAATTTGGTAGATAATGCAGTTAAATATAACACAAACAATAATCCATTAGTTGTTTTAGATTATAAGGAAAATGAAACGCACCATCACTTTTCTGTTTCAGATAATGGTAATGGTATTCCTGATAATAAAAAAGAATCTTTATTTGACCTGTTTAATACAGCTCATGATGCAGATAAATATGGAAATAAAGGTACAGGAATTGGATTGTATACTGTAAAAACTTTAGTTAAAAAATTAGGTGGTGAAGTTAGTCTAACATCGAAAGTTAATGAAGGAACGACTTTTAGTTTTTCTGTAGAAAAATAAAAAAAGCCTGATATTATTATCAGGCTTTTTCACAATATTATAATGTTTTATTTATTTCATTTCTTTTTTAAGCTTTTTGGATAATGTAGCTTGATCCTTGTATAATTTACCACTCATGCCTAAACACTGCCCATCTTTAAGCATCATTTTGTTTCCATCTTTTGTAATATAACTTCCATCAGTTTTAACAACTGTTCCGTTATTTAATTTTAAATCAGATTTAAGCAACTCTACTCCACTCTGTGTATAATGATAAACTTTTTCATTTAGTAAAATAACATAATTGGCGTCTTCTACCTGCATTTTATCTTGAGCCATAACTGCTCCAGTTGTTATAAATAGAGCAAATACAAAAAGGAATATTTGTTTCATCTTGTTTTTATTTTTATATAATAAATATACTAATTTTTTACTGTTTGATTTTACATTTAACTTATTATTCACTTATTATACCAAAATAAAAAGCTTGGTACAAAACCAAGCTTTTCAAGTTCTTATAAATAATTTACTACAAGATTAACCTTTTAGCCAAGCTTGTCTAATTTCTTTTTGCTTTTGTGTTGCTTCTGGGTTTTCGGTAATAGTTTTTCCTGTAGTATAAGACTGTGTTAGTTTTGTTTTTACAGTATATTCTTTACCATTTCTATCAATAACAACTTCTACTTCTTGTCCTGGTTTCCACATATACATATCTGTTAAGATTTTTTGTGCAGTCATAAAAGAAAAAGCTTCACCGTTTACAGTTTTCATTACATCACCAGGTTGTACACCATTATCTGCCCAAAAACTGTTTTTTTTTACAGCTTCAGAAAATGGAAGTTTCATAGTTTCTTGATTAGGAGCAAAAATTAACTCACCGCCATTCTGGATGTAGTTAGTTTTTACTTTTCCTTCACTCATCATTAAGCCTACTTTTTCAAAATATACATTATAGTCTATTGGTGTTCCTCCAACTACATGTGTATTTAAAAACTCTCCAACGCTTGGGTAAGTCATTGCAGTGATTTCGTCTATTAATTTATCGTCTTCAAATGGTTTGTTTTTTCCGTATTTATTAGATAATTCTTTCATTAAAGATAAAATACCACGCTGTCCATTACTTTCTTCACGCATAATGATATCAATACACATACCGATTAAAGCACCTTTCATATAAACGTTATAATATTGTGGTGCGTAAGGCTCATCTAAAACATTTTCACTCATTTCGGTAAAACTCATTGAGTCATTCATGTTTTTAGCGGTTTGTATTTTTTGTAAAATATCACCGTAAAATTCTTGGTTATCCACTAAACCTTGATCTACTTGAAATAACGTTGCAAAATACTCTGTTACGCCTTCATACATCCATAAATGCTTAGAAAATGTTGGCTGGTTGTAATCAAAATAATGTACATCTTCTGAATGTACACTTAATGGTGTTACGATGTGAAAAAACTCATGAGACACGACATCTATCATACTTTCTGCTAAAGCATCAAATGGCATATCTTCTTGTAAAACAACTACTGTAGACGTATGATGCTCTAAAGCTCCAAATCCTTTAGGAGAACCTTCTGATCCATCAGATAAGTATAAATAGATATCGTAACGAGGTGTACTGTTTATATCGCCTAAATATGTTTTTTGAGCTTGCATCATTTTTTCAACAACACCTTTAATTTCTGTAGCTGAATGTACTTTGTTAGGAGAGTAAACACTTAATACAATTTTAATGTCTCCTACTTGAAATTCTTCTACATCTAATTCTCCATAAAACATTGGGTTATCTGTAATGTCAAAATATCTTGGTGCAAAGTAGCTTGATGTGATTAAGCTTCCGTCCTCGCTTGTTTTATTTGAAGTTTCCTGCAAAGCAGATGTACGTTTAAAGTTTGCTGGCGCAGTTACATCTAATTTATATTGACTGTTTTTTAAACTATCAAAATACCCTATAAATCCATGTAAATTCATTACATAATTTGTTGGCTCTATGTTTGTTCCTGCTGGCGAAAAAGGTTGCTCGCCTCCTATTCCTCCTTCAACTTCTTGATCAAAAGTATCATTTACATAATAGGTAATATAATCTAAGTCTTTAGCATTAGTAATTGTCCAGGTATTTGTGTCTACCTTACTTGTAGATAACTCTTCTCCTTTATAATTAAAAGCTTTAAAACTATCAATATATTTACCAAAGTCGCTTACCGAGTATGTTCCTTGTACAACTCTTGGCAGTCTATACGTTACTGTTTCTGTAGTAAAACGACCAGGGTTAATCGTTACTGGTACTTTATCATTTGTTACTTTAGATAAGTCTATTGAAGTTTCAATAGGTGTTTGTGTTGCTAAAAGACTTGTAGTGGTTTTAGATCCACCGCAACCTACTAGTAAAAGTCCTGAAGCAAGTGTTGATAATAGGAGTTTTTTCATATTTAAATATTATTTGTTAATGGTCTTGGTAACAAGACGCTCAAAAGTAAAATTTGTTACAATCGTAAAGATTAAGATTTTGTTAAAATGTTAATTTCTTATTGCTGTTTTTAATTGTTCAATTATTATCTTTGACAAACTTTTAATAACACATGCAGTTTAAAAACCCAGAACTTCTTTACGCGCTTTTCTTACTGCTAATTCCTATTATTGTTCACTTATTTCAACTAAGAAAGTTTCAAAAAGAATACTTTACAAACGTTGCTATTTTAAAAAAGGTACAATTACAAACACGTAAAAGTCAACTAATTAAAAAGTGGCTAGTCTTATTAACTAGGTTACTACTTTTAACTGCTATTATCATTGCTTTTACTCAGCCCTATTTTTCAAAAACTAATAGTTTTAACACAGAAAAGGAAACCGTTATATACCTAGACAACTCGTTTAGTATGCAAGCTAAAGGTAATAATGGTCCACTTTTAAAACGTGCAATACAAGATATCATTACTTCTATTGATGAGAATGAAAAATTCTCACTAATTACCAATACTGATAGTTATAGAAACACAACTATAAAGGCAATTAAAAACGAATTACTTCAACTTGAATATTCTTCAAATCAATTAAGTTATGACGCTGCGTTATTGAAAGCTAAAAAGCTATTTTCTAATAAAGCAAATAGCATTAAAAACTTGATTTTTGTGTCAGATTTTCAGCAAAAAACACAAGAATTTAGTATTGAAAAGGATTCAAGTATTACTTTAAGTGCTATTCAGTTAAACCCTGTAAGTAAAACAAATGCGTTTATTGACAGTTTGTATATTTCTAAACAAAACGCAACTAATTATGAGTTGACTGCTTTATTAAAAAGTAATCAAACTACTACTATTAATTTACCTGTTTCTTTATATAATAATGATCAATTAGTCTCAAAAGTTTCAGTTGAAATTAAAGACGAAAACAAAGCTATTTTTACAATACCTAACAATCAAACTACAAAAGGTAAAATTACTATTGATGAGGCGCAACTTCAATTTGATAACACCTTATATTTTAGTATAAATACGCCTTCAAAAATTAATGTTTTAGCAGTGTCTAACGATGATGCCAACTATTTAAATGGAATTTTTACTGAAGACGAGTTTAATTTTACAAAAAAAACACCAAACACATTAGATTATGCCCTTTTTGATACACAAAACCTAGTAATATTAAACGAAATTGAAAACCTACCAAATACTTTAATTACTGCTCTTAAAGTCTTTACAGACAAAGGTGGCGTCGTTGCATTTATACCTAATATAAAAGGAAATTTATCAGACTACAATAGGTTTTTACAGCAATTTAACTTTAGTGTTTTTAATTCAATTTTAGAGCAAGAAAAGCGCATTACATCCATAAATTATGCACATCCAATTTACGCTAATGGTGTTTTTGAAAAACGTATAGATAACTTTCAGTATCCAAAGGTTAATCTGTATTTTCCTCAAAATACATCTCAAAGCACTGCTATCCTTCAATTTGAAGATAACAAACCATTTTTATCACAACGTAATAACGTGTTTGTTTTTAGCGCTGCAATTAATGAAGACAATTCAAACTTTAAAAATATAAATCTAATTGTACCTACATTTTATAACATTGCAAAACAAAGCTTAAATACTGCCCAACTTTATTATACAATCGGTCAAAACAATCAATTTGATGTGTCTGTAAATTTAAAACCAGATACTGTATTAACTCTTGTTAATAATGACGAGTCTTTAATACCAGAACAGCAATATTACAACAATAAAGTGGTTATAAAAACTAACGATTTACCAGAAAACGCTGGTGTTTATGAAGTAAAGAATAAAAATGAAATTTTAGAATACGTAAGCTTTAATTACAACAGAAACGAAAGTGATTTAACCTATCAAAACCTTGAAAACATAGAAGGCATCAATGTTTCAAACTCTGTTAAAGAAGCTTTTAACACAATAAAAAATGACACTAAAGTTAATGAGTTATGGAAATGGTTTGTAATTTTGGCTTTAGTGCTTTTAATCATAGAAATGCTCATCTTAAAATATTTTAAATGAACGTCTTAATCAAATCGGCAACAGTAATTGATACATCAAGCAAGTTTCATAACCAAATTGTTGATGTTTTAATTGAAAAAGGAAAGATTTCAGAAATTGCTAAATCTATTAAAAACACTAGCAATTATAAAGAAATTGAGTTAGATAATTTACACATCTCTCAAGGATGGTTTGACTCTAGCGTTTGCTTTGGCGAACCTGGTTTTGAAGATAGAGAAACTATAGAAAACGGTTTAAAAACAGCTGCAAAATCTGGGTTTACAAGCATTGCATTGCAAGCTAACACAAATCCGATTATCGACACTAGCTCTGACGTTACTTTTGTCTTATCAAAAGCACAATCACAACCCGTTGATTTGTTACCAATTGGCGCATTAACAAAAAATAGCGAAAGTGTTGATTTAGCTGAACTTTTCGATATGAAAAACGCTGGCGCAGTAGCGTTTAGTGATTATAAAAAACCAATTACTAACCCTAATCTATTAAAGATTGCTTTACAATATGCTAGTAATTTTGATGGCTTGGTGTGTAGTTTTCCTTTAGAACAAAAAATTGCTGGTAAAGGTATTGTTAACGAACATGTTTCTAGCACTATGTTAGGTCTAAAAGGAAGTCCAAATTTAGCCGAATCTTTACAAGTGGCTCGAGATTTATACATATTAGAATATGCTGGTGGTAAACTTCATATTCCTACCATTTCAACTAAAGAAAGTGTAAAGCTAATTAGAGAAGCCAAACAAAAAAAATTAGACGTTACTTGTAGTGTTGCCGTACATAATTTGTTTTTGACTGACGATATTTTAAACGAATTTGATACACGTTACAAAGTCAATCCGCCATTACGTACTCAAGACGATATAGATGCTTTAATTGAAGGTATAAAAGACGGTACGATAGATATGGTAACCAGTGATCATAATCCTCAAACCATAGAAGAAAAGAAAGTAGAATTTGACCACGCCAACTACGGTACTATTGGATTAGAAAGTGCTTTTGGTGCTTTAAACCAGATATTTTCTACTAAAAAATCTATTCAACTATTAACTAAAGGAAAAGAACGTTTTGGTACTGTAACTTCTAAAATTGAAGAAGGAGAAGTTGCAAACATTACGTTATTTAACCCAAATGAAAAATACGTATTTGGTAAGTCAGACATTCTATCAAAATCAAAAAATAGTGCCTTTTTAGGACAAGAATTAAAAGGAAATGTATATGGTATTTATGCCAACAAAAAAATAGTTTTATAATGAATCAAAATACAGCTGAAGAAGGAAAAACATTAGCAGTAGTAAGCTACTTAACCATCATAGGTAGTGTTATTGCTATCATAATGAATAACGAAAAGAAAAATGAGTTTACAGCATTTCATAACCGTCAAGGTTTAGGACTTTGTTTAATGTATATGATTATTGGATATTTTATTAGTCAATTTGATAACATGCAAATCTCTGTCGCTTTTTGGGTAGGAATGGGTTTATTATTTTTCTACGGAATTATAAATGCTATTAGCGGTAAAATGCAAGCTGTTCCTCTAGTAGGACCTTTTTTTCAAAAAATTTTTTCATCATTAGGAAAATAGAAACATGACAGATTTAAGCTTAGAATATATATCAAGACCTTCTACTTTAAAAGAAAACGCACCATTACTTCTACTCTTTCATGGTTATGGAAGTGATGAAAACGACTTATTTAGTTTTGCATCAGAATTACCTGAAGAATTTTTAATAATTTCTGCTAAAGCACCTTACCCAATGCAGCCTTTTGGTAATGCATGGTATGCCATAAATTTTGATGCTGAAAAAGGAAAATGGAGTGATAACGAGCAAGCCAAACAATCTAGAGATTTGATTGCTAATTTTATAGATGAAATTTTAGCTAAATACAACGCAGATAGCAATAATGTAACGCTTTTAGGCTTTAGTCAAGGCGCTATTTTAAGTTATGCTGTAGCATTTACATATCCTGAAAAAGTTAAAAATGTTATTGCTTTAAGCGGTTATGTAAATCCTGATTTATTCGAATTAAAAGCACCAGAAACTTATAAAAATCTTAATTTTTACTGTTCTCACGGAAGTGTAGACCAAGTTATACCAGTGGATTGGGCAAGACAAACCAAACCATTTATGGAACAATTAGGCGCAAACTATAAGTATAGCGAGTTTCCTGTTGGACATGGTGTTGCGCCACAGAATTTTTATGAGTTTAGAGAATGGTTGAAAGCAAACTCTAATTTGTAGGATACAATAAGTGATCTAAGACTTTAAAGTTTAACTGATTATCAGGAGTAATTTCATATTTAATTAGTAATTCTCCCCAAAAAACACCATCAGAAAAATCTGCTATAACCCATTTATGGTTTAGTATTTTTATAGAATTAAATTGCATTTTTTTGCCACCTGAAGCAGCGTAAGGAATTAGTGGATGCTCTTCTCCTAGCACGTCTGTTAAATCGTATAATTCATTTTCTATAAGTATTGTAAGCTTATCAGTATCAATACCTCTATCATAAAAATAATCTTTAGCTTCTTGATTATACCTAAAATCAAACATGATAAAATCATTTAGCTGATTGTTTAAAAGCGCTAAAGAATCTTTCATTCTTATATTTTTTTCTTTTAAGCTTTTAAACTGACTATCATTAGCTTTTACATAGTTTTTAGTGTTTACGTACTGAAACAAAACAACAAGTAACGTAAAGATAAACAAGTACATAAAAATTTTATTCTTCATTATAATATTTGATTTTAAAGTTTAATTTGAAGCTCATCGTAAGCTAAAAACACATTTTTAGGTAGCTTTTGTTGGACTTCTTCATGAAAACCTAATAAATGACTTATGTGTGTCAAATAAGCCTTTTTAGGTTGTAATGTATTTATAATTTGTAATGCTTCTTCTAGATTTAAATGCGAAATATGAGTCTCTTCTCTTAAGGCATTAATTACTAAAACATCTAAGTTTTTTAGTTTTTCCATTTCTTCATCAGGTATGGTTTTAACATCTGTCAAATAAGCAAAGTTGTTAAATCTAAATCCAAATACTTGCAATTTATGATGAAAAACTTCTACAGGAAGTATTTCTAAATTATTCAATTTAAAAGGTTTGTTTTCAATTTCATTTACCTGTAAGTTTGGTACGCCAGGATATTTATTTTCTGTAGCAAATATATAAGCAAAACGTTGCTTAAGTTGCTCTACTACTCTTTTATGTGCGTAAATAGGTATATCTCCTTGTCTAAAAAAGAAGGGTCTAATATCATCTAAACCAGCGGTATGGTCTGCATGTTCGTGCGTAAAAATGATTCCGTCAATTTTATTTACATTAGCTCTAAGCATTTGCTGTCTAAAATCTGGTCCACAGTCAATAACATAGGTATAATCATCCCATTCTACCAAAATTGAAACACGCAAACGTTTATCTTTAGGATTTTTACTTAAACACACTGGATGTGTACTTCCTATAATAGGAATTCCTTGAGATGTACCAGTACCTAAAAAAGTAATTTTCAAAATCTATAAAATTTGAAAACAAAAATAAGTTAATTTTTTTGTTTACTATAGTTATTTGGTACCTTTGTAACACTAAATTTATAGGGATTTTTTTATGGAAATTACGCTAAAAGGAGATAAAGAATTTGAAAATATTCCATCCTTAAAAGATAAAGCGCTTCGTATTAACTTAAACGAAAACATTTACGGTACTTTTGCCGAGATTGGTGCTGGACAAGAAACTGTAAGACATTTTTTTAGAGCTGGTGGCGCATCTGGTACTATCGCAAAAGCAATGTCTGCTTATGATAAAAGTTTCAGCGATGCTATTTATGGTATTGAAGATGATAGACGCTACGTAACCGAAGCCAGGTTACGCAAAATGCTTCATCATGAATATAGATTAATTGAAGAGCGTATAGGTAGAGAAAGTAACCCACATAGAATGTTTTTTAGTTTTGCTAACACTGTTGCTACAATAGATTTTGCAAAAAAATATAAAGGACATGGTTGGGTTGGTATTAAATACCAAATCGATCCTGAAGATAAAGAAGTTAACGAAATTATTCTACATATTCGTTTTAAAGAAAATGACGCAAGATTACAACAAGAAACTCTTGGTATATTAGGTACTAACTTAATTTACGGCGCATTCTATAAATACAACGAACCTAAAAAATTATTAAGATATTTATACGACCATTTAGATAAAGACCAATTAGAAATTGATACAATTAACTTTTCTGGTCCTGTATTTAAAAACGTAGATAACCGTTTAATGAGTTTACAGCTAGTTAAAAATGGAATGACTGATGCTGTAATGTTTGCTCCAGATGGTAATAACGTACTTCCTGCAAGAGTTTTATATAAGAAAAACATTTTAGCACTTCGTGGTAGTTTTAGACCTGTAACAAAGGTAAATATGGACATGTACCAGAAGTCTTTAGATATGTTTATTAAAGAAAATAAAGTTGACGAAGAAAGAACACAAGTAATTTTTGAAATCACTTTATCAAACCTAAGAGCAGAAGGAGAAATAGACGAGCAAGACTTTATGGATAGAGCACGTTTACTATGTTCTTTAGGACAAACCGTATTAATATCTAACTTCCAAGAGTACTATAAATTAGTAGAATATTTCTCTCAATACACTAAAAACCGTATGGGATTAGCAATGGGTGTAAATAATCTTGTAGATATCTTTGACGAGAAGTATTATCGTCATTTAAGTGGTGGTATTTTAGAGGCTTTTGGTAAGTTATTCTTTAAAGATTTACGTGTATATCTTTACCCTATGGAAAATGAAGATGGAACCATTACCACAAGTGATAATTTAAAAGTACATCCACGTATGAAAGAGCTTTATAAATTCTTTAAATACAATGGTAAAGTTGTTGATATTGCAGACTACGACCCATCAACATTAAATGTTTTCTCTAGAAAAGTCTTAAAAATGATTGCCCAAGGTGAAGATGGTTGGCAACCTATGTTACCTGAAGGTGTCTCTAAATTAATTGCAGAACAAAGTCTGTTTGGTTGCGAAACCGAAGAAATTCAGAATAAATAATACAGTTTACAATAAATAAAAAAAAGGCGCTAATTATAAATTAGCGCCTTTTTTATTTTTAAAAGATTAAATTCAATTAAATTAACTCTAAAATTTGAGCTGTATGATCTTTAGTTTTTACTTTATCAATAACATGCGCTACTACTCCATCTTCATCAACTAAAAAAGTTTTACGATGTATACCATCATACTCTCTACCCATAAACTTTTTTAATCCCCAAACACCAAATGCATTAATGACTTCTTTTTCTTCATCAGCTAATAAAGGAAAAGGAAACTCATATTTGTTCTTAAAATTGCTTTGTCTTTTTTCAGAATCTGCACTAACACCTAATAACTCAAAACCTTTATCTTGTAAAACTTTATAATTATCTCTTAAGTTACATGCTTCTGCAGTACAACCTGGCGTACTTGCTTTTGGATAGAAAAAAACAATTAATTTTTTTCCTTTATAGTCAGATAAAGATACAGCATTACCATCTTGGTCATTAACTGTAAAATTTGGTACTTTATCACCTTGTTTTAATGTATTCATAGTTGTAATTTTGATTTATTCAAAAATACGAATTAATGACTAAGCAAGAAAAGGTACATTTTGTTATAAATACGTTAAATAAGTTATATCCTGAAATTCCTATTCCTTTAGATCATAAAGATCCATACACTCTTTTAGTTGCTGTTTTATTATCTGCTCAATGCACAGATGTTAGAGTTAACCAAATAACGCCTTTATTATTTGCAGAAGCAGATAACCCTTATGATATGGTTAAATTATCTGTAGAAGAAATTAAAGAGATAATAAAACCTTGTGGTTTATCACCAATGAAAAGTAAAGGCATTTACGGTCTTTCAAAAATTTTAATAGAAAAACATAACGGTGAAGTCCCGCAATCTTTTGAAGCTTTAGAAGAGTTACCTGCAGTTGGACACAAAACAGCTAGTGTTGTAATGAGTCAAGCATTTGGTGTACCTGCTTTTCCTGTAGACACACATATCCATCGTTTGATGTATCGCTGGAATTTATCTAACGGAAAAAGCGTAGCTCAAACCGAAAAAGACGCTAAACGCCTATTTCCTAAAGAACTATGGAACGATTTACATCTGCAAATCATTTGGTATGGAAGAGAATATTCTCCAGCTCGTGGTTGGGATTTAGATAAAGATATTATTACAAAAACCATTGGAAGAGCTACAGTTTTAAAAGAATATCATAAAAAAACGTCCTAATGTTTTAGGACGTTTTTCTTTTAATTTTGAAGTGATTCAAACTTCATGCTTTTATAATTTATAACACTTAAAGCCTTAGAGTAATTAAGGATAAAACTTATTGTTTCATCTTTTGGGTTCAATTTAAAATCTGATTTAGGTTTTTTAGAGTAAAGTTTTGCCATTTAATGTAGATTTTTAGTTTGTTACTACATTATAACGGATAAGATTTAACTTTATTGTTTATCCTAATTTGTTAAAACAATATTGTGTTTTTCTATTACTTTTCTCATGTTAATTAATGCATATCTCATACGTCCTAAAGCAGTATTTATACTTACTCCTGTGCGTTCTGAGATTTCTTTAAAACTCATATCTTTATACATACGCATTACCAAAACTTCTTTTTGGTCTTCTGGTAACTCGTCAATCAAACGTCTTACATCTGCTTCTACTTGACCTTTAATAATTGTTTTTTCTGCATTTAAAGCATTATCACTTATTACAGAAAAAATATTAAAATCTCCTGAGTTGTCAAACTTAGGCATACGACTGTTTTTTCTAAAATGATCTATAACCAAATTATGAGCAATACGCATTACCCATGGTAAAAACTTACCTTCTTCGTTATATTTACCTCTTTTTAAAGTTCTTATTACTTTGATAAAGGTATCCTGAAAAATATCTTCAGATATATCTCTATCAAAAACTTTAGAGTATATAAAACTGTAAATTCTTTGTTTATGTCTTGTAATTAAAACTTCTAGAGCAGATTCTTCGCCTCTTATATAATTACTCACTAATTGAGCATCAGAGATTAATTCTTTTTGCATAATCATTACTTTTTTTGCACAGAAAACGTGTTTCGGGCTTGGGGTTTATAAATTAAAAAAGTAATGTTTTGCTATAGGCAAAAGTGTTTGTGGGTTAATTGATATGTTTCAAATGTAACAACAATTATTCCAAAAATGCAAACATAATTTCAAGTTTTAACATTTTAATGCACAATAATCTATTTTTTAAGCTGAAATTGTTGTGTTATCTTTGCAAATCTATACGAAAATTGACTATGAAGACTACGCTTTCTGCAGTAAACCCTAAAGAGAACATCATAATTAAAGGTGCTAAATTACATAACCTTAAGAATATAGATGTTGTTATACCTAGACGTAAATTAGTTGTTATAACAGGTCTATCAGGTTCTGGTAAATCTAGTTTAGCATTTGATACGTTGTATGCAGAAGGACAACGTCGTTATGTAGAAAGTCTTAGTAGTTATGCACGACAATTTTTAGGTAGACTTAACAAACCTAAAGTAGACTATATTAAAGGTATTGCGCCTGCAATTGCTATTGAGCAAAAAGTTAATTCTACTAATCCACGCTCTACTGTCGGAACTACAACCGAGATTTACGACTATTTAAAACTACTTTTTGCGCGTATTGGTCGTACCTACTCTCCTATTTCTGGTAACGAAGTCAAAAAAGACACTGTTACAGATGTTTTAGAATTTATAAAAACTATTGATTTAAAAGAAAAACTTTTACTTCTAGCTCCTATTTATTTAGAAGAAGGTAGAGCACTTCAGGATAAACTTAGCGCCTTAAATGCACAAGGGTATTCTAGAATTAAAGTAAAAGATGAAGTTGTAAGAATTGATCAAGCAAAAGATTTAACATCTACAGAAGATGTGTTTTTAGTTGTTGATAGAATTGTAACAAAAGACGATGAAGATTTTTATAACCGATTAGCAGATGCCATTCAAACTGCTTTTTTTGAAGGTAAAGGGAATTGTTACATTGAAACCTTAAAAGATAATTCCATAAGACATTTTAGTAATAAATTTGAATTAGATAACATGCAGTTTTTAGAGCCAAATGTGCATCTATTCAGCTTTAATAACCCTTACGGTGCATGTCCAAAATGTGAAGGTTACGGTGATGTTATTGGTATTGATGAGGATTTAGTAATTCCAAATACTGCGCTTTCGGTTTATGAAGAGGCTATTTTCCCTTGGCGAGGAGAAAGTATGAGTTGGTACCGTGATCAATTGGTAAACAATTCGCATAAATTCGATTTTCCTATACACAAACCCTATTTTCAATTAAGTCAAGAACATAAAAATTTAATTTGGGAAGGTAATCAGTATTTTGAAGGTTTAAATAGCTTTTTTGAAGAACTAGAAAGCAAAGCTTATAAAATTCAAAATCGTGTGATGTTATCGCGCTATCGCGGAAAAACAAAATGTAACGTTTGCGGCGGTAAACGTCTTCGTAAAGAAGCTAGTTATGTAAAAGTAGGAAACGCTACAATTACAGATTTAGTAGAAATGCCATTAAATAAATTGTCTAATTTTTTCAACCAATTAGAATTGAATGATTATGACACTAAAATTGCCGAACGTTTACTTATAGAAATAAAAAATCGTTTAAACTTTTTAAGCAACGTTGGTTTAGATTATTTAACCTTAAACAGACGATCTAACACACTTTCAGGAGGAGAAAGTCAGCGTATTAATTTAGCAACATCACTAGGAAGTAGCTTAGTTGGTTCTATGTATATATTAGACGAGCCTAGTATTGGCTTACATCCAAAAGATTCAGAAAAACTAATATCGGTATTAAAATCGTTACGCGATTTAGGTAATACAGTAATTGTTGTAGAGCATGATGAAGATATCATGAAACAAGCCGACACTATCATAGATATTGGTCCCGAAGCTGGTACTTTTGGTGGTGAAGTTGTCGCAACAGGAACGTTTAAAGACATCTTAAAATCAAAGTCACTAACTGCTCAATATTTAAACGAAACTTTAAAAATTGAAGTCCCTAAAAAACGTCGCACAAGTAAGTATAACGTAGAAATTGTTGGTGCAAGAGAAAATAATTTAAAAAATATTGATGTTACTTTTCCTTTAGAAATGTTAACCGTTATTACAGGTGTTTCAGGAAGCGGAAAAAGTACATTGGTTAAAAAAATTTTATTTCCTGCCATTCAAAAAAAACTAACTGGATTTAGTGATAAAGCTGGTCAATTTTCAGAATTAAAAGGAAATTTCAGCAACATCAAACATATTGAGTTTATTGACCAAAACCCAATTGGTCGTTCATCACGTTCTAATCCGGTAACTTACATCAAAGCTTATGACGATATTAGGGCTTTGTTTGCCAAACAAAAACTAAGTAAAATAAGAAATTTTGCTGCTAAACATTTTAGTTTTAATGTAGATGGTGGACGTTGCGAAACTTGTAAAGGTGAAGGCGAAGTTACAATAGAAATGCAATTTATGGCAGATGTCCATTTAGTTTGCGAAACCTGTAACGGTAAACGTTTTAAAAAAGAAGTTTTAGAAGTTACTTTTGAAAATAAAAGCATTGATGATGTGTTAAATATGACCATTGACGACGCTATTTCTTTCTTCGAAAAACACAAACAAAATAAAATCAAAAACAAACTTCAGCCTTTACAAGATGTTGGTTTAGGTTATGTAACACTAGGTCAAAGTAGTTCTACCCTTTCTGGTGGTGAGGCACAGCGTATAAAACTAGCTACATTTTTAGGTAAAGGAAATACTAAAGACAAAGCCTTATTTATTTTTGATGAGCCTACAACAGGTTTGCATTTTCATGACATTCAAAAATTACTAAAATCGTTTTATGCTTTAATTGAAAAAGGACACTCTATTATTGTTGTCGAGCATAATTTAGATTTGATTAAATGTGCAGATCACATTGTAGACCTTGGTCCTGAAGGTGGTGAAAATGGTGGACAATTAGTAGCATTTGGTACACCTGAAGAAGTTGCAAAAGTTAAAGAAAGTGCAACTGCTAAATACTTAAAAGATAAGATCTAATAAATCATAAAGGCTAACACTGCAATTAATATTGAAGCAAAAGGAATAATCATGCCCATAAAAATTGTAGTTATAGCTCCGCTTTTTATAAAACTTAAAAACCAGCCTTGATCGTAAAACTTTTTGACTGCTATAAAAAAGTAGAAATAAGTAGATAAAACCAATAAAAAGTCTAACCAATCGGGCATATCATAAAACCAGTTTATGCCTAAATCTATAGCCATTACCGCAAATATAAAAGAGAAAAAATAAAAGCTAAATACCAAATGGAAGGCGTATCTTCCTTTATTAAAATAGAAAACCTTTAAAAGCAACGCAAAAATTGGTAGTAAAAAAAACATAGCTATAGGAAAACTGTCTGTAATGGTTTGATAAATAGACCCGACACCTTTATCTTTCTGAAATTTAAACATTTGCTCAAAAAACTTTCGTTTTAAATAACCTGCATCTTCAGGCATTCCCATTTTTTTTAAGATAATTTTTTTGTCTGCTCCTGCATCAATTAAAGAATCTATTTCTTTTTCATCATAAGTAAAAGAAGTTCCTAAAAAACTAGCGTTAGTATTTTGGTTTTTTGTATCAATTTTTTCATTTACTAAAGAATCTAACTTTATAGAATCTGCTACTCTTTCAAAAGCTTCACGATATTCTTTTTCCTTTTTTACTGCTAATTCTTCCTGTATAGCTTTATCTAATTTTGTTCTAGTTTCTCTAATATAAAATGAGAAGATGAAGAAAAAAACTACCGAAACAAATAAATAAAACTGTGCAGGATGCAAATATGTTAAACGTTTACCTTGTAGAAACTTTTTTGGTAAAAACCCAGGTTTTGTCATTAAAGGCAAAAAGCTCTTTAAAAATTTAGAATCCCATAGTAAATAGTTATTAATAGTATTATAAAAAAGACTTCTAACTGTTAACTCTTCTCTATTTTTCATGCCACAAGACGGGCTAAATTTAAAGCTATCTTTAAATTCTGTTTCACAGTTTTCACAAACTTTATATTGAAGTGACATGTTGGTTGATTCTTTAGGTAAATGTAAAAATAAACTTTAAAAGATGCCTAATTTCTTTTTTAAAATTGAAATAGTAGAAATCCAATATCGTATCAAAACACCAGTAAAACCAACGTGTTTCAAGTTTGGCACAGCTATTGAAACTAATTTATCAAATAGCGATTGCCGAAACGCTAAACAGTAGGCAAAATCTAAATCCTTAATACTATGAAAAAACTAGTACTATTAATTACAGGTGTGTTAATGGGATTAACCACTGTAACAGCAGAAAATAAGTCTGCATCGCAAGGTGAAGATTTAGTTGTTAACCCAAACCGTTTTGTACAACCTATTATGTTTGTAGAACGTGGTGTAGAATTTTTAATCTTTCCTGACGGAAGCTTTGATTTTAACACTCAATTAGATTATACACAAGGTGATAATTATTACAGACGTAGCAATGTAAATGTAAACACAAGACGTAGCAGTATAAATCGTACTTATGGAGCACCAGGCACTTACAATACCTACTATGGACCAACAAACAACGGTACCATTGTTTTACACGATAGATCTGGTAAAGTAAGACGTGTTGGCTATGTGTTTTTAAATTATAATAGACAAGGACAGGTTAAACGATTGGGGTCTGTTTATGTAAGTTATAATAGACAAGGCTTGGTAAGTCGCATTGGCGCAATGCGTTTAATTTATAACAGACACGGAAGGTTAATTAGAACAATTGGTCATGTAAATAGATACAATACGTCTTTTGTGTTAGATAATAACTACGGAAATCCATACGGGTCACCAATAGATAATAATCATGATTACAATTATAATAATGACGATTTTTACTACTACAAAAATGGTGTAAAAACCCAAAAGCCTAAATTGAAAAAATAATTTCAATCAAAACAAAAAAACCTCGTAAGTCTTTATTTACGAGGTTTTTTCATTTTACAACCTAATAACAATTACAGTAGTTTTGGTTTTTGGCATGATGCTTGTAAATATTTAAATGTTCAATCATAAAACAATTAGTTATGAAGAAATTATTCCTTTTATTATCAGCATTTACTTTAAGTATTTTTGCTGTTAATGCAGACACAACAAAAAACGCCGAAAGTTTAACTATAAACGAATCTTATAACCGAGGTTATGGCAATTCTTTCATTTTTACAGAAGAAGGAATTGAGTTTTCGGTTTTTGCAGATGGGCAATTTGATTTTTATATACCAAATTACGGTCCTAACGTAAATGTTTCGGTAAACACACCTAATGCTTCTATTAGTTTTAATACTGGTTATGATTATAACCCATATGTACAATATGATGAGTATGGTGCTATTATACAAGTTGAAAACACACCAATATTTTATGATTATTATGGACGTGTAAATCAAATTGGTAACGTTAGGATTAACTATAATAATCGCGGTTTTGTTACTAGAGTTGGCGGACTTTATGTTCATTATAATCGTTACAACCGCTTTTCTCACTGTACAGGATTTATAAATATTTACAATAGAGTTTATGTATATAGACCTTGGCATTCATATTATGTAGTACCTGCTCCATTATACAGAGTTGTTTATACTACTCCATATAGAAGACATTATAGACCTGTTAGATATGCATATTCAAGACCTTTTGTAAACAATTACAGACGTACAACTGCTGTAGCAACAAGACGTGGTAATACAATATCAAGAAACAGAAGTTTAGCTACTCGTGGTAATGGTAGAGCTGTAAGAAATATTTCAAGAAATAATGTGCCTAGAACACGTAGTAATGCAATTACTTCTTCTCCTAGAACCAGAGGAAACGCTGTAGCTTCTAGACCAAGAACTAGAGGGAATAGTTCTGCTACGCAACCTAGAACACGAGGAAATAACTCTATTAGCGCTCCAAAAACTAGAGGTAATTCAAATAATATTACAAAACCTAGAACACGCAGTAATAGTAATGCTTCTAAACCAAGAGCAGTTAGAAATAACACTGTTACTTCTAAGCCTAGAACTAGAACACAAACTAGAGCTAACACTAGTAGACCAAAAACATCTACTAAAGCAACTACAAGTAGATCTAACTCAAGATCAAAAGCATCTTCAAGTAAATCAAGTTCTAAATCAAGAAGTACATCTAGATCGTCTTCAAGATCAGGAAGAAGAGGATAATAATTTATAACACTTACTATAAGTCCTATAACAATGGTTTATAAAACCTCAAGTTATAGGGCTTTTTTATTTCTTTAAAAATGAATTTAAAATTCCTGTAATTTCTGAAGATAAATTAAGCTTATAAACGCTTAATCCATAAATTAATACAAGAAGTAATGATTTTAAACCGATGTTAATTATTGAATGAAAAGGAAATTCCCAAGAGAATAAACCAAAAGCACAAACTAAAATTAGTAACGCAGAGTTTAATGTTTCCCTAGTAAACGGTTGAATTTTAAATTTACTATAAACAAATAACAACTTTACAGTATTGTACACAAAAATGGTTATACAACTTGCGTAAGCTGCACCATTAATACCGTAAACGGGAATAAAAACTAGATTTAAAATTATGGTTAAAATAGCCAACATCACTCCAAAGACTAGTACCATTCTATAATAATCACTATTAAAAAGAATGGCGTTATTATTTCCTAAAAGGTTATCAAATAGCTTAGCTAAACCAATAACTAGAACTACTAAAAAACCTTCTGAGTAATTATCAGGAATCATTGTGTATAACTGATTGATATTGACTATAATTACTAAAAAGATAAATCCGCTAATTATGAATAAATTTAACGAGCTTTTTTGGTATAGTTTTTTAAGTTCAACTTTGTTTTTTTCATTTAAAAACTGTGCTGTTAATGGGTTTGTAATCTGGTGCATAGATCGTGATGGCACACCAATAACCGTAGCAATATAAATAGCTACGCCATAATAAGCTACATTATTTAAGGCTTCAAACTGACCAATCATAAACTTATCAATTTCAAGAATGATATTTGCAATAGATCCTGCAATAATTATTAATGAAGAGTATTTTAAAACACTTGATAATTTAGGAATTTTAACAAATTTAAATACTGGTAATTTTAAATTGAATGCATAAAGTTTCATCACAACCATTCTTACAATATAAACGATAACTATACCGTAAATAAGCTGCTGTACATTTAAATATCCAAAATGAAGTGCTAACAACAAAATAGAAATACAAAGTCTATGAAAAACCTCTTTCATAAAATTACCAAACACACTATGTAAATGTACTTTACTCCACGCATAAAACACCTCAAAGTAAGCAAAAGCAATAGCGCAAACGTAAATTAACCAACTGTAATCTTTGATGATTGGGTTTTCTTTTGCTAGCCAATTTCCAATGATATCATATGCAAAAACACCTATAAAACCTAACGGAATAATGACAATTAAAGGTAAAAATAACATTAAGGTTAAAAACCCATTTTGAGATTGTCTAGTCTTAAAAGACGAAAAGAATTTAATTATCGTATTATGTGTACCAAAAGCCATTAAAGGCATTAAAATATTGGCTGTAGAGAGTATAAAAGTAATTAACCCAAAATAGTCGTCGGATAAAAATTTAGTGTATAAAAACACTACATTAATAGCACCAATACCAAAACCAAGGTAAGTAATTACCGTGTTTTTTATGGATTGATTAACGACTATACCCATTAAGTTTACAAATTAAATTTTGTGGTTGAAATTTATAGATTATTAATCAAATCTACTAATTGTTTTGTTAACGCTTGTCGCGAAAAACGTTGCAAACCAATAGCATTAACCTTTAAAGAATTATTTTGATAATCTTCAAAAAGTTGTTTTATAGCTGTTTTTAAAGCTGAAAATTCTGAGTAATCAAAAAACTGTCCTGTATTTGTTTGCTTGATAATTGTTTCAATATCCGCACCTTTAGGTCCGACTGCTAATATTGGTCTGTTAGATACCATATATTCAAATAATTTACCAGGAATAATAGCTTTTGTGTCTTCAGAATTTATTTCAATAAGCAATAATATTTGTGATTTTTTTTGAAACTTAACAGCTTCACTATGTGAAACATACCCAACTTTATTTACATAGCTAGTTAAACCGTAATCTTTTAAAGAGTTTAACACGTTCTCTCCTACTTCACCTACTAAATTTAACTGAAAATGTTTTGCGAAATTTTCATCTTCGTTAACAAATTCAGAAAGTGCTTGCCATAAAATCTCAGGATTTCTTTTAGATAATAAAGAACCAATGTGAGATATGGTAAATTTTTCATCTAAATCGTTAACTATTACTTTTTCTTTATCGTAACCGTTTGTTATCACGCTAATTGGCTTATCTGTAATAGTTTCAAATTCAGTTTTTGTACTTGGACTTGTTACCACAATCTGATCTGCTTGATTAAGCACTTTTCTTTCTAATTGCTTGTGTTGCTTTTTTGCATAATTGGTTAATTTAAGCTGCTTATGGTAACCTATACTTGTCCAAGGATCTCTAAAATCTGCAATCCAATTAACATCTAATTTTTGTTTAATTTTTAAACCAATTAAATGTAAACTATGTGGCGGACCAGTTGTAATTACAGTATCTATATTAAAATCTTGAATATAAGTTGTTAAAAAATTAGTTGATGGTTTTACCCATTGTTTTCTGGCGTCTGGAATAAAAAAGTTACCTCTAATAAATAACAACAAACGTTCTGGTATGCTTTGCTTGTTTTTTTCTTTTATAATCCCTTTACTAATGGTTTTGGTTTGTTTAGAAAACAAATTAGCAAATTTATATGGCTCTTTTATGGGCTGTTTTAAAATGATTGCACTTTCAGGGATTTCACCCTTCAAAGACTCATCAATTATTGGGTAATTAGCATTAGAAGGACAATAAACTATAGGTTCTATATCGTGTTCTGGTAAGTATTTTACAAATTTTAACCAACGTTGTACACCTGGTCCACCAGCTGGTGGCCAATAGTAAGTCACTATAAGAACACGTTTAGGCATATTATTCTGGTTTGTTAGTTTTAAACAGATAAAATAATCCTCCTATTATTAAAAGGAATAATATTACCGAACTTGTTAAAGCAATCTGACTACCAGTTTTAACTACTTTTGGCTCAAATTTAAACTCAATAGTATGATTACCTTTTGGTATTTGTAAACCTCTTAGCGCATAATTGACTTTGTAATGTGGCTTTAAGTTTCCATCGATATAAGCATTCCAACCATTGGCATAATACATTTCTGAAAATACTGCAAAACCATCATTTGAATTATTTGAACTGTATTTAATGTAGTTAGGTTTATAAGTTTCAACTTTTATAGATGCTGTAGAATCTACTTTGAAAGTTTTTGCTTTAAGATCTGTTATACTAAAAACAGCTACATTTTTATTATCTAAACTATCTAATATTTTAATTTCTTGATCTGCATTTTCAACGTTTTTAAGTTGTTTTACAAACCATGCATTTCCGTTAGCGTCATTATTTAGATATGGGAAAGGCTCTCCGTTTTCACCTTGTCCAATAATATACTTAGCATTAAGCATATTAAGAACATTAATGTTATTTTTTGATAGGTAAAATTCGTATAAATCTTGATAACGCTTCGGTTTTGCAGCGTGATAACCACCTAAAGCGTTGTGGAAATAACTTGCTTTTGCGCCACCAGAAGTTAAATCATACACTCTATAATTAGAATCGTCTTTTAGGATTTGTAAGTCGGCTATATTGGCTTGATATGGACGTTCCATTTTAATTTTAGAAACAAAATCGTCATTGTTAACATAACGTCTATCAACACTTACTAAGTCTACTACAATAAGAACAGCAAACGCAAGAATAACTTTAGTTTCGTTGAATTTCTTCTTTAAGAATAAATAAATAATTCCTGCGGAAAGTAACACGAAAATTAACGTTCTAAACGTATCCATTGTTAAGAAGCTTGCTCTGTCTTCGCGTAAAGCATCTACAAATTCTTGACCGTAATTTTGACGATAATACCCGTCGTTACCACCAACAAAATCAAATACTCCAAATAGTTTTCCTAACAAAATTAGTATTGCAAATCCTGCAGTTATCATTGTTGTTTTCTTTAGTGCGTTTAGCTTTTCTTCATTAGAAGTATTATCAAATAATTTTTTTATTGCAATTATTGCCAAAATAGGAATACACAATTCTAAAATAACTTGAATTGAACTTACTGCTCTAAATTTATTGTATAACGGTACGACGTTTATAAAGAAATCGGTTAGAAATTCTAGGTTCTTTCCGTAGGATAAAAGAAGTGATAAAACTGAGCCTCCAACAAGCCACCATTTTATACGACCTTTTACTAAAAACAATCCTAAAACAAATAGAAAAATCACAACTGCTCCAACATAGGCTGGTGCTTCTACAATGGTTTGATCGCCCCAATACGTTGGTGTGCTTTTTGCGTATTCTTTAGCTTCTGCAAGTGATACGCCTCTATCTGTAAAAAACTTGTACATTGCAGAGTTTTCGCCGACATCTTCACCGCTTCCGCCACCATAAAATCTTGGAATAAATAGATTAAAACTTTCAATTATACCGTAACTATATTCTGTGATGTACTCTTTACTTAAACCGTTTGTATTTTCTCGATTTGTACCGTCTGGATTAATGGTTAATTCAGATTTTCCGCGTGTACTTTCATTAACATATTCTTTTGTGGCTAAAATATTTGTAGCATTAAGACCTATAGACAAAATTACAGCAACAACTAAAATACCAATAGACTTAAAATAATGCGGTAATTCTTGTTTTTTATAAGCGTCTATTAAATACACTATACCTAAAACTATGACTAGCAATAGTAAATAATAGGTCATTTGATAGTGATTTGCAACCAACTCTAATCCCATTGCAACAGCTGTTAGTAAAAAACCAGCGATATATTTTTTTCTGAAGGTGAGGATAATACCGCTTAACACTAAAGGCATATAAGCAATAGCATGTGCTTTACTATTATGACCAACGCCAAGTATAATGATGAGATAAGTTGAAAAACCAAATGCTAACGCGCCTAATCCAGCCAATTTCCAGTCTACTTTTAGCACTAAAAGCAGAATATAAAACCCTAAAAAGTAAAGAAATAAATAATCTGCTGGTCTAGGTAAAAAGCGTAATGATAAATCTAATTTTTTGATATAATTATTTGGGTATTTTGCACCTAATTGATAGGTTGGCATACCGCCAAATGCACTATTTGTCCAATAAGTTTCTTCTCCAGTTTCAGCTTTAAAATCTTTTTGCTGTTTTGCCATACCTTGGTAATGGACAATATCACTTTGGAAAATAGTTTTTCCTTGCAAAACAGGATTAAAATACAATAAGGCACAAACAATAAAACTTACCAACACAATAATGTGTGGCAACAACTTTTTAAAAGAAAACGGCATAAATAATTATAAATTCAATGAGGTTGAAAATTAGTCAATTTCTTCGTAATCTACATATTCACCTACATTTTTATTTGAAGATTTATTTTCTGGCATTTTGTCTATAGTCACTTCACCTTCTTTATTAATTGGTTCTTGACGTTGTTGATTAAATGCACCACCAAAACGTTCTTCAGCTTTTTTGGCAGCGTATTTAAATAAGACAGGCGCAAAAATTCTTGATAAGATTTTAAATCCGTAGTAGATTAATAATATTATTAAAATGGTTCTTAATAAACCCATAATTCAAATTTTATTCTATAATTACAAAAATACAATTCTCTAATTTTAATTTCGTTATTTAATAGCTAAAAAAAATATAAAATCTCTATATTTGACTTTAAACAAATAGCTATGCTTAACCCAAAATTCTATTGTAAATACATATTATTTTTCTTCAGTATTTCAGCATTTTCTCAGTATACAGAAGTAATAAACTCTAATAGACCTGGCGAGTCTAAAAGCGCTTTTGCTGTTGGTGTAAATGTTGGTCAGATTGAAACTGGACCTTATACTGTAAACGAAAAACATACACCTTTAAAGAATGAAGCTAAAGGTTTTGGAATTGACTTTGCGTTACGCTACGGTTTACTTTGGGAAGAGTTAGAAATTAACCTTGAAGGAACTTATCAAAACGATACTTTTACAGATAATAGATCTTCACTTTCTTCAAATGAAACAAACCGATCTAACTTTAGAAACTTTGCTTTAGGAGCTAAGTATTTAGTCTATGATCCTTATAAAAATAAAGACGAAGAAAAACCTAATTTATATAGTTATCATGCTAATAGAAAATTTAAATGGAGTAGTTTAATTCCTGCAGTAGCTATTTACGGTGGCGTTAATTTGGATGCAAAAGACAATATTTACGTTCCTTATTCTAACCCATTTACAAGTCCTGCTTATGAAGGTGGCGTTAATTTTAAAGCTATGGTTGCTACGCAAAATAACTTTAGTAGCGGTTGGGTATTTGTTACTAACTTTTCTATGGAAAGGTTAGGCACAGATTTTTCTAGCTTTCAATACATTTTAACACTAACAAAAGCTCTAAACGAAAAATTTGTTCTATTCGGAGAAACTCAAGGTATTAGCGGAGATTATTATGCAGATAATTTATTTAGATTTGGTGGAGCTTACCTTTTCGGAAAAGATTTTCAGTTAGATACAGCACTTACATTTAATACTAAAGATACACCTTCTGTATTTAGTTTAAACTTTGGTGCATCTTACAGGCTTGATTTTCATAAAGATCCTCAAGTAGACAATGGTACCAATGTAATGGATGAATACGAAAGAAAAGCTAACAGAAACAGAAATAAGAAAAAGAAAAAAGGTGATGACAATAATGCTAACGATGGAAAACGCAAGAAAGAAACACAAGTCATCAATTTTGACGACGAATAATCCTATTTTATAATCTATGATAACTATTAAAGAAGTAAAATCTAAAGCAGATTATAAAGCTTTTGTAAAATTTCCTTTTAAAATCTATAACGAGTGTAAGTATTGGATTCCGCCAATAATAAGTCAAGAACTAGAGGTTTTTAACACTGAAAAAAACCCTGTGTTTAATGATGCAGATGCAACATTATTATTAGCTTACAAAGATGGTAAAATAGTTGGTCGTGTAGCTGCGATTATTAATTGGTTAGAAGTAAACAAACAAGGCGATAAAAAAATGCGCTTTGGCTGGTTTGATTTTATTGATGACTTAGAGGTTAGTAAAGCATTAATAGAAGAAGTAATCAAGATAGGAAAGAACAATAATTTAGAGTTTGTTGAAGGTCCTGTAGGTTTCTCTAACTTAGATAAAGTTGGTGTTTTAACTGAAGGATTTGATTATCCTAACGATATGATTACTTGGTATAACTATCCTTATTACCAAAAGCATTATGAAACATTAGGCTTTAATATTGAAAAAACTTATATAGAAAGCACCTTTAAATTTAGTAATGTAAATCCTGAATCTTTTGCTAAAATTCAAGATTTAGTTAAAAGACGTTATAAATTAAAACCACTTAATTTTACTAAGACTAAAGAGATAATGCCTTACGCAGATAAGATGTTTGACTTGTTTAATCTGTCTTATTCTAAACTATCTTCTTTTGTTGAAATTACTGATATTCAAAAAGAATATTTTAAGAAAAAATACATCAATTTTATTAATCCAGAATACATCAAATTTGTTGTAGATCAAGAAAATAATCTAGTAGCTTTTGCTATTGTTATGCCTAGGTTTACTGAAGCATTAAAAGAAATGAATGGTAAATTATTTCCTTTTGGATTTTTAAAACTTTTAAAAGCTAAAAAAGAAAGTAAGAGCGTAAACTTTTATTTAATTGGTGTACATCCTGATTATCAAAACAAAGGTGTACACGGTATTATTTTTAACGAATACTACCCTATTTTTAAAGAAAAGGGTATAGAAGATTGTTACCGCACGCCAGAATTAGAAAACAATGAAGCTATACATAAAATCTGGAAAAACTTTGATCCAAAAATTATAAAAAAACGAAGTACTTACCGAAAAACATTATAGATAAAAAAATCCGATTTAAATATTTAAATCGGATTTTTTGTTTTGTATGTAAGGGAAAATTATTCGCCCATTGCTTTTATTAATGCTGCAGACATACGCTTGTAAGTTCCATTTACAAGACGTTCTCTAATTGCATCAAAAGCATCTAATGTTTCATTTACATCTTCTAAAGTATGAGTCGCAGTAGGAATCATACGTAATAAGATTAATCCTTTTGGTATTACTGGATAAACAACTATAGAACAGAAAATACCATAATTTTCTCTTAAATCTTTAACTAACGCCATAGCTTCTGGAATACTTCCGTTAAGATAAACAGGAGTTACACAACTTTGTGTAGTACCAATATCAAAACCACGCTCTTTTAACCCAGATTGTAAAGCGTCTACAATTTTCCATAAGTTTTGTTTTAACTCAGGCATTGTGCGTAACATATCTAAACGCTTTAAAGCTCCTTCTACTAATTGCATTTGTAGAGACTTTGCAAACATTTGAGAACGTAGATTATATTTTAAATAATCTATAATCTCTTGATCAGCAGCAATAAATGCTCCTGTACTAGCCATAGATTTTGCAAAGGTTGCAAAGTACACATCAATACCATCTTGTACACCTTGCTCTTCTCCTGCTCCTGCTCCTGTAGCTCCTAAAGTACCAAATCCATGAGCATCATCTACAAATAATCTAAAGTTGAATTTTTCTTTTAACGCTACAATCTCTTTTAAACGTCCTTGCTCACCACGCATTCCAAAAACACCTTCAGAAATTACTAAAATTCCTCCACCTGTTTGTTCTGCCATTTTTGTAGCACGCTCTAAGTTTTTTTCTAAACTTTCAATATCATTGTGCTTGTATGTAAAACGCTTACCGTGGTGTAATCTTACACCGTCAATGATACATGCATGTGCATCTACATCGTAAACAATAATATCGTCTTTAGATACTAAAGCATCTACTGTAGATACCATTCCTTGGTAACCAAAGTTTAATAAGTAAGCTGCTTCTTTATTAACAAATTCTGCTAACTCATTTTGTAGTTTTTCGTGTAAATCTGTGTGACCAGACATCATACGTGCTCCCATAGGGTAAGCAGAACCGTATTTTGCAGCAGCTTCTGCATCTACTTTTCTTACTTCTGGGTGATTAGCCAAACCTAAGTAATCGTTGATACTCCAAGTAATAACTTCTTTTCCTTGAAATTTCATACGATTTGAAATTTGCCCTTCTAATTTAGGGAATACAAAGTAACCTTCTGCTTGCGACGCCCATTTTCCTAACGGTCCTTTGTCTTTGTATATTTTCTCAAATAAGTCTTTCATCTTTAAATGATTATTAAGCCTATGGCTTAAGCTATTAGTATTTAGTTAGATTGGACAAAATTAGGCATTTTTATAATTCTTGCATAATTAATCTTCCAACTATTATTAACAAAAAAGTTAACCAAAATGAAATCTCATTAAGGCTAACTTTTATTTTATGATTTTATGCGTTATTTAACGTATTGAATGCTTTGAGCTGCTTCTTCATTTTGACTATCAAAAAAGCCTTGATCACTCATCCATTTGTCACTATAAACTTTGCTCATGTATCTTGATCCATGATCTGGAAAAATTACAACAACCTTATCTGTTGGCTTAAAGTAATCCTCTTCGTTTAATTGTTTTATAGCTTGCATTGCTGCTCCAGATGTGTAACCTACAAATAATCCTTCTGTTGTTGCAATCTCTCTTGCTGTGTGTGCACTTTCTTCGTCTGTTACTTTTACAAACTGATCGATTACATCAAAATCTGTTGCTGTTGGTATTAAGTTTTTACCTAACCCTTCAATACGATAAGGATAGATTTCATCTTTATCAAACTCACGCGTTTCATGATATTTTTTTAATACCGAACCGTATGCATCAACACCTATAACTTTGATATTTGGATTTTGTTCTTTTAAATACTTTGCAGTACCAGAAATTGTTCCTCCTGTACCACTACAAGCTACTAAATGCGTGATTTGACCTTCAGTTTGGTTCCAAATTTCTGGACCTGTTGAATGATAATGCGCATCTAAATTTAATTGATTAAAATATTGGTTAATGTAAACCGATCCTTTAATCTCACTATGTAAGCGTTTTGCTACCTCATAATAGCTTCTTGGGTCATCTGCACTTACGTTTGCTGGGCAAACATAAACTTTTGCACCCATAGTTTTAAGCATGTCTATTTTGTCTGCTGAAGACTTAGAGCTTACAGCTAAAATACAATCGTAACCTTTAATAACACTTACCATTGCTAAACTAAATCCTGTGTTACCAGAAGTAGTTTCGATAATAGTATCACCTGGTTTAATTATACCTTGCTTTTCTGCTTGTTCAATAATGTATAAAGCTATACGATCTTTTGAGGAGTGTCCTGGGTTAAAAGCCTCTACCTTAGCGTGGTAGTTTCCTTTAAACTCAGACGTCATTTTGTTTAGTTTTATTAGCGGTGTATTACCGATTAGGTCTAATGCGCTATTAAAAACTTGTTTACTTTGTTCCATAAATGCTGTTTAAAAGCTACTTATTTTTCAGTTTTAATTACTAAAACCTGACAAAAATAAGCATTTTTTTTGATTAATCAGTAATTCCTTCTAAATAGAATAAAAAGGCATACTCTAATGCAACTTCTTTTAATGCTTCAAACCTTCCAGAAGCACCGCCATGACCTGCATCCATATCTGTTTTTAATAATAATAAATTATTATCTGTTTTTAACTCTCGTAATTTTGCTACCCATTTTGCTGGTTCCCAATATTGTACTTGAGAGTCATGTAATCCTGTAGTAACTAACAAATTAGGATATTGTTTTGCTTCTACATTATCATATGGTGAGTAGGATTTCATGTAATGATAGTAATCTTTATTGTTTGGGTTACCCCATTCGTCATATTCTCCTGTTGTTAATGGAATACTATCGTCTAACATCGTAGTTACGACATCTACAAATGGTACTGCTGCAATAACACCTTTATATAATTCTGGATTTAAATTGATGACTGCTCCCATTAATAATCCACCAGCACTTCCTCCCATAGCATATAAATGCTCTGAAGATGTATAATTTTGCTCTATTAAATATTTAGAACAGTCTATAAAATCTGTAAAAGTGTTCATTTTTTTAAGAAGTTTTCCGTCTTCGTACCACGGTCTTCCTAAATATTCACTACCTCTAATATGTGAAATTACATATATAAAACCTCTGTCTAACAAACTTAATCTAATCGTAGAGAAATAAGGATCTATAGTAGAGCCGTAACTTCCGTAAGCATATTGAAGTAAAGGGTTTGTACCATCTAATTTGATACCTTTTTTATAAACAACAGACATTGGTATTTTTTTACCGTCTCTAGCTCTTGCCCAAACTCTTTCAGAAGTGTAATTATCTTTATCAAAATTTTTATCTAAAACTTCTTGTTCCTTTTTAATTTCTTTAGTTTTTGACTTGAAATTATAATCGATTACAGAGCTTGGCTGTGTCAATGCATTAAAAGAATACCTTAACACATTACTATTAAAATCTGGGTTGTTACCTATACTTGCTGTATAAGTTTCACTTTCAAAATCAAGATAATAGTCTTCTTTATTATCCCAACTCATTATACGTAAAAGGTTTAATCCGTTTTTACGCTCGTTAACGACCAGATAATTTTTAAAAATCTCAATATCTTCTACTAAAACGTCTTCTCTGTGCGATAGTACATCTGTCCAATTTTCTTTTGTTGTAGCTGTTTCTGGCGTTTTTTGAACCTTAAAATTAGTCGCTCCATCTTTATTGGTGATAATGTAAAAACTATCGTTATAGTGTGCTATAGAATACTCTAAATCTCGCTCTCTAGTTTGAAATACTTTAAAGTCGCCTTCAGGATTATTAGCCGATAAAATTCTATATTCTGAAGTCTGTGTACTAGAACTACCAATAATTAAGTATTTTCTTGATTTTGATTTATATATATAAGTATGAAACGTATCATCTTCTTCAACAAAAACCAATCTATCATCTGCAACCTTTTCTCCTATTTTATGACTGAAAATTTTATCCGATCTTAAAGTAACTTCATCTTTTTTAGCATAGAAAATAGTTTTATTATCACTAGCCCAAGTAGAACTTCCCGTCGTATTTTCTATAGTATCATCTAAAATCTCTCCAGTAATTAAATTTTTAATTTTTATGGTATATTGTCTACGACTAACAGTATCTATTGAAAATGATACTAACGTATTATCCTCACTTACAGAAAAACCACCTAATTTAAAGTAAGAATAGCCTTTAGCCATTTGGTTACAATCAAACAAAATTTCTTCTTCAGCGTCTAAGGTTTCTTTTTTTCTGGTGTAAATTGGGTAATCTTTTCCTAGCTCAAATTTGGTGATATACCAGTATCCGTTAAATTTATAAGGTACACTTTGGTCATCTTCTTTTATACGAGATTTCATCTCTTCAAAAAGAGATTTCTGAAAATCTTCTGTAGACTTTAAAACAGCATCTGTATAGTCATTTTCGGCATGTAAATAGTCTAAAACATTTTTATCTTCTCTTTGGTTTAACCAATAATAATTATCTACTCTTACATCATTATGTATGGTAAGCTCTTTTTTTATTTTTTTTGCTTTTGGAGCTATTAATTCAGAATTAAAATCTGTCATTTTAAGTTCATTTTTTTAGGAAAAAGCAAATGTAAAGTTAAATAACAAAACAGCTAAATCATTTAATGAATAATTGAGTTGAAATTTATCTATTGAAATTAATAAATTTGCAGTTATAATTTAAAAACTAATAAAGATGTTTGGAGACCTAATGGGAATGATGGGTAAGCTTAAAGAAACCCAAAAAAAAGTTGAAGAAACTAAAAAGCGTTTAAATACTGTTTTAGTTGATGAAAAAAGTAATGACAACTTATTGCAAGTTACTTTAACTGCCAATAGAGAAATAAAATCAATAAATATTGATGATGCTTTACTAAAAGACAAAGAGCAATTAGAAGACTATTTAATTTTAACTTTAAATAAAGCTATTACAAAAGCTACAGAAGTACATGAAACAGAAGTAGCAGCTGTTGCTAAAGATGGTATGCCAAATATACCTGGTATGGATATGTTTAAATAATAGTGTAAATAAAAAAAGGAAGCCAAATGGCTTCCTTTTTTATTATGTCGTTCTACTCTTATTTAGAGTTGATAACTCTAAACTGAGTACGTCTGTTTGCTAAGTGTTCTCTTTCTGTACAAGATACACCATCAGAACATCTGTTAGTTAATCTTGACTCACCATAACCGTTAGAAGTAATTCTTGAAGAATTAATTCCTTTAGAAATTAAATAATTAGTTACAGCTTGTGCTCTTCTCTCTGATAATAATCTGTTAGATTCTTTAGATCCTCTAGAGTCTGTATGAGAAGCAATCTCTACAGATACACCATCTGCTAATACTGGTAATAATTTAGCATCTATTTCTGCTTTTGCTGCAGGTGTTAAAGTTGCAGAACCTAAATTCCAGTTTATGTTAAGGTCATTATACTCTACTAACTTACAGTCAACTTCTTTCCAAGTTGTTAAACCTCCTTTAGTTTGTAAAACTTCTTTTGTAACTGTTTTATTAACAGCAGGTACAACAGACTCTTCTACTCTAGCATCTGAAGCTAAAACAGTTTTCTTGATTGTAGAACGTTTCTCTGCTATATCAATAGTTCTTGTAGTTGGAGGTGTAGACATAACCACACGCTTCATTGTTTGAGTAACTTCTGGAATAGCTACTACACGAGTTGTTTCTGGAGTAATGATTTTTTTCTTAACTGTTTTTGTAACAGCAGGAATATCAATAACTCTTGTTGTAGGAGGAGTTACCATTACAACACGCTCCATAGTTTTAGTTACTGCAGGCACTTCGATAACTCTTGTCGTTGGAGGAGTAACCATTACTGTTTTCTTAACTGTTTTTGTAACAGCAGGAATATCAATAACTCTTGTTGTTGCAGGAGTTTCTATAACTTTTTGAGTATAAGTAGCCATACCACAATCATCTGCTCCTCCATTAGAATTATCACATCCTGGAGTAGTTATTACAGAAGCATCTGAAGCTAATTCAGTAGTATTGATTGTAATGTTTTGTGCTGGTACACTTTTATAACACCAATATCTACAATCGTTAGGGTCACTTGATTGACACTCTGCAGCTGGTGTATCGCTCATTTCCCACTTTGCAGTTGCAGGTTTAACCTCTATAACTTGGTAACTAGAAGTAAATTTAGCTGGTACAACTTTTAAAGTGTTACCAAATTCTCTTTTCTTATATGTAATAGTTTGTGTTCCCCAAACAGCAGGAATTACTTCTAATTTTTGACTTGCAGATTGAACAACTACTGTTTCTTCTCTTGTTTCGTATTTAGCAGGAATAACCTCTAAACGTTGCGTTGCTGGTTGAGTTACTACTTCAAAAGTACGAGTTTCGTAAACAGCAGGAACTACTTCTAATCTTTGGCTAGCTTCTTGTACAACAACTGTTTCCTCTTCGTAAGAAACTGATGATGGTATGATTTCTAATTTTTGACTTGCCTCTTGTACTACTACATCAAAATTTTGAGTTTCGTACTTTGCTGGAACTACTGATAATTCTGTTCCTGCTTTTTGCACAATAACTTCTTCTGTTACCGTGTTGTAACTAGCTGGCACAACAGATAGCTTTTTATAAGCTGGTGCCACTTGTACTGTTACATCTTGGTTTACCCATACATCTGGAGTAACACAACGAACGTAACATTTTCCTGGTTCAGGATTTGTTGGTAAGTCTTGTGCAAATACTGCTGTACAGGCTACAAAAGACAAAATCGTTAGTAATACTTTTTTCATTTTTTGTTAATTTAAGTTTATAAATAGATTAATAAAAGACTGTAAATTAGCATCTTACAACTAATTTCAGACAAAAAAAGCACTATTCAAACTTATTTTAACATTAACTGTTAAGAAAAACTAAAAAATCGATAAAATGCATAAAAAAACGACATAAACAACTTCTAAATTATATTAAATTTATTTTTAAAAAAATGACTTAATTACATTTTCTAACATATCAACTTCATTATCAGTAATTTCCAAATGCGTTACCATTCTTAGTTTGTTATTTCCCATATTGGTGATAAGAATTTTATTGTCAGAAAGCGATTTCAAAAACTTTTCGCTTGTTTCTTCATACAATTCAAAAATAACGATGTTTGTTTCTACTGACTCTACATTTTTAATGTAATTAGATTGTTGTAATAATTCTGCTATATACTTTGCTTTTTTATGGTCTTCAGATAATCTTTCAATATTATTATCTAAAGCATACAAACCTGCAGCAGCAAGAAAACCTACTTGTCGCATGCCTCCACCTAATATCTTTCTAATTCGTATTGCGTTTTCCATAATTGCTTTATCACCTACTAAAACGGATCCAACAGGACAACCTAAACCTTTACTTAAGCAAACAGATATGGTATCAAAAGCTTTACCGTATTGTTCTGTAGTTTCTTCTTTTGCTACTAAAGCATTCCATAATCTTGCACCATCTAAATGAAATCCTAAGTTATGTGTTTTACAAAGTGATTTTATTTTTAATATTTCGTCAAAATCCCAACATGCGCCGCCACCTTTGTTTGTGGTATTTTCAATTTCGACTAATCTGGTTAACGGGCTATGATAAAAATCTGGTGGATTTATTGCTTCTTCAACCTGTTTTGCAGTAAACATTCCTCGATTACCATCTATTAATTTACAAGAAACACCACTATTAAAAGATGCTCCACCACCTTCATAATTAAAAATATGAGCATATTTATCGCAAATTACTTGGTCACCAGGATTGGTGTGTAATTTAATAGCAGTTTGATTAGCCATAGTCCCACTAGGAAAAAACAATGCTTTTTCTTTTCCAAAAAGATTAGCTATTTTTTCTTCTAAAGCGTTAACAGTTTCATCTTCATTATACACATCATCACCAACTTTAGCCTGCATCATTGCCTCAAGCATTTTTGGTGTTGGTTTAGTTACCGTATCACTTCTTAAATCTATAATCATTAGTATATTTTTTTAGAGATAAAACTATAAATATTGTTTTAATAAATTTTAGAATCTTACTAATAATTTTATTTTTGTTTCAAACAATATATTATATGATTACAACAGATCAAATTAAAGATCTTAATAAACGCCTTAAGTCTTTAAGGCAATATCTTTGACTTAGATGCAAAGACAATAGAGCTTCGTAACGAAGAAGAAAAAACATTTGACCCGAATTTTTGGAATGATTCTAAAGCTGCAGAGCAAGTCATGAAATCCATCAGAGAAAAGAAAAAATGGATAGAAGACTATGACAATGCTAAAACTTATATTGAAGATTTAGAAGTTATATACGAGTTTTTTAAAGAAGAGGAAGCTAGCTTAGAAGATGTAGAATCAAGGTTTGAAAAAGCAGAAACTGCTATAGAAAATCTTGAATTTAAAAATATGCTTTCTGAAGAAGGTGATAGCCTAAGCGCTGTTTTACAAATAACAGCTGGTGCTGGTGGTACAGAAAGCTGCGATTGGGCAAGTATGCTTATGCGTATGTATTTAATGTACGCAGAAAAAAATGGTTTTAAGGTAAAAGAACTTAACTTTCAAGAAGGTGATGTTGCAGGTATAAAAACAGTGACTTTAGAAATTGAAGGCGACTTTGCTTTTGGATGGTTAAAAGGAGAAAACGGTGTCCATAGATTAGTAAGAATTTCGCCATTTGATAGTAACGCAAAACGACATACAAGTTTTGCTTCTGTTTATGTTTATCCTTTGGTTGATGATACTATTGAAATCGAAATTAACCCAGCAGATATTGAAATTACTACTGCTAGATCAAGTGGTGCCGGAGGACAAAATGTAAATAAAGTTGAAACTAAAGTGCAGTTAACACACAAACCTACCGGAATTCAAATTTCATGCTCAGAAACACGATCGCAACACGATAATCGTGCTCGTGCCTTACAAATGCTAAAATCTCAGCTTTATGAAATTGAACTTCAAAAACAAATGGCACAACGTGATGATATTGAAGCTGGTAAAATGAAAATTGAATGGGGAAGCCAAATACGTAACTATGTTATGCATCCATATAAGTTAGTTAAAGACGTACGTTCTGGTCACGAAACTGGAAATGTAGACGCTGTAATGGATGGTCACATAGAACCATTTTTAAAGTCTTATTTAATGATGATGGGGCAACAAACCGAAGACAATAATAATCTTTAAAAAATTAATATGATTAAAATATATCACAACCCAAGATGTAGAAAATCTAGAGAAGGATTACAAATTCTTGAAGAATCAGGTAAAGATTTTGAAATTGTTAAATATTTAGAAAATACGCCTACAAAAGAAGAACTTTCTGATATCATAAAACTACTAGGTATTAAACCAATTGACTTAGTTAGAAAAAACGAATCTATTTGGAAAGAAAACTACAAAAACAAACAATTGTCTGATAATGAAATTATTACAGCAATGATTGAAAATCCTAAGTTAATAGAACGACCAATTGTTGTAAATAAAGATAAAGCTATTGTTGGAAGACCACCTGAAAATATTAAAAAAATTATTTAAATTGTATCGCTATTAATCATTAATATTTAAAATCATAAATAATTATAGAGTAATAAAATTTCCCCTTAAACGATAATGATAGTAATATATCACAACCCAGACTCTCCAAACTCAAATAAGTGTTTAGAAATTTTAGAGACAAGTAAACATGATCAAGAAGCTATCAAATATCAGGATAAACCTTTAGATAAAATAAAACTTCAAAAAATAATAAAGCTTCTTAAAATTAATCCAGAAGAACTAATTAGGAAAGAAAGTAAAGTCTGGAAAGAAAATTTTGATCACTTGCATCAAGATGATCATAAGTTTAATAACGAAGAGCTTTTGGATCTAATGGTTGAGTATCAAGAAATTATTGAAAGACCAATAATTATTAACGGAGAAAAAGCCGTAATAGGAAAACCTGCAAAACGTATTTTTGATATAATTCCAGACTAATTAACGTACGTTAACACTATTCATTTTTATTTAACAAAGCTTTAACCAAGTCAGGTTAAACCTGTAAGTATTTTTGGCGTCTTAGAACAAAAACCTAATTATGACTAAAAAAATACTAACCAGTTTTATTCTTTTATTTACAACGCTAATTTTTGCTCAGAACGAAAAAGAAATTACAGTAAAAGGTAAAATTGTAGACGCTAGCACTCAAACACCATTAGAATACGCAACAATTGTATTTACTAGCACAACAGATGCAAGTGATGTTACCGGAGGAATAACAGATACCAAAGGTAATTACAACATTAAAGTTGCAGCAGGAACTTATAACATTTCATACGAATATATAGGCTTTAAAAAGCTAACAATCAATAACAAATCAATTACTAGCAATACAAACTTAGGTACCACTTCCCTATCTGTAGATGCTGAAACTTTAGATGAAATTGAAATCGTTGCCGAAAAAACTACTGTAGACATTAGACTTGATAAAAAAATCTACAACATTGGTAAAGATTTAACGACAGCTGGAGGAACTGTAAGTGATGCTTTAAATAATGTCCCTTCAGTTTCTGTAGATATAGAAGGTGGTATTAGTTTAAGAGGTAACGAAAATGTTAGAATTTTAATCAACGGTAAACCATCTGCTCTTGCTGGTTTTGGAGACAGCAATGTGTTAAGTCAGCTTCCTGCAGAAGCGATAGAGCGTGTAGAGGTTATTACATCGCCTTCTGCTAGATATGATGCCGAAGGTACTGCTGGTATTTTAAACATTATACTACGTCAAAAGGAAACTTTAGGGTTTAATGGATCTATTAATTTAAATGCTGGTAACCCAGATTTAGTTGGTGTTGCTACAACATTAAACTACAGAACAGAAAAATTCAACCTATTTTCAAACATAGGTTTTAGATATTTTGATGCACCAAGAACAAGTGATAGTGACACCTATTATTTTGATTATTTAGATGAAGACGGTATTTTACAAACACCAGAATATAGACAAATTATAGAAGACCAAGATGTTACTAGACTTAATCGTAATTATAACGGTAACATTGGTATGGAATACTTCTTATCAGATAAAACCTCTTTAACAGGAAGTTTTTTCTATAGATATGGTGAAGATGCAGATTTATCAACAAATATTTCAGAACGTTATAATGGTGGTTTAGTAGAACAAACTACAAGATACGAGCGTCAAAATGAAGAAGATAATAGCTACCAATTCGCATTAAATTACATCACTAAATTTGATGATAAAGGTCATCAATTAACTGCAGATTTTCAATATGTAATTGATAAAGAAGAGCAATTTACATTTTTAGATGAAAATTATGATTTTACCGAAGATGCTAACCCAGAACCATTTCAAAGAGAACAAATTTATCAAACAGAAGATCAAAAAGAATATTTAGTACAGGCAGATTATGTATTACCAATTGGTGAAGATTCTAGATTCGAAGCTGGTTACCGAGGTAGTTTTCAAAATGAAGTAACAGACTATCTTTTAGAACAAGAAAACATTACAGATGGATCTTTATTTGTAAACGATACTATTACAAACGTTTTTGATTATTCAGAAAACGTAAATGCACTTTACACGCAATACGGTACCAAATTAGGTAAATTCTCTTTTTTATTAGGTCTTAGATTAGAGCATACACAATTAAAAGGAAAAATTGACTCAAGATTATCAGATCAAGAATTAAACGACGCTTTTGGCTTTCCGATTGATACAGATTTTGATAAAAACTATTTAGGTTTATTCCCAACAGTAAACTTAATTTATAATCTAGCAAAAGAAGATCAGAAAGAAGAAAGTATAACACTAGGTTACAACAGACGTATAAACAGACCACGTGGTTGGTTTATCAACCCTTTTCCTACCAGATCAAGTAGAACAAGAGTTTTTCAAGGTAATCCAAACTTAGACCCAGCATTTTCTAGCACCTTTGATTTAGGATATTTAAAGCGTTGGGATAAATTAACATTAACTACATCTGTGTACTACCAACACGAAACAGATTCTTTTGAGCGTGTACAAGAAAACACCGGTAGTGTAACAACAGATGGTATTAATATTATTAGAACAATTCCTGTTAACTTATCTACAAACAAACGTACTGGAGCCGAACTTGGTGTGTTATACAACCCAGAAAAATGGTTACGTTTAAACTCTAGTATTAACTTCTTTCAATTTAATACAGAAGGAGAATTTAACGGTGTAGATTACAGCGCAAAAAACACAAGTTGGTTTGCTAGATTTAGTAGTAAAGTAACTTTACCAGCAAAAATAGATTGGCAAACAAATGCATTTTATAGAGGTGCAAGATCTGATGCACAATCTGATACAGACGGTATTTTCTCTATGGATTTAGCATTTAGTAAAGAGATTTTTAAAGATAAAGCTACTTTATCTTTAAACGTAAGAGACTTATTTAACTCAAGAAAAAGAAACTCTGTTACAACAACAGCTACAGAACGTGTAACTTCAGAATTTCAATGGAGACAACGTCAAATTACCTTATCTATGATTTACAGATTTAATCAGAAAAAAGACCGTAATAGAGGTAACAGAAATAATGACTACAACGGTGATGACGAATTTGAAGGATAGTTTTTCAGTTAGCAGTTAGCAGTTAGCAGTTAGCAGTTAGCAAACTATAAAAAAGGGTTTATTAAATTGTAATAAACCCTTTTTTTATATCCTAAAATATCAATCAACTGTCATTCCGAAGAATTGAGGAATCTCATAATCTTAAATAAATAGATTCTTTGCTTTCATTTTGACTGCGCTCTATGAAACAGCTCTGAATAACAAAATCGTCTATAATTAACAGCATAAAAAAAGGGAAATTCTAAAACTAATTTAGAATTTCCCTTTTTAAATATGATTAATAAAAAGCTTAAGCCTGTTGTCTTTTTGCTTTTTTCTCTTCTTTAATTTCTTTTAAACGCTCTATTAAGCTTCCTCCAATCCAATAAGGAACTACAAATGTGATTAAAAAAATCATTAACCAAAAGCCTATGGTTAAGATAGTTAAAAATGCTAAAAAGCCTAAATATTGGTCAAATTCGAACATGATTACGTCTAATTACTTGTTTATTGTTACCGCAAAGATACTTATTACCTTTTTTTTAAACAACACTATCCTAAAAATTATTAACAAAGTTGTTAAGAATGTTGATTAATTCTCAGAAAGTTTGAGCATTATACCATTATGAGGTTGTCCCTTATGCCCTAAAAATATAGAGGAAATATTACTTAAGTCTGTTATTACGAATTCTCCCACAATATCTTTATTAAAACTATTAATATCTAATGGTGTTATTTCAATTGTAAATTTTCGTTTAAACTTCCATTTATAAATTTCTTTTTTAGTTTCAGAATAAACAACCTGTAAATAAAAATCTTCTCTAAAATTAAATCTAACCTTATCTGCATACTTTGTTAAAGTTACTATCATTTTATCTGAAGAACTATCAACAGTTTCAAAATCTACTAATTCCCATTGTTTTAATAATATACTTATATTAGGATTGTCTTTTTTTTGAGCAAAACTAATGGTGGAGCAAAACAAAAAGATAAAGAAGATTGACCTATTTAAATTCATGATATTAAAATAAATTATTATTAAACCACAATTTCGACAAATTATTCAACATCTCAAATACAAACCCTAAAAAGTATTTATTTCTTATTAACATTCACTTAATTAAGACCTCAATTTTTTATAAATTTGTAGTCTTATTTTTATAATCAACTATACCATGGAATACAGAATAGAAAAAGATACAATGGGCGAGGTTAAAGTGCCTGCAGACAAACTTTGGGGCGCACAAACAGAACGCTCTCGTAACAATTTTAAAATTGGTGCGCCAGCATCTATGCCTTTAGAAATTGTTTACGGTTTTGCTTACCTTAAAAAAGCTGCTGCTTACACTAACTGCGAGCTTGGCGTGTTACCGGTAGAAAAACGCGACCTTATTGCTAAGGTTTGTGACGAGATTTTAGTAGGTAAACATGATGATCAGTTTCCGTTAGTGATTTGGCAAACTGGTTCTGGTACACAATCTAACATGAATGTTAACGAGGTTATCGCTAACCGTGCGCATCAATTAGCTGGTAAAACTATTGGTGAAGGTGATAAAACCATCCAACCAAATGATGATGTTAACAAATCGCAGTCGTCTAACGATACCTTCCCTACAGGAATGCACATTGCAGCTTACTCAAAAATTGTAAAAACAACCATACCTGGTGTTAAACAATTACGCAATACTTTAAAAAAGAAATCTGAAGAATTTAAAAACGTTGTAAAAATTGGTCGTACACACTTAATGGATGCAACTCCATTAACGTTAGGACAAGAGTTTTCTGGATACGTATCTCAGTTAGATCACGGTTTAAAAGCACTAGAAAACACGTTAGACCACTTAAAAGAATTAGCGTTAGGTGGTACAGCTGTTGGTACAGGTCTAAACACACCGAAAGGTTACGATAAACGTGTAGCAGAATATATTGCTGAATTTACAGGTTTACCATTTATAACTGCACCAAATAAGTTTGAAGCGTTAGCTGCACATGATGCAATTGTAGAAAGTCATGGCGCTTTAAAACAAATTGCTGTGTCTTTAAATAAAATTGCTAACGATATACGTATGATGGCGTCTGGACCAAGATCTGGAATTGGAGAGATTATTATTCCTGCTAATGAACCAGGTAGTTCTATCATGCCAGGAAAAGTAAACCCAACACAATGCGAAGCTTTAACCATGGTTTGTGCGCAAGTTATGGGTAATGATGTGGCGATAACTGTTGGTGGTACACAAGGACATTACGAGCTTAACGTGTTTAAACCAGTTATGGCGGCTAATATTTTAGAGTCTGCACAATTAATTGGAGATGCTTGTGTAAGTTTTGATGTAAATTGTGCATCTGGTATAGAGCCAAACCACGCAGTGATTAAAGAATTATTAAACAATTCTTTAATGTTAGTGACTGCTTTAAATACAAAAATAGGTTACTACAAAGCTGCCGAAATTGCTAACACAGCACACAAAAACGGTACTACTTTAAAAGAAGAAGCAATTAATTTAGGTTATGTAAGCGCAGAAGATTATGACGAATGGGTAAAACCAGAAGACATGGTTGGAAGTCTTAAATAATAACTTTATATACTTTAAAAAAGGAAACCGTTAAAAATTAACTTTTTAACGGTTTTTTTGTGTGTGAGTTAGTTATTAATATGTGTGTAGTATTATAACAATACAATTATACTTAAAACATCAAGTTTATGCATTAACATATGTTAATGATTTAACTTATTTCTTATTCTGCTTAATTGCACAGGTGTAATACTTAAATAAGTTGCTATTTGATATTGAGGTATTAAATTATCGATATTTGGTATTTGTTTTCTTAAACTCAAATATCGCTCTGTAGCATTCATACTTAAAAGCTCTTTATGTCTTACATCGTTTTGACATATTACATTTTCTAAATAACTAAAATGAAACTTTAATATATCAGGATGTTGTTCTCTTAAATTAATGTATTCGTTATAATTTGTAACTATTACAGTACATTTTGTTAATGTTGCATAATAACAATCTGCCGGTATTTGTTTGATAATAGCATTAAAAGAAGTAAAAATATCTAAAGGTTTATAAATTGCTTTTGTAAATTCTTTACCTTTTTCATTTACAAAATAAGATCTACAATACCCATCAATAATAACATAAACGCTGTTAGGTATATCTCCAACATTTTCTAAAATTGTTCCAGCTTTAAGCTCTCTAACTTCTGTTATTTCTTTTAAAAGGTGCAAAGACTCATAAGAAATATCATAAAACTCACTTACATTATCTTTAAATGCTTGTATTAAGTCAGGTGTTATCATTTGATATTTTAAGGGATGTTTGATTAAAATTAGTTAATCTTGACATAGTACAAAAAAGTTTTTGAAAAATTTGACTTAGATTTAAATATTCGACAAACTGCATTATTATTGAAAAGAACGAATATTTCAATTATAAATTTTTATTAAAATATCTATCTTTGAATTTCATCTAAAAATAACCATATGTCCATATTAATTACCAACATAAAATCATTACTTCAAGTTAGAGAAAATTGTCCATCGTTTATTTCAGGTAATGACATGAAAACGCTACCTACAATAGAAGATGCATATCTCTTAATAGAAGATGATACCATTATAAGTTATGGACCAATGGAAGATGCTGCTTCCATAGAAGCAGAAACCACTATTGATGCAACTGGTAAATTTGTGCTACCGACTTGGTGCGATTCTCATACGCACATTGTTTACGCTGGTAATCGTGAATTAGAGTTTGTAGACCGTATTAATGGGTTGACTTACGAAGAAATTGCCAATCGTGGTGGCGGAATTTTAAACAGTGCTAAAACACTTCAAAACACTTCTGAAGAAGAACTTTACAATCAATCTATTGCACGCGTTAAAACCGTTATGAAGTTAGGTACAGGCGCATTAGAAATTAAATCTGGTTACGGACTAACTCCAGAAGCAGAACTTAAAATGCTTCGTGTAATTAAACGCATAAAAAAAGAATTTCCTGTAAAAGTAAGAGCCACGTTTTTAGGTGCACATGCACTACCACAACATTATAAAAACAACAAACAAGGTTATTTAGATGAAATTATAAATGAAATGCTACCGCAAATTGAAAAAGAGCAATTAGCAGACTACATTGATATTTTTTGCGAAAAAGGATATTTTGATTTAGATGATACTAAACAAATCATAGAAGCTGGTAAAAAACATCATATGGCTTCAAAAATACACGTAAATCAATTTAATGCTTTTGGAGGCGTAGCGTTAGCTGTAGAAAACAATGCTTTAAGCGTAGATCATTTAGAAGAAATGAATGATGAAGACATTGAAGTTTTAAAAGGTAGTAATACCATGCCGGTTGCGTTACCGTCTTGCTCCTACTTTTTAAGTATTCCGTATACTCCTGCAAGAAAAATGATTGATGCAGGTTTACCTTTAGCTTTAGCTACAGATTATAATCCTGGATCGACACCAAGTGGTAATATGAATTTTGTCGTAAGTACAGCTTGCATAAAAATGAAAATGACACCAGAAGAAGCTATTAATGCAGCAACCATTAATGGTGCTTACGCTATGGGTATAGACAAACAATACGGAAGTATCACCAGAGGTAAAAAAGCAAATGTTATTATTACTAAACAAATACCTAGTTACTATTATTTACCGTATTCTTTTGGAGAAAATAATATAGAAACTGTAATTATTAACGGTCAAATTATAGCATAAAAAAAGTCCAAAAATTAATTTGGACTTTAATGGAATAATTAACAATATCTACATTGTTACTGAATATTATTTAAGTGTAAATTCAGAGCTAGATACCAATTCGTTTCCGTTAAATACGTTTACTTGATAGCGACCATCCTCAAACTTATCATCTGTGTTATTACTTACAAACTCGCAAATATCTAAGTTTCCGCTTTCGTAGTTAAACTTACTTATAACGCTATAATTTAATGTTTGTTCTCCAAAAGTTACCTGTTGATTTGCTCCTAAAATATTGTTTTTAGGATCAATAACTTGCACGTATAGCTCTTTATCTCCAGATTGTACTAACTTGTTTTTAGCAACAGTATAGCATACTCTAATTTTATCTACACGTCTAGCTCTTTCCATAGGCACTAACTTACCATTATTACGCACTAAAACACCATATCCTTTAAGGTTTACTGTATTTAAAACAGCTGCATTTTCCATAACTTCAGCTAATGCTGTATTTTGTATCATTAAAGAGTCATTAAACATTGCTCTTTCTTCAAGTTGTACTTTTGTACTATCTAAAGTCGTTGCAAGCTGCATATTCTCTACTTTTAAACGGTCATTTTCTGTTAATAGAACATCCATTTCTTCTTGTAATGCAAGATACTTTTGTTTGTACCTCCATAAACTTTTTACGTTAGTTTCTGCAGTTTGTAAAGAATCTATAAGACCTTGTATTCTTTCTCTTGCATCTACTAAATTTTGATTAGTCACTTCGTTTTCGCTTAATGCCAAGTCGTACTTAGACTTCATTGCATTTAAGTTGGCTAATACATCATTTTTTTCTGTTTTTAATTGCTGCTCTGTTTCTTGTTTTTCGCTATATAAAGATCCAGTATAAACAGCTGTACCAATAAATAACACTAAAGCTATACCTAATGCTACTTTTAATCCTGTGCTTGCAGTGTTGTTTGCCATAATATTTAATTTTTTTTAAGGGTGAAACGTTAATTCTTTATTTTGGATAAACTTTGATTTAAAAACCTTAATTTTATTCTACAAAACTTATAAAAAGCAAATGGAAAAACTAATTTTATTAGAAAAATTAGAAGTAAACAATTTACTTAATACTCGTGATGGAGAAATAAAATTTGGTGAACAAATCAAGTTATTATCCAACGTTTCTAATATATACGACGCAATTAAATCTTTAGACGTTGACTACGTTATTTTTGGTTTACCAGAAGATGTTGGTGTATTCGCAAACCTAGGAAATACTGGCACTTACAACGCTTGGAATGCCACAATTAAAGTTTTGTTAAATATACAAAGTAACCCTTTTACAGCAGCCAATAGAGTTTTGATATTAGGACATTTAGATTTTACTGAAGAGTTAGAACAACTAACAAAACTTAAGCAAAACGATAAAAAACATTTACAAAGTGCAAGAAAATTGGTTACCGAAATTGATAAACACGTTACAGACTTAGTTTGTACAATTATTAGCGCTGGTAAAACACCTATTGCTATTGGTGGTGGACACAATAATGCTTACGGAATGATTAAAGGTACATCTTTGGGCTTAAAAAAACCGATTAATGCAATTAATTTTGATGCCCATACCGATTTTAGAAACTTAGAAGGAAGACATAGCGGAAATGGTTTTAGCTACGCATACAATGAAGGTTTTTTAAAAAAGTATTTTATTTTTGGTTTACATGAAAACTACACATCTACTCCTATTTTCGAGAATTTAGACACTGATAAAAAGCTAGACTACATAACCTATGAAGACATAGAAGTAAAACAAAAAACATCATTTAAAAACGCTTTAAAACGAGGTAAGGATCATATTTGTAAAAATGAATTTGGTATCGAAATAGATTGCGATGCTATCATTAATATACCAAGTAGTGCAAAAACACCAAGTGGGTTTAGCGTTAAAAAAACAAGACAATTTTTACATTATTTTGCTAAAAGAAAACACGTAAAATATTTGCATATTTGCGAAGCTGCACCAACAAAAAAAACAGCCAATCAAGTAGGTAAATTAATTACTTATTTAATAACCGATTTTATTAAAGCTAAAAACACCAAAAATGAATAAACTAAAAATTGAATATATAAGATTAGCTTTAGCTTTTTTAGTTTTTGTTTATATAGTCACTCATTTATTTTTATACATAAATCGTATTAATTCACAATGGTTTCAAGCGTTAGCAGAATTATTTACTATACCTAGTTTGATTTTAATTATCGCAATACCTATTTGGATGATTATTGATTTGGTAAAAAAAAATATTGCAGATAAATCAATTCTTAATTTAACCTTTTTCATTTCATTTATAAGTTTACTACTTTTTGGATTTGCCTTTATATATTTAAATTAATGACTGGAACAATTAATATTATAGCATTTAATAAACTTTACAGTAAAGATTTTTATAAACTAAATAAAGAATGGTTAGAAAGCTATTTTTACGTAGAACCTTTAGATGAAGACGTTTTAAGTCAACCTGAAAAGTATATTATTAACAAAGGTGGTTACATCTTTTTTGCAAAATTAAACGATACTATAGTTGGCACCTATGCGTTTATGCCATTAAAAGATAAAGAAGGTTTTGAACTTACAAAAATGGCTGTTTTACCTGAAATGCGAGGTCAAAAAATAGGACACAAATTATTAGAACATGCTATAAATTTTGCTAAAGAAAATAAGTTTAAAAACTTATTACTTTATTCTAACAGATCTTTAGAAAATGCCATTTATTTGTATAAAAAAAATGGTTTTAAAGAAGTAAAATTAGAACCAAATACACCTTACAAAAGAGCAGATATTAAAATGGAATTCAAAATGAATTAATTTCATTTAAAAACTTATCTAAATAACTGCAATAATCATTGTTGTTAACACATAATATAGTTAAGGTTTCAATAATTAATGTTTGCGTTTGTAAATGTTTAGGATTGATTTTATATGCTAATTTAAACTCTGAAAAAGCACCTTTATAATCTTTAGAATACAGTCGATTTATACCTGATTCTAATAAAAAATTAAACGCAATTTTATCTTCTTTTTTTTCTAACTTTTGCTTAGCTGTAGTTATAGTTTTTGAATGTTTTAAAAACTGATTTACCATAGAAAATGAAATTGGTGTAACAATCAATAAGATTATTAATGCAATTAAAGCAACTTTTTTAGATGAAGATTTAGAATGCTGAAGCTTAAATTTTCTTTTATAAACTGGAATAGCTGTAAAAGACGGTTTTCTTTCAACAGAAAAAGGTTTACGAGGTTTCATATTATAAACTCAACTTAACATACCAAAACCCATGTATCCCATAATCTGCTTTACTTATAAGTCTGAAAATCAAAATAATTGTTACAAAAAAAGCACTCTACTTTTAGAGTGCTTTTTCAATTAAAACTAACAAATTAATTAAGCAACAACGCTTATAGTATTTTCCTCATTTTTAACCTGTTTTTTAGTTTCAAATTGATTTGAAGTATTTTTTGCGCCACCAGCTTTTAAAGCATTATCTCCTGCAAAAAATGTTTTATGGTCGTCTCCTAAATCAGATCCTGCCATACGTTGGTGTTTTACACAAGCTACACCTTTGCGTATTTCTTGTCTTTGCACGTCTTTAACATAAGCTAACATACCATCTTTACCAAAATATCCTTTGGTTAAATCATTCATATGTAACGCAGTAGTGTGATATGTTGGTAATGTTATTAAATGATGAAAAACGCCTGCTTCTCGAGCTGCATCCATCTGAAATGTTTTAATTTTTTGATCTGCTCTAAACGATAATTCGGTATTATCATATTCTGCATCCATTAAATTATTACGGTCATAAGCAGTCATGTTTTCACCTTCGGCTAACATCTCTTCATAGACTTGATTTCTAAAGTTTAACGTCCAATTAAACGATGGTGAATTATTGTAAACTAATTTAGCATTAGGCACAACATCTTTTACACGATTTACCATATGTGCTATTTGCTTTACATTTGGTGTTGGCGTTTCTATCCATAAAAGATCTGCACCATTTTGTAAGCTAGTAATGCAATCTAGCACTACTCTATCTATATTAGAGCCTTCTTTAAATTTATACAATCCGTTAGCTAATCGTACAGGTTTTACTAATTGTCCGTTTCGTTTTAATAACACTTCATTTTCGGTTACGTCTTCAATATTAACTGGATTTGCATCTACAAACTCTAAATATTTAGATGCCAAATCGCCTTTAGTTTTACTTACCGGAAGCTTTTGTGTTAATCCTGCACCTTCAGAATCTGTTCTTGCTACTATAATTCCGTCATCAACTCCAAGTTCTAAAAATGCATATCTAACTGCATTTAATTTTGCTATAAAATCTTCATGTGGTACAGTTACTTTACCATCTTGATGACCGCATTGTTTGGCATCAGACACTTGGTTTTCAATCTGTATCGCACATGCACCAGCTTGAATCATTTTTTTTGCTAATAAATACGTCGCTTCTTCGTTACCAAAACCAGCATCTATATCTGCTATAATTGGTACGATATGTGTTTGAAAATTATCTATTTGATCTTGTACATCTTCGCCTAATTCTAAACGTCTAAATAAATCGTTTAATTCTATTGCATCTGCTTGACGTAAAAAATCATAAATCTCTGCAATTAAAGCAGGAACTGCTGTTTTTTCGTGCATAGATTGATCTGGTAATGGTCCAAATTCTGAACGTAACGCAGCTACCATCCAACCCGATAAGTATAAGTATCTTTTATTTGTTGTATTGTGATGTTTTTTCACAGCAATCATTTTTTGTTGTGCCACAAAACCATGCCAACAACCTAAAGACTGTGTATAATTTGAAGCATCTGCATCATATTCTGCCATATCTTTTCGCATAATAGCTGCAGTATATTTTGCTATATCTATACCTGTTTTAAATTGGTTTTGAAACCTCATTCTTGCGCCATTTTGTGCCGAAATTGCTTCCCAAGTTGTACCAAATTTTGCTTTTAAATCTTGTATTGTTTGTAAAGCAGAATTGTAATTAGTATCAAATAAATTTTTCATAATTTTGTAATAGTTATTTATTATTAATAATTGGATCCTGTTGATTGTTGCCGCAATCGCAGGATCATTTTTTTATAAGTATTTATAAGCTGGTAATGTTAAAAACTCTTCAAATTCGGTAGCAGTTACCAAAGATTTAAATAACGATATCGCTAATTCAAATTTTGTATTTTTAATAGCATCGTCTCCTATTTCTGTGATCAATTTTTCAACTTCATCATCAAAAATATCAGTAAATAATTGGTTGTTAAATACACGTCCATCTTCAAGAGTTACTTTATTTTTTAACCATTGCCAAACTTGAGTTCTCGAGATTTCTGCTGTAGCTGCATCTTCCATTAAATTATATAGCGCAACTGCGCCAAAACCACGTAGCCATGCTTCGATATAAAGAATACCGACGTTTATGTTTTTTCTTATTCCTGCTTCGGTAACAGTTCCTTTTGGGATTTCTACTAAATCTTCTTCTGTTATAGTAATATCATCTCTTGTTACGTGAAGTTGATTTGGCGTTTTCATGTGCTTATCAAATTCATTCATTGCTACTTCTACCAATGCTGGATGTGCTACCCATGTCCCATCGTGACCATTTATTACTTCGCGTTCTTTGTCTTTTCTTACTTTTTCTAACGCTGCTTTATTAGCTGTTTCGTTATTTTTTATAGGAATTTGTGCCGCCATTCCGCCAATTGCTAAAATGCCTCTTTTATGACATCTTTGGATTACTAATTTTGAATAGGCGTCCATAAATGGCGACGTCATTGTTACTTGATCGCGATTTGGTACAACAAAATTTGGGTGATTTCTAAACTTTTTAATATATGAAAAGATGTAATCCCAACGTCCGCAATTAAGTCCGACAATATGATCTTTTAATTCGTAAATAATTTCATCTAATTGAAAACTAGCCGTAATAGTTTCGATTAAAACCGTTGCTTTAAATGTGCCAACAGGAACATTTAAATAGTTTTCGGCAAAGGTAAATACCTCGTTCCACCATCGTGCTTCTAGGTAATGTTCTAATTTTGGTAAATAAAAATATGGCGCAGTACCATGTTCTAGCATGGTTTTGGTGTTATGAAACACATACAACCCAAAATCTACTAAACTTCCAGACGCTTCTTCTGTATTGAATAATAAATGTCTTTCGTTTAAATGCAAGCCTCTTGGACGCACTAATAATACTGCTGTTTTATCGTTTAATTTATAGGTTTTATCGCGTTTGCTATCGTGTAAAATAATAGTCTTATTATTAGCATCTAATAAGTTTTGCTGACCTTCGATAGAGTTTTTCCAACTTGGCGCGTTACTATCTTCTAAATCTGCCATAAAGGTTTTTGCACCAGAGTTTAATGCATTAATAATCATCTTTCTATCTACTGGACCAGTAATTTCTACACGTCTATCTTGTAAATCTTCCGGAATTGCATTTGCTGTCCAATCACCTTCTCTAATGGCTTTTGTCTCTCTAGGAAATTCTGGAAATTTACCTTGATCAAACACCTTTTGTTGCTCTACACGTCTTGATAATAATTGTAATCTATTAGAATTAAACTTTTCGTGTAAAGCAGAAAGAAACTCTAAAGCTTCATCGGTTAAAATTTCTGGGTAATACTGTTTTACCGCTTTAGAAAATTGTACTGTTGGTAATTTTAATGTGCTGTATTCCATGACGTTTTGTATTTATAAAGCAATATTAAAACAAACTTTTGAAAAAAACAAGCGAACGTTCGCTGTTTTTATTTATTCGCTAAAAAATAATATTCGCAAAATTGATTATATTTGCTATTATGGAAGAAGATTATATTAAGTTAATTTTTGGCTTAAAGCTAAAGCAGATAAGAACTGACAGAAATTTATCCTTATTTGGATTATCTAAATTATCTGGGTTATCAAAATCGTATTTAAACGAAATTGAAAAAGGAAAAAAATATCCTAAACCTGATAAAATTGCAATATTATCTGAAAAATTAGATGTGCCTTACGATCAATTTGTATCCTTAAAATTGGATAAAAATTTGGCGCCTATTGGTGACATCTTAAAGTCAAAGATTTTAAAGGAAATTCCGTTAGATTTATTTGGAATAAAAGAAAGCAACTTAATAGAAATTATTGCCAATGCTCCAGCAAAAGTTAATGCTTTTATAAGTACAATTATAGAAATAGCGCAGCATTACAGCTTTAGTAAAGAAAGTTTTTATTTGGCTTCTGTAAGATCTTTTCAAGAAGCAAATAATAACTATTTTGAAGCTTTGGAACAAAGCGTAATTAAGTTTGCAGAAGCTTATCAATTAGATTTAAAAGCTAATATTTCGTCTTTAGAATTAGAAGAAATTTTAGTTGAAGAATATGGCTACACTATTAATAATAAAGAATTAGAAAATTATAAAGAATTAGATAGTTTAAGATCTATTTTTATTCCTAAAACAAAAACGTTGTTAGTGGCTAATCATATTGATGAAGCCCAACGTACGTTTATTTATGCTAAAGAAATTGCGTATAATTATTTGAATTATAAAGAACGATTATATACATTTTCCTGGATTAAATTCGAAAATTTTGATCAAGTATTAAATAATTTTTACGCGTCTTATTTTGCTGGTTCGTTAATTTTACCTCAGGAATTACTTACCAATCAAGTTGACAAACTATTTAAGAAAAAAACCTTTGACGATAAGCAATTTGTGCAAATTGCACAATCGTTTAACGCTTCTCCAGAATCTTTTTACCAGCGTTTAACCAATATTTTGCCTAAAGATTTTAATATTCAGAATTTATTTTTCTTACGTTTTATTCATAAAAAAAATAGTCCAAACTTTTACTTAACCAAAGAGCTGCATTTATCACATCAACATTCGCCTCATGCTAACGAAACAAACGAGCATTATTGCAGACGTTGGATGTCTTTAAAGGTGTTAAAAGACATTGTAAATACAAACGATAAACATGTGTTTAATTTACAAATCTCTAATTATCCAGATAGTAACCAATCGTATTTAGTATTGTCTTCTGCAACAAAAGATCCGTTTAAAACCGACCAATATAGAAGCGTTAGTATAGGATTATTAATTAACCAACAATTAAAAAGAAAGCTTAACTTTTTAGAGGACAAAAAAATTGAAACCTTTAATGTTGGTGTTACTTGCGAGCGTTGTGCGATCAAAGATTGTAAAGAGCGAATGGTACCAGCTAAAATCTTAGAAAAAGAACAAAAAAACCTAAAAATTGAAACCGTTGTAAACGATATTTTTAAACAATTTAGTTAGTTTTCTAAAGCTTTTAATGAATCTAGTTCGCGTTGTAAACGTTCTACTTCACTTTGTTTTCTAGCATTTTTAATTGAATCAATTTGTGCTTTTAATTCTTCAACAGTTAAATCTTTGTTTGTAGAATTAGTTAATGTGGAATCTATTTCAATTACTTTGTCTTCCATGCCACTTATAGCATCTAACATAGTATTATCTTCTTGAAAAAAGTTACCAATACCTTCACTAGCACGCCAAGCTTCATTTAACTGATCATAAACTATTTTATTCCATTGACTAGGATGTTTTGCATCAATCCAAACTACATCACGATATTCGCTATCAATTAATGCTAAATCTGGTGTTGCAGAACCATCAAACTGCGCATTATCCTTTTTAATTGAAGAAATAGTACCTAGAAAAAACATACGTTTTTTACCAGCTATTTCTTTTATATATGGTCTAAACTCTACTGGTTTATTTACAGACCAATCGTATTCTTTTCTAGATTCTATCACTTTTAAAGGCATTGCAGAAACACCTGCATAACCTTGTTTTTTACTAGCATGATCGTAATAAAATAGTTTTTCTGTTCCGTCTGCAGGCACAAAAACACTGTACGTTAAACTAGTACGCTCATCGCCTACTGGCTCTAAACCAAACCAATGATATAATCCACTATACGCATCTTTATTACTTTCAGAAAAATCAAAATCGGTAACAAATGGTTGCTGGTTTTGATCATCTGGTAAAACAGGAATTTTTACAGCAGTTTCCATATTCCATGGTAAAGGATCACTAAATCCACCAAGAAATTTTAAAGATTCTGCTTGTAAACGCGATACTCTTTCGGCAAGTGTATTTTGACGTGTTAAAAATGGATAGTTTTTCATTTGATCTGGAGCTACAAAAGTTCCTTTTCCTATAAATACACGCTCTAAATAATCATTAAAATCATGTTCTCCGTTTTCAATAATCATAACGCCACCAAAGGTTGGATACGGGAAGAAAAATCCTTTCCATTTAATCAAGCTAACTACTTCTACCCAATGTCCACTATCATCTTTCATGTAATACGTATCACTTGGTTCGTAATTAAATAACATCCAAGGATTAAAACGTTGTACTACAGCGTTGTATGTGTTGCGACTAAATTTTAAAGATTCTCCTATTGAGAATGTTACTGGAATTCGGTTTTCATTAGAAAAACGAGGAAATGGAGTTGTGCTTGGTACTGCAAACACTTCTTCTGTATTATCACTTATGCCTTGCCATACGTACTTTTCGGTTGGCTGAATTGCCATAGTCCATTTATTTTCGCCATCTACTCTAACTAAATGCGGTAAGGATACATCTTTGGTTTCGCCAACACTTTCATTAGCCATAGAAAAAATGTTACGTAATGGTTGTATACGTTCGTTTTGTGTAAGAGGCAACTCATTAATTTCAACTCTATTTAAATTATTAAAAACATTATACGTTTTCATATAATCATAAAGTTTTAAGTGCCAACCTAACACGTAAAGCAATCCAAAAAAAGCTACCAAAATACCTAGAATACCTAAACGTGTTCCTGTTGATGGTGAGTTTCGGAATTTTTTTAACCCAAAAAATAAAACAATTGCACTTAATATTATTATGAAGATGTATTTTCTAAAAAATAATAATGCAGGTTGATAATCGTCTCTTAAAAAGAATAAAAGACCTACTACTACCAAGCTTATTGTTATGACTATTGTTTTTTGTTTTCTGCCTTTATTCCAGTAATTTTTTATCATAAATATTGTATTCTAATTTAAAAAAAACTTAAAGCAATTACATTAATCCTTTGTCTTTAAGACGTTGGCGTGCACTTTTTTCTTCTTTTTTAGGTTCTTCTTTTATTTCTTTTTTAGCTTCTTCTACAACTTTAGTGTCTTTGGTTTTTAAGTCGTCTATAAACTCTTTTCCTTTGTTTATACTTTCGTTTAAAACGTCTTCAAAAGATTCACTCTTTTCACCAATAACATCGCTAGATTTAAGTATAAAATTAGCTAGATATGTACCAATTAATGTACCTACAATTGCAGACACAAACCATTGTACTAATGAAGCTGAAATTGGTAAAATAAATTGAACAACTACTATTGCTACTAAAAACAAAACGGTTATATAAACTAACCTAAGCAGAAAATTTTGTTGAAAAATGAATCCTTTTTTACTATCAGATTTCATTTGTAACTCTTTAGAATACATTAGTTTATTAAAAAATCGATAGACTTTATTGCTTTTAGATTCTCTCCAATACAATAAAATTCCGAATAAAATTGAGGCTACAAATATGATAAGTTCTAGTGTCATTCCTTTTTATTTATTTGTAGTAAATTTATAGCAATAGTTACAGGTAAACAAGTATTTTTTTTGAGATATATTCTTTTAATTAGTTAATTATATAAACCATAATTAATTTTTTTCGTATATATTTACAACTTTGTAACCCTTAACTAATTAACTAATGAAACTAAAACTTCTCTTTTTATTTCTTTTTTGTTTTAATATAATAATTGCTCAAGACAATAGTGGTCGTTTAAAAATTGGGGATGAATATAGTGTAGACATATCCTCAAACCCATATTACTCTAATAATCAAACAGGTATAGTTTTTCAGAAAGAATTTAGATCTACTGGTTCTGGCTATGTAAAAGTACATTTTAAGAATTTTGATTTAAACTCTGGAGATTATGTAAAGGTATATAGCCCAAAAACTTCTGAAGAGTTTTTCTATTACAACCAAGGTAAATTAATTGGTAATGAAGACCAAATGATTGATACTTTTTGGTCTACAACTATATGGAGCGATCATATAATTGTTGAATTATACAGTCAAAACGGAAATAATAACCATTACGGATTTGATATTGATACTGTAGCCTATGGGTATAGTGTTGATAAAATAAGTAGTGCTTTTGAAATTTTGACACCTCAAGACACAGAAACTGTATGTGGTTTTGATGATAAAGAAGCTATTGTTTGCTACGATGGTACAGAAATGGGTAGAAAATCTGAAGCTGTGTGTAGATTACTTATTGGTGGTAGTGGATTATGTACAGGTTGGTTATTAGGTTGTGACGGAAACTTAATGACCAATAACCATTGTATCGAAAACTCAACTGACGCATTAAATACAGAATTTTTATTTAATTATAAATATGCTGATTGTGCCGAAACAACTTTTGCTTTACAAGACCTAGTAGCTACATCTTCTACTTTTATCCAAACAGATGCAAATTTAGACTTTACGCTTGTTATGCTACCTGTTAACCCAACTTCTACTTATGGATACTTAAGTTTATCATCTACAATAGCACCTGTAGGAGAAAGAATTTATATACCTCAACATCCAGCAGGAAGAAGAAAAGAAATAGCTGTAAATACAGATGTTGGTGGCGATGCAAACGGATTTGCTATGATTACAAACCAAGGAGATTTTCCTAATCGTGTAGAATATCAATGTGATACAGAAGGTGGTAGTTCTGGGTCTCCAGTAATACGCTATTCTGATCATTTAGTGGTTGCAATCCATAATACTGGCGGTTGCCCAAATGGTGCTTACGGAAGAAGTGATAATTTAATTGCTGCAATAGGTGCTAATATGCCTAACTGTGGAGTTGATGACCCTAACCCTGAAGCACCTTACGTAACTTTTTCTAGTGCTACTTCTACTGTAAATGAAGCTACTGGTTGCGATTATCAAGATATAGATTTTAATTTAAGAATTGCTATGCCTGCATCTAACAATGCAGATGTTACGGTTAATATCATTAATGAAACGGCTACAAACCTTGAAGATTTTGAAGTTATAACACCTAATCCTATAACATTTTTAGCAGGAGATGATACTGACCAAACTTTTACTGTTAGAGTATATAATGATGCTTTTATTGAAGGAGATGAAACCTTTTCTTTAAACCTATCTTTAAATGCAAATGGTGGTGACGCTCAATTAGGTACTATAGATACAAAAACTTTTACTATAATTGACGATGATTATGCTCCTTCAATAGGTAGTAATGTAACTTTAGCTTCGGATGATTTTGAATCTGGATTAACTAATTGGACTGTTACAGGAAATGGTTTTCCTACTTTCTCAATAGGTGATGCTGCATCATCTTCATCTAGCTCTTGGAGTACAGTTGGTAACTCAACTAACTTTGCTTATGTTAATGATGATGCTTGTAATTGTAACATGAATCAAGAACGCTTAATGTACACTACTCCATTTGATTTTTCTGCTTACAGTACAGCTAATTTAAATTTTGATATTATTTATACAGATAGTAATGATCAATATGCTTCAGATAGTTTTATACAAGCATCTACAGATAATGGTTTAACTTGGCAAAATGTAGGACCAGAACTTATTTCGTATTCAGAATGGACCAATGTAGATGTAGACCTTTCTGCTTATGCTGGACAATCTAACGTATTAATTTCTTTCTTATATAATGATTTAGGAAATTGGGCTTATGGTTTAGCTATTGATAATTTTACTGTAACCAGTCAAGGTAATGCAAACATACAAACTAGTGTTAATAACGGAACAACAAATGCAATTGTACCTTTAGCTAGTTCTGGGTTAGTTTATGCTTACGACTCTAGTAATGGTAACATTATTGCTAGTTTAGAAAACAATGATAATTTTAATTACAACTGTGTTAATGTAAGTGTTTATAGAGATGGAACTGCTGGACAACCAATTAATGGTAGTGTAGCTCCTTTACTAGCTATGGATAAGCAGTTTGAAGTTACTGCTACTCAAGCTACTCAATCTGGAAATAATACTATGACCTTTTATTTTACCGAAGCTGAAGTTGCTGGTTGGGAAACTGCTGTTGCTGGCACATATACAAGAAACGACTTAGTTATTAATAGAGAAAGTACTTCTGGCACTGTTGAAAACGTTATGGCTACTATTGGTAGTTATAATGGCGGAGTAACCTTAACCGGAGACTTTACTGGTATTGATGGAATATATAGCTTTGCTCCTGCAGCTGCTCTATCTAATGAAGAGTTTGAGATTAAAAACTATAAAGTTTATCCAAATCCTGCGTTAAACATTTTAAATATTTCGTCTAACACAAATATTGAAAAATTAACCATTTACGATATAAATGGAAGATTAATAAGTACAATATCTCTTGAAAATAATACGCTTAATTATCAAATAAATATTACAAATTTATCACAAGGAATGTACTTTTTAGAGATTAACTCTAACAGTTTAAAATCTTTAGAAAAGTTTATAAAAAAATAGATTAATAATCTTAATGAAACAAAAAAACAGGTCGTTTAGACCTGTTTTTTTTATATATTTTTTAATATAGTTTCTACAACCCAATCTTGAAAAGATTCATCCCAAGTAGCATATTGTTTGTAAAATTCGTCTTTATCATACCAAAACAAAAATAAAACATCTCTTGGTGAAATATTGATTAACAACTTCCATATTAAATCTTGTTGAGAAACATGTAATGACGAATGTGGTGTATGTAATGCATTAAAAATACCTATATCTACTAAATCATGTATTTTGTATTGATTACTTACTTCAAGCTTTTCAAGATACAATTCTACACCCATAATCTTTTTTCTTGTATCAATATCCAATTTATTTAAATAACTTTTAAAAAGTACATTATCATTAAGTATTTGCTGTATTGGATGTTGTGTCGCTTTTAAAGACATTGCAAATTCCATTTTTTTAATACGTTGGTATCGATCTGTATTTAACGCAGCTTCTAAATCATATTCTACAATAATATGATCTCGCAATTTTTCCATTAACTCTGGTTGATTAATATGATAAATCAACACATCGTGTATAGTATCTTTTATAGCTTCTTTATACCATTTTAAATCTTCAAAAACCACGATTGGAGATATAAAATCTCTTAGTACATAAACACCACCAAAAGCTTTGGTGTAAAAAGATTCTGACTGATGCTGAAGACTGTGTAAACTTAAATCTCTATGACGTAAGTCTCCATATGTTTTAGCAGATTCTAACAATTGCTCATGAATACTTTCATCTATAAAATTATTGCCTTTTTTAAAAATTTCAATAAGTCGCTCTTGTTCTTTTTGAGCTTTATTTAAATTATCTATTAGATGAAAGTTGATACTTACTTTATCATATTTTAAAACATCTAATGGCTCATAAAACGCATCTATATTTTGATCAAAGTCTAAGCAAATGGCACTATCGCGAGTAATATCATTTATTTTATCACCGTGAATTCTAAATACTTGCTGCATCATTTCTTTATCAAAACTATGAAATGGAGAATATACAGGTTTACCCTTTTGTAAAGGCGAAATGATGATGGCATGCGGATTAGCTTCTCCGTTATTTAGATACATAGTAGAGCCTTTTTCTTCAGCTATTTCTGGACTGTAACCAACGCCATCAATAAAAAATGAAGTTAATTTTGTTGGCGTAAAACCAAGCTTAACTAAGCATTTATTATAACGCTCTACTAACTTTCCGCTAACGGGAATTAATTCACTTCTATATAAATTGGCTTGTTTTAGTTTTTGCATTTTAATCTGAATCAAAAATTTTCAAATTACTCTTCTTTATCTTTTGATGGTAGTTTTTTTATAGTTTTTATATTTCCTTCTACTGGTGAAATCTGTACCTCATTATTATCTTTTGTAGCATAAAAAACATACAAGCTATTTTTACCTAAAATTTTCACTTCTTTAGCTTCTCCATCTTCATACACAATTTGATGCGTGTATTGGTAATCTTGGCTTTCTAATTTTTCCTTTCTTTTAAATCCACCTCCTAAACCAAAACCTAAAAACATACAAATTAGCATCAATAAAATAAATGGAATAACTGCGTGTTTTCTATTAAAACTCTTTAATATTTTATCTATTTTTTCTTTCTTTTTTCCTGATTGGTACTTTTCCTTTTTTGAAAGCTTTGTATAATACCAATTTAAAAGTTTAAAGTATCCTATCATTAATGGTATAAGTACTGCTAATACTACTGGCATAAGCCAATGCGAACTTATCACAGCCAACGGACTTAATAACACATCTAAAACCGAAGTATATTCAAAAATATTTACACCTAACAAACCATAAAATATGGCTTGATTGGCTACACCTAAAACTAATAAAAACAAATATCCAATAGACATATAGTCTTGAATACTGTAATTAGTTACACTTTGCTCTGTTGTTTCAATGTTAGCTGTTTCCATGATTAATTAAGATTTATCAAACTGTTTTCTTGCTTCCATTTCAATATTTAATTGATTAACTCTACCTTCTACTTGACGTTTAAAATCGGTATCTGCAATAGTCGCAACATTATCTAAATAACGTACAACTTCTTGTCGTCTAATTTCAGAAAAATCTAAACCTTTCATATTGGCTTTCATTAATTCTTGAAGCATCGCAAACTTGGTATCGTAATCTTTTTTGAAATAAATCTCTGGATTTTCAAACCAGCTTTCTTCTAAATCAAAATCGGTTAAACGTAATGAAATTGCGCTCTGTATATTCCTAACATCTCTAGAAGAGAAGAACGGAAATATCTTCTGTATTTCTTTATACAACGTTGCATAAAACAAATGATCTGTTGTTTTGTGTTGCTTTTCGGCAATATCATAAGCTTCTAAAACACGTTGTTCTGTTGGTTTGTTAGACACGTTTAAAATTTCACCCATATTTTTAGCCAAACCTTGATCTTGTAAATAGTTATAATTTGCAGGGTTTTGCATGTTTACAAAGTCTGGCATTGTCTTTTCAAATTTACGCCACCATAAGTGATCTTGATCTAAAAAGTCGTGTTCTGTACGTGCTCCGTCAATTTTAAAACGTCCTTGCACACGAGAGATTACTGCTTTATCCAGCATTTCTGGTAAGTTGGTAAACAAACCTATAGAACTGTTACCATAATTAACCGCATAAGCACCTTCTGTATAACGTAAAAAGACACCAATAACTTCTTTTACACCAGCCGAAACACCTTGTGCTGTACGCTCTTGTAAGTTATTTTCGGCATCATCAATTGGTGCAAAAATTAATTTTGTTGGATCTTGTAAAGGTTTCATCCAATCAACCATTTTTTCTGCAGATCCACCTTGAAACGTACTAATTAACGTATCTGGCATTGGATGAAACAAAAACGGAATATCTAAATTATCACAATGTTCTTTTAAACGCGTTGCTATAGCAGCGATAAGCATACTTTTTCCTGTTCCAGGAATACCGTAACCCATAAAGACTGGCATGAATCCGCCTAATTCTTGAAACGGATTTTTCTGTGCTTGAAAATCGTAGCTTAACATTCTTTCCGTTAAACGACGTGCAAAGTGTTTAGCATCTCTGTTACCTACAATTTGCTCGAATTTAATTTTATTAAACTCGACACTTTTAGCAGTACCTTGAAACGTGTTTTCCCAACCAGAAATTGCAAAATCACTGTTTTCTAGTTTGTATGTTCTATCTACAATAGTTTCGGTGTATTCTAAACTGCTTCTTCTTAAATTAATTTCGTCAATTACAGCTTCAAAAAAGACCGCTGTAAAATCGGCTACATCTTTATCAGATTTGATTATATCTGGATGCGCTAAATACTTGTCATAGTAAAATAACGTACACGAAATCCCTTTTAAAGGTGATAGTAAAGACACTTCTGGAATACCTGCAAACTTCTGTTTCATCACACTTAAATCGTCTGACGCATAAGGTTTTATTTGATGCAGAATATAATAAGACGTTGCAAATAACATAAACGCTGTTGCGGTTTGCATTTTGCTTTCGTATTCGCGTTTTCCGCTACTGTCTAATGCCGATTTACGCTCGTTTAAACTTGATAAACCCGATGCATCATAATAGCTATCTTTTATCCACGTACCTAAAGTAATTCCTTCTTGAACGGCATATAACGTCTGGTTAAGATGAATTGGAATTGCAATACTATCTGGCAACAAACGTTTTTTTAGCGCTAATATGGTTTTTGAAACAGATGTTACAGAAACCGAAGAACCATTATTAGCACGAGACAGATACAATAAAATAGACTCGTCTTTAGCATCTTTATCTCTGTTTTTTGCACGCGCGCCTTGCTCCCAACTTACACTTTTTAAGTAAGATGACGCTTCATCACGTAACACATCTAGTTCTGATTTTTTTATAGGAAATGTGGAATTGTGTTCCATTATCTTTTATTTAAGTATGCAGTTTACAGTAAGCAGTTTGCTGTCTTAGGCTACTACTTTATTAAACTACATGAGTTTGTTTTTATCTAAATTTATTAGGATTATTCATCATATAATTAATAAATTTTCCTATTTCTTCACTTTTAAATTGTAATTCTGTTCTTTCTTTTTCAGAAATATAATTACATGCTAATGCAAAATCTAACCAAAGTTGTGTTTCAGAGTTTTCGCTATCAGTATCAGACATTTTACTTTTAAAATGCTTTTCATATTGTCTTTTTCTATAACCTTCAGCAATATTTGAACAAACTGAACGACTAGATCTAACCATTTGAGAAGTCAAGCCAAATAATTCTGATTTAGGAAACGTTTTGCTTAACTCATAAACTTCCATTGCTAGTTCGAATCCTTTTTGATATGCTAATAATGACTTAAAACTCATAATTTGTTATCTTTTACTGCCTACTGAATACTGCTTACTGCAAACTAAACCTTATCAATTTTTAAATCTGAAATTTGAAATGGCGGTTTAGCCAGTTTATTCATTATTTCAGGGTTTTTGTTGTATAATAGCTGTATGATTCTATGAGGCGCAAAGACGTATTTTTGTTTGATAACTGGACTCCAATTTTGTAACACTTGCTTATTAAAAAATCCGCCTTCTTGAAATGTGCTTCCAGACATAACCTCATGTACTTTAAAAGACAATGCGTAAGCTTCTAAAGGCACTTCTTTTTTTGCTATTGCTTCTAAAATAGTATGTGTTAATTCGTTTTCGTCTTTTGCAAACACATTATGAAATGCACCAACATCTAACCGCTTAATATGTTTTGGTAATACACGTTTTAAACGTCTATCTATACCATAAGCCATAGTATCTAAATCCATTTGGCGATCTGCTACTTTGTTTAAAACCTCGTAGATATCTTCTTTGTCTTTTAAAGGATCTTTACCATCGTAATCAAAATACATGTAACAAATAAATGGTCTATTTAAAGACACGTCATAAAAACTCCAACTGGTCATATATTCTGCTTGACTACCTTTTGGTGCTTTTATGATTTTACCTTGAACAAAGCGGTTGAAAATATATTTTTGTTCTACAGAGGTATAATAAACTATTGACGCTGCTTGAAATAATTTATCACGTCTGACTGGTTCTTTTACCCTTAATAATTGGTCTAAAAACTCTTCCTGTAATTGTGATACATCTTTTAATTTATTAATGTAATTATGACGTAATGATAAATCATTATATAGGTATCTAAACTCTAAATAATTAGGAAATCCAGAATCCGTTACATCAACTTTCATGTTATCTTCCTCATCGTACATGTATTTAATACGCATAGCCTCGATAGAATACAACAACAAATCTGCATATTGCTTAAAAAACACAATTTCTTGCTGTGTACACAAGTTGTTTTGCTGTACTGCAACAATCAATTCTTTAAGAGCAAAATCTACTTTTTTATGATAAAATACATATTGCGCTTTACTATCTAAGATAGCCGAATCTAATGGTGTTGTAATATGATGTATTGACATGTTTTTGCTGTTAGCTTTATGCTTTAGCTTTTATTTTTTTAAATATTGAATCAATGCCTTTAATGTTAATCCGCCAAAGACTAATACATTAACACTACCAATGATTAATCCAATGTCTGAACTTGTTGTTTTTATAATGAAAATACCAACAATAACTATGATTATTGATAATCCGTTGTCTTTAATAAATTGAATGAAGTTATCCATTTTACACTGTAAATATTGACTAACTTTTACGTTTTACTTTTACTTGGCTAAGTGATGCGTTAAGGATTGAAGCGACATCCTTTTTTGCTACTTTCACTTCGACTACGCTCAGTGACCATTCGCAAAAAAGATATAGCGGAAAGCCTGACCTACTTTTGCCATTAAAAGCAAAAGTAGGTAACGCCCATCTTCTCGATACAATTTCTCGTTCCTCAAAATCACTCGAAGTGACAATTTTAACCTAATAAATCGTCTTCGGTGTCTTGTTTTGGAGCACCATTACCAACGCCTCCAGAATTATCTTCAGTAGGTTGATTAGCATCTGCTTTGTAATAGTCTTCAAAAATTTCTTTCATATCGATTCCGTAACGCTCGGCAAAATTCTTTTGAATATCTACGTCTTTAGCGCGGATTTCTTGTAACGCTTCTGCGTAACTACTGTAAACACCTTGCATTACTTTTTCGTGAACTGGTATATTATCCATCATCTCTTGACGTGCTCTTGCACTTGCTGTGTGCATTGCTGCTAACGTCTCACCAATATGCTCGTCTGTTTTTACTCCTAAATGTTCTAAAATAGACGCAAACTCTTGGTCTGTACGTGCTTTAAGCGCTACTACGTAACCATCGTAGTACTTTAAACGCTCGTCTGTATCTGACTTTAATTTTGCACGATGCGTCTGTAAATTACTGCGTAAAGACGTTAAAACTTTAATCGTTAAATTATGCTTGTGAACAAAGCTATCTTTTGATGCAGCTAAAGTTGTGTAAGCGTTTTTAAGACCTTCTAATTCTTCTACTTTTTGCTCAAGTTTTGTGACTTTAGCTAACGCTTCTGAGTATTCTGTAGATTGTTTGTCCGCTACTTCTTCTAAAGCTTGACGTGCTTGTTTTAATAATGCGTATTGCTCTTCTAATTTAGATTCGGTTTCGGCTTTTTTCTCTAATGCTTTAGTATGGTTTTTAGATGCTTCTACTATGGCATCTTGTAACTTATCCTCTACTTCTTTAATTTCTACCTCACGGTTTTTTAATCGTGTAATTGCAGCTTGAGATTTGTAAGACAGTTCGCTTAATAAGGTTTGTACATCTGCACTTTCTATACGCTCTTGGAACATTGCTTTTGCTTTGTTATCTGCAGCTGCACGTGTTTTTTCGGCTTCTTTTAAAGTATCTTCGGCTTTTTTGATTTTGCTTTTTCTTCCCCAAAGGTTATTCCACCACGTATCTGGTTTGTTTTGTGCGTCTTCTAGTTCGATTTTAGCACGTTCTAAAGCTTTTTGTGCATCGTCTATAACTTTTTGCTCGTCTTCATTTAAAGACGAAAAACGCTCGAAAAGTATACCAACTTCATCTTGATAATCGGTTAAGTCTTTAATTGCATCTAAAAGTGTTGTACGGTCTTTTTCTGCCATGTGAACAACATCATCTAAGGTCGCGTTAAGAATTTTATGACGACTTTCAGGATCGTCTTCTTGTGCTAGTTTAGACTTCATGGTGTCAATTGCTTTTCCCCAATTAACGTCTACTTTTTCGTTTTTTTCTTGAGAGTTGGTTTCTAATAAGTCAAAATCATCAGACATATATACTTTATTTTAAGGTTGGACAAATTTTCTGTAAGCAATTTCGTTAAAAAATATTAGTTGAAGAAATATTTAATGCTCATAATATTGGTATTATTTGTTATAAAAATGTTACAAATTATTTTTTCTATCGATTGATACTTATCTTTAAAAGAAAACCATAAAAAATGAAAAAACTACTATTTATTACTCTTTCAATGTCTGTTTTATTGACTAGTTGTAAAGAGAATACGAAACAAGAAACGACTTCTGAAATGACTAACACTGAAGTTATTGAACAAACAAAAACAAAAGCTAGCTTAGATTTTACACCAATCACACACGCAACCATGGTAATGAATTATGGTGACGAAACTATTTACGTAGATCCAACTGGTGGCAAAGCAGCATTTGCTGATTTTAAACAACCTACAATTGTTTTAATTACAGATATACATGGCGACCATTTAAGTATTAATACTTTAAAAGAACTAAATCTTAATGGCACAATAATAGTAGCGCCACAAGCTGTAGTAGATAAGTTTCCTGAAGACTTTAAACCAATGTTTAAAGTGTTAAATAATGGACAAACAGCAGTTGTTAAAGACATTAATATTGAGGCTATACCAATGTATAATTTACGTGAAGAAGCTTTAAAATTTCATGAAAAAGGAAGAGGAAATGGTTATGTATTAACCTTTGGAGACGAACGTGTTTACATCTCTGGTGATACCGAAGATATCCCAGAAATGAGAAATCTTAAAAACATTGATAAAGCTTTTGTTTGTATGAATTTACCTTACACAATGCCTGTTGAAAGTGCAGCTAGTGCTGTATTAGATTTTAAACCTAAAACCGTTTATCCTTACCATTTTAGAGGTACTGAAGGTTTGAGCGATGTAGAAAAATTTAAATCTATTGTAAATGAAGGTAATCCTGATATTAATGTAGAGCTTTTGGAATGGTATCCAAATCAGTAAACAGTTAGCAGTTAGCAGTTAGCAGTTAGCAGTTAGCAGTTAGCAGTTAGCAGTTAGCAGTTAGCAGTTAGCAGTTAGCAGTTAGCAAAATTAAAAATTCCTCAAAAATGAAATTTAGAGAAAAATATTATATTTATATCCTCAACTATTAAAATGAATGCTCAAATGATTTTAACTATTTTTCTTTTATTTCAAGAAACTACTGATGTAACTTGGTTAGAAAAGCTAGCGGACATATTGTCTTATTCTTTACTAATAGTATTTTGTTTACTAATAATCAGTATTTACAAAATTTTTAAATTGAAGAAAGAAATTAAAACGTTAAAGAATAAAGTTTAATTCATAAAAAAGCCTTCCAGTTTGGAAGGCTTTTTTAAACTATCTTACTAGTTTTTTATACTTAATTCGTTTTGGCATTAAATCGCCACCAAGACGTTTTTTCTTATTTTCTTCATAATCACTAAATCCACCTTCGAAGAAGTATACTTGACTATCGCCTTCAAAAGCTAAAATATGCGTACAAATACGGTCTAAAAACCAACGGTCGTGACTAATTACCACTGCACAACCTGCAAAGTTTTCTAAACCTTCTTCAAGCGCTCTTAATGTGTTTACATCTAAATCGTTTGTTGGCTCATCCAATAGTAATACGTTTCCTTCTTCTTTTAGCGTCATTGCTAAATGAAGTCTGTTACGTTCTCCACCAGACAATAATTTTACCTTTTTGTTTTGCTCGCTACCAGAAAAATTGAATCGGCTTAAATACGCACGAGAGTTTACTTCTCTTCCTCCCATCATGACCAATTCCTGCTCGTCACTAAAGTTTTGCCAAATTGTTTTTTCAGGATCTATATTAGAATGGCTTTGGTCTACGTAAGCAATCTTTGCTGTTTCACCAACTTTAAATTCGCCTTTATCTGGTGTTTCTTCACCCATAATCATTCTAAAAATTGTGGTTTTACCAGCTCCGTTAGGACCAATAACACCAACAATACCTGCTTGTGGTAAATTAAAGTTTAAGTCTTCGTATAATAATTTATCTCCGTAAGCTTTACTTACTCCGCTAGCTTCAATAACGTTTGTTCCTAAACGTGGTCCGTTAGGAATATAGATTTCAAGTTTTTCGTCTAATTGTTTTTGATCTTGACTCATTAACTTGTCATAATTCTTCAAACGTGCTTTTTGCTTTGTTTGTCTTCCTTTAGCACCTTGTCTAACCCATTCTAACTCTCGTTCTAATGTTTTTTGACGCTTAGAAGCTGCTTTACCTTCTTGAGCCATTCGTTTAGATTTTTGATCTAACCAAGACGAATAGTTTCCTTTCCACGGGATACCTTCTCCTCTATCTAATTCTAAAATCCAACCAGCAATGTTATCTAAGAAATAACGGTCGTGCGTTACTGCAATTACAGTTCCTTTATATTGTGCTAAGTGATGCTCCAACCAATGTACAGATTCTGCATCCAAGTGGTTAGTTGGCTCATCTAACAATAACACGTCTGGTTCTTTTAATAATAATCTACAAAGTGCCACACGACGTCTTTCTCCACCAGATAAAACACCTATTTTTTTATCGCCTTCAGGAGTACGTAGTGCATCCATAGCGATTTCTAATTTAGTGTCTAATTCCCAAGCATTAGAAGCATCGATTTGATCTTGAAGTTCAGCTTGACGGTTCATTAGCTTTTCCATTTTATCTGGATCACTATAGACTTCTTCTAAACCAAACATATCGTTAATTTTGTTGTATTCATCAAGAATTGCAACTGTTTCTGCAGCACCTTCTTTAACAACTTCTAATACTGTTTTTTCTTCGTCTAATTGTGGTTCTTGTTCTAAATAACCAACAGAATAACCTGGAGAGAACACAACATCACCTTGATAGTTTTTATCTACACCTGCTATGATTTTTAACAAGGTAGATTTACCCGAACCGTTAAGTCCAAGAATACCAATTTTTGCTCCGTAAAAGAAGCTTAAATATATATTTTTAAGTACTGGTGTATTAGCGCTTTGAAACGTTTTGGTAACACCAGACATTGAGAATATTACTTTTTTATCGTCTGACATATTTTATATCTTATTTTTTATTATTTATTACAATTATACGCGACCTTTAAGTGCGTTAAATACCCATGCGATTGCAAAAAAACCAATTCCTACAGAAGCAAATCCCCAACCAGCAACATCATCATACCTAAAAGCACCAAGTGCTATTAGCGCTAATCCTACTATTATCATTATTGTTGTTGCCCATGCTAAGACTGTATTTTTATTAATTGCCATTTTAAATCCTTTTATAGTTTAGTAAAAACAAATATCGTTTATTTTGTAAAAAAAGCAGATAATTTAAGTGCTTTTTTACAATTCTAACACACAAATTTAATTACAAGAGTTACCAATTTATCTATTATAAATTAATTAAAGTGATTCTCTTTTTTTCTTTATTTAGTAATTTTTTAGGGGTTATTTTAAAGAGTTTTCAATTAACATATTATTATAAAAATTAAGGATTCTAAAGTTAATTGTACAAATTACATTTGTAACTTGTTTTATCCTTAAACTACCTCTTTATATGAATAAAGCCTTACTATCTTTAGCAATTGGCGGATTTGGAATTGGACTTACTGAATTTGTTATTATGGGAATTCTACCAGATGTAGCAACTGCTTTTAATGTAAGTATTCCTATTGCAGGTCATTTTATATCTGCTTATGCATTAGGTGTTGTTGTTGGTGCTCCAACTATAACAGCTTTTGGAAGCAAATTTCCGTCAAACAAAATGCTTTTGGGTTTAATGGTTTGGTTTACGGTGTTTAACACCTTATCTGCTTTTGCAACTGGCTATAATTCTTTCATTATATTACGTTTTTTATCTGGTTTACCACATGGTGCTTTTTTTGGTATTGGTGCTGTTGTTGCTGGTAAATTATCTAAACCTGGTAAAGAAGCACAAGGCATAGCTATAATGTTTAGCGGACTAACATTTGCCAATCTATTAGGCGTACCACTAGGTACTTATTTAGGTAAAAATTTCTCTTGGAATGTGTCTTTCTTGCTTGTTGGTTTGGTTGGTGTTATGGCTGTTTTAGGTGTTAAATTTTGGATGCCACTTTTAAAAAATTCTTCTGATAAAAGCTTTTTAGAAGAATTTAAAATCTTTAAACGTGCCGAACTTTGGTTAATCGTTCTTTTAACAACTATTGGAACTGGCGGATTCTTTGCTTGGTATAGTTACATTGCTCCGTTAATTACTGAAGTTGCTCATCACACAGAAGATATTGTTACATATGCAATGATATTGGCAGGTTTAGGTATGGTTATAGGTAATTTTGTTGGTGCAAAATTAGCTGAAAAATTCTCATCCCTTTATGCTGTTACTATTGTCTTAATTTTAATGGTTATTTGTTTAATTATCAATACGTATGCGGCACATGATAAAATAATGGTTTTAGTAATGACTTTTATTATCGGTGTTGTAGCTTTTTCAATTTCAACACCTATACAATTATTGATAATAAAAGCATCAAAAGGCTCTGAAACCTTAGGCTCTTCTTTAAATCAAAGTGCATTTAATATTGGTAATGCATCTGGTGCGTATTTTGCAGGACTACCAATTGCAATGGGTTACGGTTATACCTCTGCAGATTGGGTTGGAGCTGCTATGGCTGGTACAGGAATTATTCTTGCGGGAATCATTATTCTAATTAGAAAACATTAAATAAAAAAAGCACTCTTTTTAGAGTGCTTTTTTTATAAATTATACTTTAAAAATGTATTAGCTCATCGGTACTTCTATGAACAGAAGCTGAGTGTCTTCCTTAGTCTTTAAGGAAAAATCTTTAGTTTCATAAACACCTATTGCATCTCTGGTTTCTAATTCATTATTTTCTACTGAAAAACTTCCAGAAATGGTCATAATGTAAACACCATGATTTTCACTTATCAAATTATAAGTAAGAGACTCATCTTTTGACAAATCAATTCTTGATAATTTGGCATTTTGATGAATTTTTAAACCTTCATCATTATTATCTATAGAAGATACTAAGGTTTGTAATTTACCTTGCCTATCTTCTGCATTAAAATGTTTTTGATCATAACGTGGATTTACATTTTTTTTATCAGGAAATATCCAAATTTGAAATAAATTTAAATACTCGTCTGTTTTTGCATTCATTTCAGAATGTTGTACGCCACTTCCAGCGCTCATTACTTGTACTTCTCCTGCTTCTACCATTTCCCATGTGTTACCCATAGAATCTTTATGTTTTAAAGTTCCTTTTAAAGGAATTGTAATAATTTCCATATTATCATGTGGATGCGTACTAAATCCCATACTTGGAGCTATAATGTCGTCATTTAAGACTCTTAAAGCTCCAAATTGAACTTTTTCTGGGTTAAAAAAATTAGCAAAACTAAAACTATGATTAGCTTGTAACCATCCGTGGTTTGCATATCCACGATCTTCTGCTTTGTGTACAATTGTTTTCATTTTTTTCTTTTCTTTTAGCAATATTTTCCCAATATTAATTCCTCATTTTATCTAATAAGTCACTAAGTTGGTTAGCTTCTTCTTCGTTTAAATTTTTTAATAAATTTAATTGTGGACTTTGCGGATCTATTTTTTCTAATAATTCTAATCCTTGTTTAGTAATACCAATCAAAACAACACGTCTATCACCTTCAAAAGGAATGCGTTCTATTAAATTTTTATCACATAATTTATCGGTAAGTCGTGTTAAGTTAGGTGCACGTTCTACCATACGTTCTTTAATAGTTTGTACCTTAATTGGTTCTTTAGCGCCTCTTAAAATTCTTAAAATATTATATTGTTGTGGAGACAACCCAAACTGCTTAAAAAATTCATTTTGATGACTAGAAATCCAATTTGCAGTATATAGAATATTAAGCATAGCCTTAACTCTATTATCTTTAAAAGATGAATTTATAGCTTCTGAAAAACTTGACATAATATTATTTATTTAAAACTGATGTTAATTTATCTACCGCCTGCTTTAATTCTTCATTTAATGCATGATCAATAATTTTTTCATCTTTAAAATTATCATTGAAAGATGGTAAATTAAATGTTGAAACAATCTCTGCTGAATGTCTTGGAAACCTTTCTTCACCCATACTAAAAGACGAAATTGCAGCTCTTGCTCCTGGTGAAGTACTCATTAAAAGTAAAGGTTTGTTAAAAAAGAAATTTAACTCTATTCTAGATAACCAATCCATTAAACTCTTAAAAACTGCTGTATAAGCGTTATTATGCTCTGCAAGAGAAATTATAAAAGCATCTGCAGTCTTTAACTTTTCTAAAAACAACTTCGCGTTTTCAGGAAAACCAGAATCCTTTTCAATATTTACACTATATGTTGGTAATGGATAGTCATTAAGGTCTAAAATTTCAACCTCAAAACCATTGATTAGATTAGAAGCATATGTTACTAATTGCTTATTAATAGATGTTTTACTATCACTTCCTGCAAAAGCTATTATTTTTTTCATTGTAAATATCTTTTTGTTTGTTAATACAAAATTAGGAAATATAAATTTATATTCCAAGGAATATATTTACAATGGTAACATTTTATGAATTAATTAACGTATTACATTTTTTGTATTAAAAAGCATTTACTTTTTGTAAATTCGTGAAAAAATGACATTCTATGGATTTAAACTTCAATAAAAACGAAGATCACAATAAATTATTAGTCTCAGAACTAAAGAAAAAATTAGCTAAAGTAAAGCTTGGTGGCGGAGAAAAGCGTATTGCTAAACATCATGAAAAAGGTAAACTTACAGCAAGAGAACGTATTGATTATCTTTTAGATAGTAAAAGAAAATCTATTGAAATTGGAGCATTTGCAGGAGAAGACATGTACGAAGAACATGGTGGTTGTCCTTCTGGTGGCGTTGTTGTAAAAATAGGTTACATAAGTGGTAAACAATGTATTGTTGTTGCTAACGATGCTACAGTTAAAGCTGGTGCATGGTTCCCGATTACAGGAAAGAAAAACTTACGTGCGCAAGAAATTGCTATAGAAAACCGATTACCAATTATCTACCTTGTAGATTCTGCTGGTGTTTATTTACCAATGCAAGACGAAATTTTCCCAGATAAAGAACATTTTGGACGCATCTTTAGAAACAACGCGGTAATGAGTAGTATGGGAATTACACAAATTGCTGCTGTTATGGGAAGTTGTGTTGCTGGTGGCGCTTACTTACCTATTATGAGTGATGAAGCTTTAATTGTAGACAAAACCGGAAGTATATTTCTTGCTGGTAGTTATTTAGTAAAAGCTGCAATTGGCGAAAGTATAGATAACGAAACTCTTGGCGGCGCAACTACGCATTGCGAAATTAGTGGCGTTACAGACTATAAAGCTGCAGACGATAAAGATGCTTTAGATAAAATTAAGCGAATTGTAGATAAAATTGGCGATTATGATAAAGCTGGTTATAATCGTATAGATGCTAAAAAACCTAAAGATAATCCAGAAGATATTTATGGGATTTTACCAAGATCTCGCGCCGATCAATATGATATGAAAGAAATTATCAAACGATTAGTAGATAATTCTGAATTTGATGAATATAAAGAAGGTTACGGACAAACCATTATAACTGCCTACGCGCGTATTGATGGTTGGGCTGTAGGTATTGTAGCCAACCAACGTACATTGGTAAAAACTAAAGGCTCTAAAACCAAACCAACCGAAATGCAATTTGGTGGAGTAATCTATAATGATAGCGCAGATAAAGCAACCAGATTTATTGCTAATTGTAACCAGAAAAAAATTCCGTTAGTGTTTTTACAAGATGTTACCGGTTTTATGGTTGGTAGCAAAAGTGAACATGGCGGTATCATAAAAGATGGTGCCAAAATGGTTAATGCAGTTAGTAACAGCGTTGTTCCAAAATTTACAATTGTAGTTGGTAATAGTTATGGTGCTGGTAACTACGCTATGTGCGGAAAAGCTTATGACCCTACTTTAATAGCTGCTTGGCCAAGTGCAGAGTTAGCAGTTATGAGTGGTAATAGTGCTGCAAAAGTTTTATTACAAATAGAAACTGCTTCTTTAAAGAAAAAAGGTGAAGACATTACTAAAGAAAAAGAAGAAGAATTATTTAATAAAATAAAAGCGAGATACGACAATCAAGTATCACCTTATTACGCTGCAGCACGTATTTGGACAGATGCAGTTATAGATCCGTTAGATACAAGAACATGGATAAGTATGGGTATAGAAGCAGCTAACCACTCGCCTATCGAAAAACCTTTTAATATGGGTGTTTTACAAGTGTAATTAATGAAAAAACGCCCCATTTTATCTGCTTTAGGAGTATTGTTTATAGCTTTTTGTTTGTATCAAGTTTATGTGTTTTACTTTGCTACAAACGATAACATTCAATCCATATATTTAGTACCAAAAGATGCGGTTTATGTTATCAAAACCGATCAACCTGTAGATAATTGGGCTACCATTAGTGAAAGTGAAATTTGGCAACATCTAAACACTAACGACTATTTTAATACGCTTGCTAAAAATCTAAATAAACTCGATTCTATTTTTAAAGAAAAAGAATCGGTTTTTAATCGTATTGGTAACAGAGATGTTTTAGTTTCTGCTCACGTGTATGCGCCAAAAAAATATGGCTTTTTTTATGTAGTCGACCTACAAAAACTATCTCGGTTAAATGTATTAAAGTCGCATTTAAATACTGTTGTAAACAACAATTACAAAGTGAGTAAACGAGATTATAAAACTCATGAAATCACTGAAGTTTACGATAACAAAACACACGAAACGCTATACATAAGTTTTATTAAAAATCAAATGATTGCGTCCTACGTGCACACGTTAGTAGAAGCCTCTATTGATCAATATTTAGAACCAGAAATTGGTAGGAATCTTAATTTTTTAGAGGTTAAAAAAGAAGTCGACGGTGATGATATGTTTCGTCTATATTTTCAATATGATTATTTAGATGAATTTGTCAAAGTATTCTCCAATAAACCAAACACACTAACCACATCAATTAGTAAAAGTTTAGCGTTTAGTGGCTTTAGTTTCGATTTAAATAAAAATATCATTACCGCAAATGGAATTACAAATGTTAATCCAAATGCTGGTATCTACCTTAAAGCCTTACAAAAATCAGGTAAAGGCGGACGTAGTATTACCGAAATAGCACCAAAACAAACCGCGTTATATCTTAGCTTTGGTTTCAGTCGTTTTTCTGAATTTTATGAAAATTTTGAGACGCTTCAAAAAGAAAATCCAGAACAATTTAAATCTTATAGCAAAGGTATCGAGCAAGTCGAAAGTTTCCTTAAAATAAATATAAAAAGACACTTTATAAATTGGGTTGATGACGAAGTGGCTTTGCTTCAATTACATTCGTCGGTTTCGCAATCTAAACAAGATGTCGCTTTAGTTTTAAAAGCAAAACATAAAGATGATGCTAAAGAAAATTTGGGTTTTGTTTTAGAACAAATTAGAAAACGAAGTCCTGTAAAATTCAAAGAAATAAACTACAAAGGTTACGCTATTAATTTCATGCAAATTAAAGGCTTTTTTAAACTGTTTTTAGGCGGATTATTTGAAGATATTGAAAAGCCTTACTTCACTATAATTGATGATTATGTGGTGTTTAGCAATCATCCAAACACGCTTAAAAGTATTATAAACACTTACATTGACAAAGAAACGCTTACTAATTTTGAAGCTTTTAAAGATTTTGAAGATAGATTTGAAAATAGATCAAGTGTTTTTGCCTACATTAACACGCCAAGTTTATATAATTCGGCTTACCAATTTGTAGATAATGATACCAAAAAACAACTAAAAGCTAACAAAGATTACTTTATTTGTTTTCCTCAAATTGGATTACAATTAACACCAGAAAACAAGTTTTTTAGCAGTAAAATTGTTATGCAATACAATGATTTAGAATCTGTTAAAAACAATTTCACCTTTAAAGAAGAAAAGCAATATACTTCATCTTATTCTATAGAAATTACCAAAGAAAATTTAGATAAAAACACAGTATTTAATGTTGCTGAATTATATCCAACAGACTTAACTGCAAAAACATCCACCAAAAACTACGCTAACGGAAAACCTCATATTATAGTCGAACTTAAGGACGGTTTAAAACACGGTAAATACCAAGAATTTTATCCAAATGGTATTTTAAAAATTAGCGGTAAATACCGTAAAGACAAACCAATTGGACTTTGGAAAGCCTATAACCTAAACGAAGATTTGGTATACAAAGACAGACTGTAACTGCTATAATTTAAAATGTGTTCTTAAATACGCGTAAGCATCTTCTATAGTTTCAAAAATATGTTCTTCAGATATTAAATCTGGTACAATATCTATAGATATTAATTTGTCTTTTGGTTGTTCTTGTACAGCTGTTAAAAGTACTTGTATACCACGTTGTTCTAATTCTAACACTGCATTTTCTAAAGCATATAAACCAGATTGATCAATGTATGGTACACGATCTAATCTAATAATTAACGCCTTTACTTGCTCTGGAATGTTTGCGATTTCATCTTGAAAATGAGAGGTAAATCCAAAAAATAACGGTCCGTAAAGGTGTTTAATGTATACTTTGTCCTTATGCGCTTCGTAAAATTCTTTTTCGTCTTGCCAAGGTTTTTCACCATCAAAACCAGCCAAAGTACCAACTTCCATGCCTTTTTCACCTATGTCACTAGCGCGTTTCATAAATAATAAAGAGGCTAATAATAACCCAATTCCTACTGCTTGTATTAAACTACCGAATGTTGTAATTAATAAAACAATTATTAAAACTACAGCATCTGCTCTTGGTACAACTAGTAAATGTTTTAAGCCTTTAACATCAATAATTTTAAACGCAATTGGAATTAATAATCCAGCTAAAACCGATAACGGAATAAATGCTGCTAACTTACCTAAACCTAATAAAACCGCTAATAAAAACAAACCGTGTGTTGCGCCAGATAATCTTGTACGTCCGCCAGAATTTATGTTTATCACTGTTCCTTTGGTTGCGCCAGCACCAGGAATACCACCAAAAATTGCAGCAATTGAGTTACCAATTCCTTGACCAATTAATTCGCGATTACTATTGTGTTTTGTTTTGGTCATATTATCTGCAATAACTGAAGTTAATAACGAATCTATCGAGCCTAAAACAGCTAAAACGAGAGCGTATTCTAACACTAAAGCGTAAGCACTGGCATCTATTGAAAATAGTCCAGAAACTTGTAAACTTGGTAAACCTGAAGGAATTTCGCCAATAATTGGTACGTCCCATTTTAACAAAAATGATAATACAGATGAAAAAATTAAAGCAACCAAAGCACTAGGAATCGCTTTTGTTATATACGGAAAAACAAAATAAACAATAATTGTTATGACACCTAAAACTAAAGCTTGCCAGTTAAAATCTGAAAACAGTCTAGGTAAATCCTGCATCACTAACCATGTAGATTTAGCCGAACTTAATCCTACAAATGGAAACAACTGAAGGATAATTATTATTAATCCTACGCCACTCATAAATCCAGAAACTACGGGATAAGGAAAGTATTTAACGTAACCTGCAATGTTTAAAAACCCAAAAACAATCTGAAAAATTCCACCTAATAAAAACGTAAGAATTATGATTGGCATTGCAGCTTCCAAACTACCGGTAATTTCTATGGAAGCAGCAACTAATGCTGCAGAAACAACCGTCATTGGACCAGTTGGTCCACTTGCTTGTGTTGCTGTACCACCAAAAATAGCAGCAAAAATACCAACCGCTATTGCGCCATAAAGTCCTGCAATTGCACCTAAACCAGATTGTACACCAAATGCTAATGCTAAAGGTAAAGCAACTACACCAGCTACTAATCCGCCAGTTAAATCTCCTTTTAAGTTTTTAAAATCGTAAAATTTAGAACTCATAGATTGTATTTTAAGTTAGACCGTAAAAATAAATGATTAAAAATTAAAAATACAATCTAGTTCTAAATTCATTAACAATTAATTAAAATGTTTGTGTTTTTGCGAGTCTAATAAATTCTGCACGATAACCGTTTTTATCTTCTCCTCTTCCCTTTTCTGCTAATTGTATCACTAAATCTTGAGATGCGTTATTATAAAACTGAGATTGTCTTAATTGCATACCAAATAAAGCAACTGCGCTAGCAAAATTCATGTTTTCGGAAGCTTCTGTTGTTTCATCTTTTTGAACATGAACCATTTCTATGCTCGTATCTTCGTCTGGTTTTTTGTATCTGAATTTTACTGTAAACAACTCATCAGAATAATTGTTATTTGCTTTTTTGTCTGTGTATTTTAAATCTATTTCATCTTTAATAAATTCGCTTTTTACACCAACAGGAATCACTTCATAAAGTGCTGTTACGGTATGTCCTGCACCTAATTCGCCAGCATCTTTAGTATCATCAATAAAATCTTCGTCTGCTAACAATCTATTTTCGTAACCAATTAATCGGTAAGCTTGTACTTTATTTGGGTTAAATTCTACTTGTAATTTTACATCTTTTGCAATGGTAAATAACGTTCCGCCAAATTCACTTTCAAAAATACGTCTAGCTTCTTGCATTGTATCTATGTAAGCGTGATTACCGTTACCTTTATCGGCTAAAGTTTCTAATTTAGAATCTTTGTAATTTCCATAACCAAAACCTAAAACCGAAAGAAATACGCCAGATTTACGTTTTTCAGTAATTAAATCTTCCATATCTTGATCTGAAGATGCGCCAACATTGAAATCACCATCGGTTGCTAAAATCACTCTGTTATTGCCTTTTTTATTAAAGTTTTCTTGTGCTAATTTGTATGCTAATTGTATACCTGCGCCACCAGCTGTAGAACCGCCGGATTCTAAATTATCTAAAGCCTCAATAATTATATCTTTATGTTTACCAGATGTTGGTTTTAAAACAACTCCTGCTGCTCCTGCATAAACCACGATAGATACTTTGTCTTTTTCTCTAAGCTGATTTACTAATAATTTAAATGCTTGTTTTAATAATCCTAGCTTATTTGGACTTCCCATAGAACCAGATACATCAATTAAAAATGTAAGATTGGCTGCTGGTAAATTTTCATTTTCATAAATTTTACCTTGTAATCCAATTTTAACCAATTTTGTGTCTTGATTCCATGGTGTTTTTGCGACTTCTGTATGGATAGAAAATGGATGCTCGTCTTTTGGTTGCGGATAATTATAATTGAAATAATTAACCATTTCTTCAATTTTCACAGCATTTGCTGGTACAAATTGACCGTTATTAATTAAGCGTCTTACATTGCTATAACCTGCTTTATCTACATCTATTGAAAATGTTGATAATGGTGATGCACTTACAGTTTTAAACTTGTTCTCGTGAATTTTTGTGTAAGATTCGTTTTCAATACTTTCTATATCTGGTAGTACATAATTGCTATTTTTAGTTTTTACAAAAACCACTCCGTATTTTCCTTTGTCTCCATAAAGTGCTTGTCCAACAAAATTTTTAGCAACTTTAACTTCTGATACTTTTCTTGCTTTAATAGTATTTAAATCGTCTTTGCTAGAAATTTTTCCGTCAATTATGTATAAAGGTTCGTTATCATTAATTGAATTATAGCCTCTAATTCTAATATTAGCTGTATTACCAGGTTGTCCAGAAGAATTTATTACAGCTACACCTGCTACTTGACCGGTTAAAGCTTGAGTGACATTAGAATGTTCTTGCTGTTTGTTACTTACTAATTGACTAGCATTTTTTATTCTTTCTTTTTTTACACGATGTCTAGTTGTACCATAACCAACTACGATAACTTCGTCTAAATTATTATCTGGTACCATACTAACATTTATTGTATTAGAAGATCCTACTGTAACTTCTTTTGTATTGTAACCAACGTAACTAAATACTAATAAATCTCCAAGTTGTGCTTTTATAGTGTATTTTCCGTCAAAATCGGTTTGAATGCCATTTGATGTTCCTTTAACTAAAACGGTTGCAGATGGTAATGGTAACCCATTCTCATCAGAGACAACACCGCTTATTACTTTTTCTTGTGCTTGTATTTGTACTATTGTAAAAAGTACTAAAATTGATTTTAAAAATAGTTTCATAATTGATGGTTTTATTTTTTAATAACTTCGATTAATTCTGGTAGTAATGAAATAGCTGTTAAAAGCACGATACTATTATCCTTAGTTTTTGCTCCGTTTGCTTTTAAGGTTTCAACAATTTCTTCTGTTTCACTAGTTTCTACTTTAGCATCTGGATTTCTTACCATAACTAAAATATTATGAGATTCTGTGTTGAAATTTGAGTTTGCATGAGAATAAGCGTCTTCAATTCCATCATCATACTCTTCGATTATATTCTTTTTTACATCACTTAATGCATGAAGAATTTTTTTAAGTGATTTTGGTGATTGGTTGTCTAATAATAATCCGTTTTGACCAGAATAAACGACTATTGAAAGCTTATCTTCTTTACTTAATCTATTTGATAAAAATTTAAAGGCTTGCTTTAATATAATTTCATCTTCATCAGAAAAATTTGAAGTCGTTGTTTCTAATAAAAAAGTGACTTGATAGTTTAATTGGATTTGTTCTTCTTCATAATCTTCGTCATCTTCGTTATTATTTTCTGATTGCAAAGGAAAATTGTCTGCTACAAATGAAATTAGATTATCAAGTTTTAAAGATTTAGTTGTGAGCGTTGTTTCTTGTGCATTAATGACCGTTAAAAACAGAAATAATACTAATGATAGAATTGTTTTCATAATCCTTGGTTTTAAAGTTTAAAACTAAACTATAATCAAACCAATACTTATAAAACTACTATTGAGTAAAGTGTGTTTTTTGTTGAGTGAAGTCTACTTTTGAAGTAGTTGTAATGTTTTACCTCTGTTTATTTTTCCTGAAGATGTTTCTATAAATTTATCTACAGTGTAGATATTTTTAGGCACTTCTAACTTAGATAAATCTTTTAAATCTGAAGATTTTAAGTTGAAATCTTTATCTTCTACAACAAGTATAACTTGCTCTCCAAACTTATCATTATTTTCTTTTGAAATAAAAAATCGTGAAGCTATTTGAGACTGTAATTTGGCTTCAATTTGTTCTGGAAACAGTTTTACTCCACCAGAATTAATCACATTGTCTTTGCGTCCTAACCATTCAAAGCTAGTTGCAGAATGTAATTTTACAACATCGTTTGTTTCTATTGTTTCCTCTAAAATATTTGGTGCATCAATAACTAAACATTGCGATTTGTTTTGCGATATTTTGATATTTGGTAAGGTCTCAAAATAAGACGCTTCAACAGTATTATAATCCTTATCTGTATTGAAGTTATTTAGCTTTTTTACAGCAACGTGAGTAATGGTTTCGGTCATTCCATAAGTTTCATAAGCATTCACTTTTAAATTTTGAAGCTTTTCTTTTAATTGATAATTTACCGAAGCGCCACCAATTATTAACGTGTTAATATGATCTAATCTTTGTATTGCTTTTTGTACTTGAATAGGTATCATTGCACAAAAATCGTAGTGCACTTCGTTATCAAAAACTGGATTTGTTTTTGGTTCGATTACTTCAATTTCTAAACCTAAAATTAGTGCACGGACTAACATCATTTTTCCTGCTATATAATTTGCAGGAAGACACATTAAGGCTGTATTACCTGGTTCTAACCCAAAATAATCTCCTGTAGCTATCGCAGAGTTAACCATAGCTTGCTTACTTAAACTAATGGTTTTTGGCTGACCTGTAGATCCTGAAGTTTTTACATCGATAAACTCGCTATCATCTTGCCAATGATTTAAAAAGTCTCCTATTTGCTTTTCAAAATCTAAGCCTTCTTTAATAAAACTATAAGCGACTTCTTTTAAATCTTCAAAATTGTAATGAGTACCGTTTAATTTAAAACGATTATGAATGTTTTTATACGTTGGTGTCATTTCCAATATCTGTAGTTATATCTAATTCTGGAGCTTCAACTTTACCAAATAGTCTTTCGTTCCAGTTATTCCATTTATACATTTTAGAAAAAATAAATAATAGAATTGGGAACACTATAAACACCGGAACAAAGATTTCTCCTAAAGCCATTTCACCAGGTTCTGAAATGTCTTTTAAAATAGAATCTGTTTGTAAAGCTGTCCAATCTGCAGTTACCAGTAATGCTGTAAACAAGTTATTTGCTGCGTGAAAACCAAGTGCAAGCTCCATACCTTCGTCCATTAAAGTTATGATTCCTAAGAAAAACCCTGTACCTATATAATATACCATAATAACATAACCTAGTTTTTCTACTTCTGGATTAGCAATGTGCATTACACCGAAAATTACTGAAGTAATTACAAGTGGTAACCATCTATTTCTTGCAACAACACCAATACCTTGCATTAAATAGCCTCTAAATAAATATTCTTCAAAACTGGTTTGAAATGGTAGCAACACGATACCGATAACTGCTAAAACTAAGAATTTTTGTAAATCGAAATTCCACACATAATCTTCTGGTGTTAATTGATAATCTAAAATCACCATAGCAGATGATATAATTCCCCAAAAGAAAAACGAAAAGAATACACGCTTCCAATCTACTTTTGCTCTAGCTGTTGTTAATGAAGTAAAGGATTGTTTATGAATAAATTTAACAACTAAAAATAAACTTATAAGACCAATTAAAAACGAGATTAACATTAATACCAAAAAGCTATTTTGACCTAAAAGATCTACCAACCCTGCTATATCTGTAGGCGTATTATTTAAATTGCCTCCTTGTTTAACGACTGCTAATACTAAAGCAATCATTAAAGGTATAGCGCCAACAAACTGCCAAGCAACTAGTATTATTAATAATCCAACAATATAACGCCATACATCATGCTTAGCGTAAAAGGCTTGTTTTATATAATCCATAGGTTAAAAATTAAAATCCCAATTTAAATTTGTATTGTATTGCAATGTACCATTTTTTACTGTTAATGGTGAAGAAATATTGTTGGTAAATAAGCTACCTGTACCTAAACCTTGAGGCATTGTGACTTCTTTTAAATAGGTGTATTGTGCAATAGCGTTAAGTCCAACGTTACTTTCTAAAGCACTGGTAATCCACCAGCCAATATTTTGTTTTTCGGCAAGGGTAATCCATGTGTTGCTACCTTTAAAACCGCCTATAAAACTTGGTTTTAAGATGATATATTGTGGATTGATAGTGCTTAATAATTCTTGCTTATTTTCTTCATTAAAAACACCTATTAATTCTTCATCTAAAGCTATCGCCAAAGGTGTTTTTTCACAAAGTTTTGCCATGTCTTCCCATTGTTTTGGTTTTATTGGCTGCTCAATAGAATGTAATTTATAGTCAGATAAGCGTTTAAGTTTTTCTAAAGCAGAATCAATATTAAAAGCTCCATTAGCATCTACTCTTATTTCTATATCGCTTTCGCTGAAATTTTGCCTAATCCCTTTTAAAATATCAAGTTCTGTTTGAAAATCTATAGCGCCAATTTTCAACTTTATACAATCAAAACCATCTGCTATTTTTTGTTGGATTTGTTGATTCATAAAAGACTTATCTCCCATCCAAATTAATCCGTTGATCGGAATAGAGTCATTACCTTTTGAAAAATTAGATGGAAACAAGATAAAAGGGTCTTTAGCTTCTAAGCTTTTAAAAGCCATTTCTAATCCAATTTGAATGCTAGGAAATTCTTCATTTTCAGCATAAAGAACATCTAAACCTTTTTCAATATTATTGCAAGTGTATTGTAATTGTGCTTCGTAATCTGGTCTATCGTCTGTACTTAAGCCTCTTAAAATTCCGCATTCTCCAATACCTCTTTTATCTTCATTTTCAATGATTATAAACCAAGTTTCTTTGGTTTTTAATATACCTCTAGATGTACCGCTAGGCACTTTAAAGTTTAAAATATGTTTTTTGTAGGTTGCTTTCATAAAGTTAGTTTCAAAAATAGGTAATTATTTTTGTATTTTTAGTGCATATATAACCCAAATTATAATGCATCAATTTCCTAATATTATACTATATGCTATTCCTTTTTTTATAATAGCTATGGTTGTAGAAGTGGTCTATACTGTTAGATTAAATTTAAAATCTTATCAAACTAAAGACTCTGTAACGTCTTTAAGTATGGGCATTGGCAATGTCTTACTTGGGTTTATAAGTAAAGCTATTGTTATAGCAGCCTTTTATTTTGTGTATGATAATTTTAGATTTTTTACAATTCCTGTAACTTGGTGGAGTTTTGTTTTAATCTTTTTTGCTGACGATTTTAGTTATTACTGGTTTCATAGGATATCTCATCAATGTCGTTTATTTTGGGCTTCGCATGTTGTTCATCATTCTTCTCAACATTATAACCTAAGTACAGCTTTAAGGCAAACGTGGTCTGGTGGTTTTTACACCTTTATTTTTTGGTTATGGTTACCTCTAGTTGGATTTCATCCTGGTATGATTTTACTTCAAATGTCAATAAGTTTACTGTATCAATTTTGGATACATACAGAAGCTATTAACAAAATGCCTAAATGGTTTGAAGCTATATTTAATACACCATCGCATCATAGAGTACATCATGGAAGCAATCCTATTTATTTAGACAGAAACCATGCTGGTATTTTAATTATTTGGGATAAACTTTTTGGAACATTTCAAGAAGAATTAGATGATGAAAAGGTGATCTATGGATTAGTTAGCAACATTAAAACTTATAATCCTGTAAAAGTTGCTTTTATAGAATGGTTTTTTATGTTTAAAGATACTTTTAAACATAAAATTTCTTTAAAAAATAGAATTAATTATCTAATAAAACCACCAGGTTGGAAACATGATGGTACAGGAAAACTAAGCGATGATTTAAGAAATGAATGGTTAAAAAATAGACAGAATGAACTTCAACAATAAAGTTGTTTGGATAACTGGTGCCTCTAGTGGAATAGGAAAAGGTCTTGTTGAACATTTATCTAATATGGATTGTAAGTTAATTATTTCTGCAAGAAATAAAGCCAAATTAGAAGCTATAAAACTAACCTGTAAAACGCCTGAAAATGTAGCTGTTATTCCTTTTGATTTAGCCGAAATTAATAACATGAAAACTGTTGTTGAAACCGCAGTTAACTGCTTTGGAAATATTGATATTTTAATTAATAATGGTGGTATTAGTCAACGATCATTAATTATGGATACAGATATTAGTGTAGACAAAAAATTGATAGACGTTGATTATTTAGGTACTGTTGCTTTAAGTAAAGCTTTACTACCACATTTTATCAAAAATAAAAATGGGCATTTTGCAGTGGTTACAAGTCTGATGGGTAAATTTAGTTCTCCTTACAGATCTGGATATTGTGGCGCAAAACATGCTTTACACGGTTTTTTTGATGCTTTACGTATGGAACATCAAAAAGACAATATAAAAGTAACTATTGTTTGTCCTGGTTTTGTCAATACTAATATTGCAAAAAATGCTTTAATAGGTGATGGAAGTTTACAAAATAAACAAGATCAAGCAACTGAAAAAGGATTAACAGTTTCTGAATTCAGTAAACGTATGATTAAAGCGATACAAAAGGAAAAATTTGAAGTATATATTGGTAAAAAGGAAATTTTTGGAGTTTATTTAAAACGATTTTTCCCTAAACTATTACACCGTTTAGTTATTAAAAGTGATGTCAGGTAAATAGTTATTCTTGAGTTTCTATATTAATTTCTGTTAAGATTCTTATTTCTTTTTCTGAATATAAATCTTTAACAACAGATTTTAATTTACAAGGATTAGACAAGTAACCTTCTGTAAAACTAAAATTTACATAAAATTTTTCTTTTATATCATTGTAAGATACTCCTTTAGTTTCACTAACATTAAACAAATTACTGCTTGATAAGATTTCCTCTTTATCATTATCAATAATATCTAAAGAAAACATTGGATATACAAGACTGTCCTTAACTGATAATCCATCTAAACCTTCAATAAATAATAAATACTCTTTACCAAATTTAAAATTATCTTTGCTTGTCAATACTTGCTCTTTGCTTTGGTCCCATAAATAAACATTAGAATATTCTAGCCCTTCAGTCTTTACCCTTAAAAGGTCATTTTCTTTAACCGTAAAAGGCATTTCTAGATTGTAAGTGCCATTACCTTTTGTATCCCATATATCTACAAAAACTTTATATGTCTCATTTTTAGAATAAGGTAATCCTGCAGTTATATGAGCTTGTAATTGCAATGGTTTTAAGTCTGTACCATTAACAGATATATCTTTAATCGTATTTGGAATATTTAAAACTGTATCCTTTTGGTTTTTAACAACATAAATTGACATAGCAGGATATGCTTTCTCTTCGACCACTTTAAATCCTGATATATTATCAAAAACAAACTTTATTTTTTCTCCGTAAATAATTTCATTTCTATTATCCTTTTCATCATTAATAGTCATATAAACATCGTTACATGTAAGACCTTTTCCTCTGGTGTAGGTATCAGTGTTAAAGTCTTTATTTACTGACTGATTGAATTGGCAGCTACTAAGTAACAATGCTAAGAAAATAAGTTTTAATAATTTCATTTAAAGTAGTTTATAATAAATAACCTATACCTAACAGCACACTAAATAAAACTGTTGAAAGAGCAAGTTTTTTTAATTCAGGATCAAAGTCTTTTGGATTTAACACCTTATTTACCTTAGACAAATGTATAAGTAATGGTATGTAAGAAATGATAAATAATAAACTAAAAGGTGAAGAAGTATAATATAAAACACTAAAAACGAGAGCACAAATCATAGCGCCTCCAACTAAAAAGTAATGGTAGTTTTTTGCTTTTTCTTTACCTAATTTGACCGCTAATGTAATTTTATTTGATTTTGTATCAGAGATTATATCTCTCATATTATTAAGATTTAATACTGCTGTACTTAACATACCAACACTAATAGCTGGTAAAATTACTACATGGTCTATCTGCTTTGCATAAAGCACATAACAACCTATAACACTTACTAAACCAAAAAATATAAATACGTAAATATCTCCTTTTCCTCGATAGCCATACGCTGACTTACCAACAGTATATTTAACAGCAGCTCTAACTGCCAGTCCTGCTAAACCAAAAAAAAGTAAAGCTAATAGAAGATTATCCGATCCAAAAGAATAATAGACCAATCCCACAATTAAAACTATAGATATTAATATGTTTATTCTTATTGCATTAAACATTTCTTCCTTAGTGATAGCACCGCTTTGTAATGCTCTTTGTGGTCCAATACGATCATCATTATCAGTGCCTTTTACACCATCTCCATAATCGTTAGCTAAATTGGATAGGATTTGATAACTAAGTGTTGTTAAAATAGCTAATACAAATATTTTTATATCAAAAACACCATTATATTCTGCAAAACAAGACGCTATAATTATTCCTGATATTGATAATGGTAGCGTACGCAAGCGCATTGCAGATATCCATTTTAAAGTGTTTTTCATCTTAAGGAATCCATTTTTTAGGGAAATTAGGCTTACGTTTTTCCAAAAAGGCATCACGACCTTCTTTTGCTTCGTCAGTCATATAAGCTAAACGTGTTGCTTCACCTGCAAAAACTTGTTGTCCAACCATACCATCGTCTGTTAAGTTCATTGCAAACTTTAGCATTTTGATAGATGTTGGCGATTTAGCTAAGATTTCTTGTGCCCATTCGTAAGCAGTGTCCTCTAAATCTGCATGTGGTATAACTGCATTTACCATTCCCATTTCATATGCTTCTTGTGCCGAATAATTTCTTCCTAAAAAGAAAATTTCGCGTGCTTTTTTTTGTCCTACCATTTTTGCCAAATATGCAGATCCATAACCACCATCAAAACTAGTAACATCAGCATCGGTTTGTTTAAAAATGGCATGTTCTTTACTTGCCAAAGTAAGGTCGCAAACTACGTGCAAACTGTGTCCGCCACCAACAGCCCATCCTGGGACTACAGCTATTACAGCTTTTGGCATAAATCTAATTAAACGTTGTACCTCTAAAATATTTAACCTATGGTAACCATCTTCTCCTACATAACCTTGATGTCCTCTAGCTTTTTGATCGCCACCGGAGCAAAAACTGTAAATTCCATCTTTAGAAGATGGTCCTTCTGCAGATAAAAGAACTACACCTATTGATGTGTCTTCATTTGCATCATAAAAAGCGTCGTATAATTCTTTTGTTGTTTGCGGTCTAAACGCGTTACGTACATCTGGTCTGTTAAATGCAATACGTGCAACACCATTACATTTTCTATAAGTTATATCTTGATATTCTTTGGCTGTTTCCCAATTAATTTGGCTCATGATGTTATTTTTTATAATGTAAAAATAAGTAATTATATAATTTTAGTGTGTTTTACCAAGAAATAACTTGTAAGTAATTTGCTTAATTCTTACAAATCTAAAACGTTTTAGGTGTTAAATAAACTAATTTTCAAACAGTTATAGACACATAATTTATTCTTCATTTTAATTTTGTTTGTCGTTATAAAAGTGAATTTTATCGAAAGTTTATTTTAAGTGACCCTGAATTTAAGGTTTTAATTACCAATGAAATATTTTTGATTCGTAAAGAATTTAACGCTATTAATTTTTATGAAAGTTGAAAACACAAACTTAGCCAATCAAATAAAAGATGTTTATGTATCTGATAGTGGTATCTTTTATTTTTTAGACGGAATTATAATTTCTGAAATTAATGAAGGTGTTACCTATACATGGGACGAAGCCCAAGAAATTATACATGAAGCTTTAAAACATTATCCTTCTGGAAAACAGATTTGTTACATATCTAATAGAGTTAACAAATACTCTGTTAAACCACAAGATTGGTTAAAATTTCAAAAAGCAAATTTAAAATTAAATGGTTATGCTATAGTTACAGAATTTGAAAGTAGTTGGCAAAGTGCTTTAATGGAAAAATTTTTCTTTAGGTTTAAGATGGAAAGATTTAATGATTTATATGAAGCTATAAATTGGTGTAGATTAAGAAACCAAAGTAAGTATAGACAGTTTAATGTTGGTTAAGATATATACCATCTTCTTTAATTAATATTAGTTTTTGCTTATAAAGTGTTCCTATTGCCTTTTTAAAGCTTTTTTTACTCATCTCTAAAGCATCTTTAATATCTTCTGGATTAGATTTATCATTATAAGGTAAAAAACCAGAGTTATCTTTTAATTCTTCTAAAATTTTGTCTGCATTAGGCTCTATACTTCTGTAACCTATTTGACCTAAAGCTATATCTAATTTATTACCTGGTCTAATTTTTTTAACTATTCCTTTTAGTTTGTCTCCTACGCTTATATCTTGATAAATATTGTCTTTATAAATTAATCCTGAGTGTATATTATTTACAATAACATTCATACCAATATCACTCGGATGTGATGCTATTAAATCTACTTCTTCAAACTGTTCTACCGTTAGATTAGTATTATCTAAAAACCTATTGGTTTTACTTGAAGCTACTAGACGTTCTGTTTTTTCATCTATATAACACCTTACTAAATACCAACCTCCTTTTTTCATCGGGAAAGCTTGTTCTTTAAACGGACAGAATAATTCTTTTACTAAACCAAAGTCTAAAAAAGCACCATATTTAGAAACCTCATTACAACGTAGCATTGCAAACTCTCCGTTTTTAATGTAAGGTTTTGTTGTTGTTGCTATGATACGTTCTTCATTATCTAGATAAACAAATACTTCAATCTTATCTCCTATTTCAAAGTGTTCTGGTACGTATCTGTTTGGCAACAATACTTCGTTACCTTCACTATCACCAAGAAATAATCCTGGTTGTGTGTCTCTTAAAATTTCAAGTGTATTATATTCTCCTATTTGTATCATTTTGCAAATGTAAGCATATAAAAAAAGCGTTACAGAAATGTGTAACGCTTTTTTTAATATTTTTTATCTATTAGTATACAGATTCTTTATTAAAATGTTTAGTTAATAAGTAGTATACAACAGCTCTATATTTATTTCTGTTAGATTTACCGTAAGTTTCCATAACAGCATCTATTGCTTTATCTAATTCTGGCCCATCATTTAAACCTAATTTTTTAATTAAAAAATTGTTTTTTACTGTATCTAATTCAGATTGATCAGATCCAGAAACAGTTGCTGCATCTGCATTGTAAATTGATGGTCCGCAACCTATCGTTACTTTTGTTAACAAATCCATATCAGGATTTACACCACATTTATCTTTTAAATCTGCTGCATATTTAGTAATTAATTCATCGCGTTTACTCATAATAATAACTTTTTATAGATTAATGTTTTTAGCTACTTTAAAGGTACAATTTTTTGATTTACTATAATTACTTACTATTAATAAATATAACAAATACGATAAAAGGTGTTTTTTTACGATAAAATTATTTTACAGCTTTAAAGTAATTAAGTAAAACATCATCATTTTGGGTAGATGGTGTAAAAATTTCTAACAACTTTGGTTTGTTTGATGGTTCATAAAATTTTGATAAAGCTTCATTTAACTCAAATTCATCTTTAGTTCTTTCATATTCAAAATTGTACATTTTACAAAGATGTTCTGCTGTTAAATGATGTTTGGTTTCAAAATAATAATCAAAATTAGCAGTGTTTTTATGACCTGGAAGAATTCTAAAAATTCCACCACCTTCATTATTTATAACAATAATCCTGAAGTTTTTTGGGATGTAGTTGTTCCACAAGGCATTACTATCATAAAAGAAAGATAAATCTCCTGTAATAAAAAGTGTTGGTTTTGTATTACCTATCGCTGCTCCAATTGCTGTACTTGTACTACCGTCTATACCACTTGTTCCTCTATTACAAAATACTTCTAAAGTAGGATTGACATCAAATAACTGTAAATATCTAATTGTAGAGCTGTTACTTACTTGAAGTTGCCAATTATTTGGTACAGTATTTAAAATAGAATGAAATGCTTTAAAATCTGTAAATTCTATTTTATTTAAGTAATCAATATGATTTTTTCTACGATTTTCTAATTGTGATAACCAAAATGAAGCATATTTACTTTGATTAGCAATAGTTAGTGGTAAAAAAGCATTAAAAAATGAATTTATATTTTGTTTAAAGACTTTATCTAGAACAAAAAATGTATCGTTAGCTTTATTTTTACCAACATGCCAATGGTGTTTTGGTTGATAATCTCTTAAAAAGCGTTTTATTTTTTTTGAAACTATTAAACCGCCAAATGTTAACACAATTTCTGGTTTTAAAACTTGAAATTCTTCAGGTGTTAACGCTGCTATTAATTTATCTATATTTGGTACAATCTTAGAATGATGAAGGTTTGATGTAGTTTCTGTCATAATCAAAACACTATCATCTTCTGCCAATTGGTTGATAAATTTTTGCTCTACAGAATTTGGGCTTAAAACACCTACTAAAACCAGTTTTCGATCTGCTTTATTCCAAATTTCAGCAAATGTTTGGTAATCGCTTTCAATTTCATCTTCAACATTAGGTTGTATCACTTTTGGATTAACCGTAAGTGCGTCTACTCTATCATAAAGTGGCTCGTCAAACGGAATATTAATGTGTACTGGACCTTCATTTTCTACAGCAATATTTATGGCTTTATTAATTTCCAATTCATTATAGTCTTGAATACTTTGTTGTAATCCTAAAAAGTTTTCTATCCTATTTTCAATACTTTTCATGATTGGTAAATCGTCTTGTGTATTAGATTTTTTTTCGTCTAAATCTAATTTTAAGTTTGCCGAATATTGAATGTGATTTTTATAGACATCTTCTTGATTAATCGTCTGTCCGTCACCAATACCAACCAAATATTTTGGTCGATCTGCACTTAAAACCACTAAAGGAATATGACTGTAAAAAGCTTCTGAAACTGCTGGATAATAATTTAATAAAGCACTACCAGACGTACAAACAACCGCAACTGGCGCATTAATTTGTTGTGCAATACCAAGAGCAAAAAATGCCGCACAACGCTCGTCTACAATGCTATAGCATTTAAAATAGTCGTCATGCGTAAAACCTATGGTTAACGGCGCATTACGACTACCTGGTGATAAAATAATATGTTGAATCTGTTTAGCTTTACAAAGCTGAACAACGGTCTGTGCTAAAGGAATTTTTGGGTACTTCATTCTACTTACAAAAATACGCAATTTTTAAGTCTAAATGAATTTGATTTTAAAAGAAATCTAGCTTAAAGTAAGCTTTTTATGGTTAAGCTTTTAGCAACGGTTTCTTCCCATTCTTTTTCTGGATTAGAATCTTTGGTAATTCCGCCACCAACGTAGATTAATGCTTGATTATTTTTTAGTTGAAGACAACGTAAATTAACAAATAAATTAGTGACAGTTTTAATGCTTTGGTAGGCATTATTTTCTACATTTTTACGGTTAGTATTTCTTGATTTTGTTTGCGTAAAATTAAGTTCGCCTAAAAAACCGGTATAAAACTCACGATTATAATTTTCATTTTTTAAAATGAAATCTTTTGCTGGTGCTTTTGGTAATCCACAAACGGCTGGCGTTGGATGTAACGCTTTTAAAACATTTTTAAAGTTGAAATTAGCTTTATCAAAAACTGCCGAAATTTTTGTTTGTAAGTGTAATAATTGACCAGCTTTTACCGTTTGTCGTTTTGTCGTGCTTACACTATTTACTAATGGTTTTAGGCTATCTACAATAAAATCGGTAACAAATTGCTGCTCTTCAATTTCTTTATTTTGCCAAGTTACATCGGTTGTATTTACATACGGTTGTGTACCTGCTAAAGACATTGTTTGTAATCGGTTACCTTCAATTTTCAATAACGTTTCTGGTGTTGCGCCTAACCATAAACCTACTTTTGGATGGTACCAACAATACACCATTGCAGTCTTATAGTTATTTAGCAACCTTTTAAATAATGAAATAGTTTCTAAACTATTAAATGGCGATTCTTCAACTCTGGAAGCGACTACTTTTTTAAAACTTTCGTTTTTAATTGCTTTTACAGCAGTTTCAACTAAATTAATATGAAATTGCTTTGCTTCCTCTCTATTTTCTAGATTGAGATTGGGTTGAGAATGTTCCGTTTCATCTAAAATTATTTCATCTTTAAATTCAATAATTTCACTTTCATTTAAAGGTAAAATAATGGCGTTTTCAATATTTTCAAATGGTGAAAACACAAAACCAGAATTAGTAAAATCTTGACAATAATTTAAAGCATCATTCTTTTGTAAAATAGCATAAACGCTAGTCTCATTTGGCTTACGATACGCTACAAATGGTAACTGATTTTCTAAACGATTTTGTAATTGATTGAAAAACGATTGCTGCATTAATTACTTCTTTTTTGGTAAAGAAATAGTTGACAATTTACAGATAGATATTAGGTTTTCATCTTGATCGGTAACTCTAATATCCAACAATTGCGTGGTACGACCTTTGTGTAAAAATGTTGCTTTTGCAAACACAAATCCTTCTCTAATACTTTTCACGTGATTTGCAGTAATTTCTAAGCCTCTAACCATTAAATTAGAGTCTGTAAAAATAACCGATGCAAAACTACCAACACTTTCTGCCAATGCTGCTGTTGCGCCACCATGTAACACACCATCTGGTTGATGTACCTTTGAAGTAACTGGCATTCTGGCAACTAAATAATCTGGTCCAAAATCTACCATTTCTATTTCTAAAGTTTCCATTAATGTATTTTTACTAGCTTTATTGGCTTGTGCTAGCACTTCTTCTTTTGTGTATTGCATTGTTATAATTTTGAGTTGTAAATTTACTAACTATTTTAGAAGAATTTTAATTATTACAGTCAAAACACTGTAATAATTTTTCAGGCAAATTAATGTCTTCCGAGCCTTTTAATGGTTGATTTACCAAACCTTTTTTATCAATTTCGGCTTTAAATTGCTTGGCATATTCTATTAAATGGTTACGTCTTGATTTTATTTTCGAGATGATTTCTTCTCCATCTATTTCTGCTATTTGTTTTGGCCAAACAGACAACGATTGTTCTAAAACCTCATCGGTTAATAATTTTTGAAGCTGTTTTGCTTGCTCAACAAATAATTCTTCGGACGTATTTATAAGAAAATATTGATCAAAAGGATAGACTAATCCTGGCATAAAATTTATTTCTGATGTAAATGGTCTTAATTCTGGAACTACATTTTTATCTGAAAGTATGGTTGGTAAAACGCCATCTACACTAAAAAAAGCATTGTCCCTATCTCCTGCAATTGGAATAGCTTTTAGCACTTTTTTTTCTTGTTTTACAATCCAGCCCCATTGTTTGGTATGTCTGTCCCAATCGCCAATTAATAAATCAAAAAGACGGACACGAATCAATGCTTTTTTATCTACAGTAAGTTGTTCTGGTTGTTCTAATTTTAGCTCTTGTAAATCGTCTGTATCTAATATTTCAATTACATTATTTTCTTTTGTCCAATTGGTTTTGCTTTCGGTTTCATATTCTAAAAGGAATAATCTATTTCCGTATTTATCATTATAATTATCTAGTGTTTTCTGTTTAGGAACAAAAACTAATTTAGGTTTTGTGTGATGTACTTTGGCGTGTTCTGCTAATTTTGCCACCAAAATAGCTGCGTAAGGATGTTGTGCCGAAATACCATCTACCACAATATTTTCTAATCCTAAAGTTTTTGCAAATTCCGGAATTAATGCTTCTGGATCTTTATTAACGCTACGTAACGTTAATTCGATATCATTTTTGGTTTTTAATTTTAAAGAATGGGTTTGCTTACCGCCACCTTCTTTTTCTATAGTAACGCCACCAAATAATGTATCTAAATACATAACTGGCACTTTTACAGGTGTTGACCAAGCTTTACGGTATTGCTCGCCTTGCATTAGTTTTTTAACCTTATCTGCTTGATACAAATCACTTGCTGCTACTAACACAGAATCTTTAGTTTTAAAATCTACTGAATTGATATTTTTAATATTAATTAATTCTGATTTTTCAAAGACTTGATCTGTAGAAGATGTTGACCAATACAATAAGCCTATAAAGATTATAAGTACAATGATAAGAAGATAGAAAAAGCGTTTCATTAAGATTTTTAGTTGGTTTTCTACAAGTTACAAAACTTAAAAATCCTTAAAGAATCTATCAAGAAAATTAATATTTTATTAACTAGTCTCTAAAACTTTCTACCAAAGTTAGTTGGTTGTTATTAGCCATTCCGTTTGGATTACAACCTAACTTACCTTCAGGAATTTCGATATTTAATGCTTTATAATGACTAATCCAACCTTCGTGAAATTTATTGGTTTTTGGATCTTTAAACGTCATTGGTTCTAGTTGAAATACTTGATGATCCTTGAAAGCTTCGTAGACAAATTCTGAACAATAATAACCTTCATCTTCAAAAATGTAAGTGGTATTGTATGGCTGACCAAGCAATGCTTTTGCGTTACTAATAGCTTTTGAAGCTTCAGCAGATTCAAGCTGATTTATACGGTAAACATCTGCAAAATACGTTGTAGAATCTTCTGGTTGTAAAAACACTTGTAACGATTGAATTACAACACCTAAATCGGCATCAGAATGAATGACTTTTACCGAATCATTTTCAATAAAACAAATACCCATATGCGTATAATTAGTCACTTTTTGAGTTTGGGTGACTTCATTTATAGCTTCAGAAAGTTGACTAATTGAAATAGGTTCTCTAAAAATAACATCACCAGTTTTTATAGTCTCTTTTTTTGCACAAGAGACTATTAAAACTAGGATTAAGCATAAGTATTTCATCTTAAACTAAATTTGCAATAATGTCTTTTACAGGCAAAATTTCTTTTGTGTGTTCTATACTTGGACCTGCAACCCAAACCGTTTTGTAAGTTGCTTTTTTAGCTGCTTTTTCGGTAGCTTTCATTCCTATTGAAAAACGAATCATTTTTACCCATTTTTTCAATTTTTTATTCTTGTTTAACAGGTTTTCTATCCAAGTAGCTTTTGTACCAATCTTTTTAACATAAGGTGTATTAATGACGGTACATGGTGTACCTGAAATACGCTCGGTCATTACTATGTCTTTTGCGCCATAATCTACGCAAGCTTGTTTATATTCATCTGTAACACCAGCTTCTACTGAGGCTATAAACGGACTTCCAACTGATACGCCAACAGCACCATAACTTAACATTTTATCAATATCTGCCTTACAGCCAACGCCACCAGCAGAGATTACAGGTATATTTAAATTATTTTTTAAAGTTGAAATTAATTCTTCTGGTGAAATATTTCCTCTATGTCCGCCAGCTTCATTATTTACTGCAACAACAGCATCTGCACCTAAACTTTCTACTTTTTGGGCAAAACGTAAATCGGTAATATCACAAAAGACTTTTATACCGACTTTGTGAGCATGTTCTATCGTTTCTTTTGGGTTACCTAAAGACGTTAAAATAAAATCACAACCTTCTTCGCATAATACATCTAATTGAGCTTTAGCTTTAGGGTTTGACTTGTTTACAATTAAGTTAAAACCAAATGCGCCACCTTCAGGCTTACTAGCTTTAAGTTCTTTTATTGCTGCTCTTAATTCCTCTAAAGTACGATAGTTTAATGCTGGTATACATCCAGCAATACCAGAATTCATTGCTTCTTTAACCATTGCAACGTTAGACACCAAAAACATTGGCGCCATAATAATAGGATGTTTTATATTAAGTAGTTCTGTTAGTTTAGTTTGCATTTTGTTATAATTTAGAAAGTCTAAATATACAAAAATATTATGCACGCATAACACTTTTTAGTTTTGAAATCTATAGTAACCACATTTTAGGTATTCTCCTTCTGGAAAGGTTACAGGATGATCAATGTCATGTCCAGTTTTTAAAATTAGGTTGAAAATTCTATTACTGTCTAATAACACTTGTTTATTTATATCGAAAAACGCTTGAGGAACAACTCTAGAAGAGCATGAGGCTAAAACTAATAGTCCTTTTTTAGCAGTAAGTTGTTCTCCTAATTGGGCTAATTGTGCGTATTTCTTTTTAGCTAAATCTATTTCTGACGCTTGTTTTGCAAAACTTGGAGGATCTATAACAACTACGTCAAACGTTTTCTTGTCTTTAATAAGTTGTTTAAGCGCTTCAAAAGCATCACCTGCAATGGTTTTATGTGTACCAATATAATCGTTTAATTTTCCGTTTTGAACAGCAACTTCCAGCGCTTGTTTACTTATATCTAAACTGGTTACTTCTTTTGCGCCATTATACAATGCATGTACCGAAAATCCGCCAGCATAACTAAACACATCCAAAACGGTTTTGTTTTTACTCCACTCGCCTACTTGTTTTCTATTAGCACGATGATCTAAAAAATAACCTGTTTTGTGACCTTTAATAACGTGAGCTGAAAATTTTACGTCGTGTTCAACAAATTCTACCACTTCATTATGTAATTCGCCATAAATAACATCGCCATCTTTTAATTGGTGATTAGATGAATTTTCCAGACTTCGGCTTAATCTAACAACTACAATTTCTGCATTAGAAATTTGTTGTAAACTTGGAATAATAGTTTCTATGTAAGGTAGCCAGATTTCAGAATATAATTTAACGACCAAGACTTTGTCATACACATCTGCAATTAACCCAGGAAATCCATCATTTTCGCCAAACAATAAGCGGTAACTATTAGTATTGGTTTGCAATAACGGTTGCCTTAATGCAAATGCGTTTTCTATTTTATGATGAAAAAAAGCTGAGTTGACTTCAATCTTTTCTTGAGAATTATGAATGATTTTAATACGTATAGGCGAATTAGCATCAAACAAACCTAATGCAATAACTTTGTTTTTGTTTTTACTGAATATAATGGCTAAATCACCAGTTTTAGCATCTTCATTAATCTTAACAATACTGTTAGAAAATACCCAAGGATGACCTTTTACCACAAACTGTTCTCCTCTTGCATTTAATTTTACAGCAAGGCGTTTAGGTTGATACGTTGATTGAATTTTGGGTGAAAATGGCATATATAATTTTTATATAAAAGTAAGTGTTTGAAAATAAAAAAAACAATCAAGCAGATGATTGTTTTTTACATAATATGTGTTGAGTTTCGTAAAATTCAATAGATAAACACAGAAAATAAAAACCTTATAACTCCTGCATGATTTCAGAAAAAATACGATATGACGCAACCCTATCTTGATGGTCGTAAATATGCGAAACAGCAATTAACTCATCTACTTTGGTATCTTCTAAAAATTGCTTTGTTTTAGATTTTACTGTATCCTTATCTCCTATAAAGCTATAATGTGTCATTTGCTGTACTTTAGGATGGTTAATAACATCTCGCATTTCTGGTGTTATAAGACTTGGAGCTTTTACATAATCGATATTTCCTGTAAGTACACCCAAAATCATTTGATACATTGATGACGATAACGTATCTGCCATCTCATTAGTTTCGGCTGCAATTACACCAATTCCTGCCATAGTATAGGGTGTTTTTAAATATGCAGAAGGCTTAAAGTTTTGACGATAAATGTTTAGAGCTTCTTTTAACTGTGCTGGTGCAAAGTGACTAGCAAACACATAAGGCAGTCCTTTTTTTGCAGCAACATAAGCACTATCTGTACTAGAACCCAATATATATAACGGCACATGTACACCTTCCGAAACATATGAACGAACTTTACCTCTGTAAGAACTTGTGAAAAAATTCTGAATTCGACTCACTTCATCAGGAAATTGATATACAGCTGTCATTCTATCAGACCTGATAGCTTGAGCTGTTTCCTGATCGGTTCCTGGAGCACGACCTAAACCCAAATCAATTCGATTAGGATATAAGTTACCTAAAGTACCAAACTGTTCTGCAACAATTAGTGGCGAATGATTAGGCAACATAATACCACCAGAACCAACACGTATTTTTTCTGTACCTCCTGCAATGTGAGCAATTAACACTGAAGTTGCTGAACTTGCAATACTTTTCATATTATGATGTTCGGCAAGCCAAAAACGATGATATCCCATTTTTTCAGCTTGTTGTGCTAAATCTAAACTGTTAGCAAAAGTATCTTGAATGGTAGTATTTTCTGCTACAGTAGCCAATTCTAATATAGAATAAGGAATTTGTGTTTTCATATTTTTTTGGGATAAAAAAGCGCAACCATGACTGATTGCGCTTTTTCAAATGTTATGATAATTATGCTTTATGCTTATTTCACTTCTTCGAAGTCTACGTCTTCAACGTCACTACCAGAGTCTGCTGCTTGACCTTGTGCGCCTGCACCTGCGTCTGTAGCACCAGCTGCTCCTTGTGCTTCTTGTTGTGCTTTGTACATTTCTTCGCTAGCAACTTTCCAAGCTTCGTTAATTTTTTCTAACGCTGGCTCGATTACTGCTAAATCTTTTGTTTCGTAAGCTTTTTTAAGTTCTTCTAAAGCATCTTCAATTGGCTTTTTCTTATCGTCTGATAATTTATCACCAAATTCTTTTAATTGTTTTTCCGTTTGGAAAATCATAGAATCTGCTTCGTTTAACTTCTTAGCACTTTCTGCTGCTTTTTTATCTGCTTCTGCATTTGCTTCAGCGTCAGCTTTCATCTTTTGGATTTCGTCTTCAGTTAAGCCAGAAGACGCTTCAATACGAATATCTTGAGATTTTCCTGTTGCCTTATCTGTTGCAGATACTTTAATAATACCATTAGCATCAATATCAAAAGTTACCTCAATTTGTGGTACACCTCTTTGTGCTGGTGGAATTCCGTCTAAGTGAAAACGTCCAATCGTTTTATTATCTGCCGCCATAGCACGTTCTCCTTGTAATACGTGGATTTCTACTGATGGCTGATTATCTGCTGCGGTAGAAAATACCTGAGATTTTTTTGTTGGTATTGTTGTATTTGCTTCGATTAACTTAGTAAATACGTTACCCATAGTCTCGATACCTAATGATAATGGTGTTACGTCTAATAATAATACGTCTTTTACATCTCCTGTTAATACACCTCCTTGTATTGCTGCTCCTAAAGATACAACCTCGTCTGGGTTTACACCTTTACTTGGCGCTTTACCAAAGAAACTTTCTACTGCTTTTTGTACTGCTGGAATACGTGTAGATCCACCAACTAAGATAATTTGGTCAATATCACTTTTACTTAATCCTGCAGATTTTAATGCAGACTCACATGGCTCTATAGTACGTTTTACTAAATCGTCTATTAATTGCTCAAATTTACTACGTGTTAATGTACGCACTAAGTGTTTTGGTCCGCTTGCTGTAGCTGTAATATATGGCAAATTGATTTCAGTTTGCTCAGAAGATGATAATTCTATCTTCGCTTTTTCTGAAGCTTCTTTTAAACGTTGTAAAGACATTGGATCTTTACGTAAGTCCATGTTTTCTTCAGCTTGAAACTCGTCTGCTAACCAGTTAATGATTTTTTCATCTACGTCATCACCACCTAAATGTGTATCTCCGTCTGTAGATAATACTTCAAAAACGCCATCTCCTAATTCTAATATAGATACGTCATGAGTACCACCACCAAAGTCAAATACTACAATTTTTTGATCTGTTCCTTTTTTGTCTAATCCATAAGCTAAAGCTGCTGCTGTAGGCTCGTTAATGATACGTCTAACTTTAAGACCTGCAATTTCTCCTGCTTCTTTAGTAGCTTGACGTTGGCTATCATTGAAGTAAGCTGGTACAGTAATTACTGCCTCACTTACATCTTGACCTAAGTAGTCTTCAGCTGTTTTTTTCATTTTTTGAAGTACCATTGCAGATAATTCTTGTGGTGTATATAAACGACCATCAATATCTACACGAGGTGTATCGTTATCACCTTTTACTACTGTATATGGCACACGTTCTGCTTCGTTTTTAGATTCAGAATATTTGTTACCCATAAAACGTTTAATAGAATAAACTGTTTTTGTTGGGTTTGTTACTGCTTGACGTTTTGCTGGATCACCAACTTTTATCTCTCCGCCTTCAACAAAAGCGATAACAGAAGGTGTAGTACGCTTACCTTCTGCGTTAGGGATAACTACAGGTTCGTTACCTTCCATTACAGAAACGCAAGAGTTAGTTGTTCCTAAATCGATTCCAATAATCTTACTCATAATTTTATATAATTTATTTTTTTGTTGTGTTTTAAAAAACTTATTCGACGTCATTAAGTCAATTAATATGCCAAGACATTTTTACTGACATGATGTCATATTTCATGTTTTAAATATTATAAGTTTTAACAATTAAAGGAGACATAAAAATTCTATATTTGCTGCTCTAAAACGTTTTCGCAAGACTATGGAATGTATCTCGGTTTTTGATATGCTTAAAATTGGCGTAGGTCCATCAAGTTCTCACACTTTAGGACCTTGGCGTGCTGCCGAACGCTGGATTTATGAGCTAAAAGCAGATAACTTTTTTGATCGCATTATTAATGTAAAAGTTGACCTATATGGGTCATTATCTTTAACAGGAAAAGGTCATGCTACAGACTTAGCCGTTATGCTAGGTTTAAGTGGTGCAGACCCAGAACGTATACCTACAGATACTATTGACATTGTCATTGCATCTATCACTAACACGCACAAATTGGTTTTAAACAATGAGTTAGTGATTCCTTTTGAACCCGAAAAAGATATTGTGTTTAACCGTGAGTTTTTACCATTTCATGCAAACGGAATTAAGTTTACCGCTTACGCCGAAAATGAAACGCATGAGTCTACATTCTACTCTATTGGTGGCGGATTTGTGGTTAAAGAAGAACGTACTGTACATGAAGAAAATGTAGAACTGCTAAAAGAATTTCCTTATCCTGTTCACAAAGCAACTGAGTTACTAGAGTTTTGTCATAAAGAAAATCTTAGCATTTCTGAAATTGTACTTGAAAACGAAAGATCACTTCGCTCTGACGAAGAAATAGATTTTGAATTAAATCGCATTTGGCAAACCATGCTAGAATGTATGTTTATTGGTTGTCATACCGAAGGTAATCTTCCTGGTGGATTAAATGTAAGAAGACGTGCCTACGATACACACAAACGATTAAATATCGAAGTGCCTTACACAACACCACAAGAATGGTTAGAAAGCATAAGAGAAAGTGAAGTCAAATTTAGACAAATCCTTAAATGGGTTAGCTGTTTTGCTTTAGCCGTAAACGAAGTTAATGCGTCTTTAGGTCGTGTGGTTACAGCACCAACCAACGGAAGCGCAGGTGTTATTCCTGCTGTTTTGATGTATTATATGGTTATTGAAAATCATGATGGCGATTTTAACGACATTAAGCGTTTTCTTTTAGTAGCAAGTGAAATTGGAAGCATCTTTAAAAAAGGCGCAACAATTAGTGCTGCTATGGGCGGATGCCAAGCTGAAATTGGCGTATCTTCTGCTATGGCTGCTGGTGCTTTAACCGAGTTACTTGGTGGTACACCAGAACAAGTCATGATTGCTGCAGAAATTGCAATGGAACATCATTTAGGTCTAACCTGCGATCCTATTGGTGGATTAGTACAAATACCATGTATTGAACGAAATAGTATGGGCGCAATAAAAGCCATAAATGCTGCCGAATTAGCTTTAGATACAGATCCTAAAAACGTAAAAGTACCACTAGACAAAGTAGTAGATACCATGTGGGAAACTGCTAAGGATATGCATACCAAATATAAAGAAACCAGCGAAGGTGGTTTAGCGGTTAGAGTAAGTTTATCTGATTGTTAGCTTCGACTACGCTCAGCTTCCAGTTTTTCGATTACGTTTTGGTTATCTATTTTGGATATATTATTATTTTCTTGTCTGGTCGAGCGCAGTCGAGACCTAAAAAATAACCTCTCGACTGCGCTCGAGGAGACATTAAGTTTAATTATTCTTCACAATCTTTACGTCTGGTATCTACTAAAAAGAAGATTTTCCAAACATTATCAACTTTAATTAGTTGAAATGAATTAACACCACAATGACTAAACTGGTCGTTAAACCAAAACTGGTAAGGTGTCCAAGCGTTTGCCATATTTCCGTCAATTTTAATATCAAAACTCAATAGCTTTTCTTCAAATTTTTGATTTTTAGGAATTGATAAAATTGAAGTTATAAATTTTGAATAGTCTTCGGTATGCAAAATGGTTTTTCCTTCTCTATTTGTCGCTATCGTTTGTAACGTTACATCTTTATAAACCACTTGATTTAATAGTGTAGAATCCTGTTTATGAAAACCTTCAAAAAAAGTTTCGATAGTTTTTTGTACTTCAGCTTCACTTTGCGAAAAGTTTCAACAGAAATTAATAGCAAAAAAACATAAAAAATTGATTTCATCTTAGATATAATTTATTGTAAATATAAGATTTTCAACTAAAAGAAAAATTTAGCAATACGCCTTAATTTTAGTACTTTTACAGTCTATCAAATTAAAAATTATGTCTACCGCAAAAAAAGAATATAAGAGAGTTACTGTAAAAACATTAGTCGATATGAAGGCTAATAACGAAAAAATTTCTATGCTAACCGCTTACGATTATACTATGGCTACTATCGTAGATGGCGCTGGTGTAGACGTAATTTTAGTTGGTGATTCTGCAAGTAATGTAATGGCTGGTCATGAAACTACATTACCAATTACTCTTGATCAAATGATTTACCATGCCTCTTCTGTAATTCGTGCTGTAAAACGTGCATTAGTAGTGGTAGATTTACCGTTTGGAACTTACCAAAGTGATCCTAAAGAAGCCTTAAGATCTGCTATTAGAATTATGAAAGAATCTGGCGGACATGCGGTAAAACTTGAAGGTGGAAAAGAAGTAAAAGAATCTATTAAACGTATAATTAACGCTGGTATACCTGTAATGGGACATTTAGGACTAATGCCACAATCTATCTATAAATTTGGTACTTATACGGTAAGAGCTAAAGAAGAATTTGAAGCTGAAAAACTAAAATCTGATGCTTTAATGTTAGAAAAAGCTGGTTGTTTTGCTATTGTTCTAGAAAAAATCCCTGCTACATTAGCTAAAGAAGTTGCAGAAAGTGTGTCAATTCCTGTAATTGGTATAGGTGCTGGTAATGGTGTAGATGGTCAAGTATTAGTTCTTCACGATATGATTGGCATGACCCATGAGTTTAATCCAAGATTTTTACGCCGCTATATGAATCTTTATGACGATATGACTTCTGCAATATCTCAATATGTGGATGATGTAAAGTCGGTTGATTTTCCTAGTGAGAGGGAACAGTATTGATATATATTACTGGATTGTTAGATTGTTAGATTAATTAGATTACTATTTATGCATAGATTTAAGGATTTAGAAATTTGGAAACGTAGTAGAGTTTTTTGCTCTGCTATTTATAAAGTCACTTCAAACTTTCCTGAATCTGAAAAATTCGGGCTAACAAATCAATTAAGGCGAGCTGCTGTATCAATTCCATCTAACATTGCAGAAGGTTCTTCAAGAAAATCAAATAAAGATTTTGCTAGATTTTTACAAATAACATTAGGTTCTACTTTTGAAATTGAAACTCAACTTCTAATAGCTTTTGATTTAAAGTTTATTTCAGATGAAGATTTAGAATCCTTATTAAAGGAATTAAATTCAATAATCAAAATGACTTCAAAGTTTAATACTTCTTTAAACTAATCTAAAAATCTAATCATCTAGTGATCCAAAAATCGAAACATCTATCCAACAAAAACAATCTTCAAGTTATATACGAAGACAACCATATAATTGTGGTTAATAAACGTGCTGGAGATATTGTGCAAGGTGATAAAACTGGTGATAAACCATTAAGCGATGTAGTCAAGTCGTATTTAAAAGATAAATATAATAAGCCCGGAAATGTCTATTTAGGAACGGTTCATCGATTAGACAGACCTACTTCTGGATTGGTAATTTTCTCTAAAACTAGTAAAGCATTACCAAGATTAAACAAGATGTTTGCGACTAAAGATATCACAAAAACGTATTGGGCTTTAGTTAAAAATAAACCCAAAAAAGATTCAGATAGACTTGTACATTGGCTAAAAAAGAATCCTAAAAACAATAAATCTTACGCACATCAAACTGAAGTTAAAGACAGTAAAAAAGCTATATTAAGTTATCAAATTATAAAAAAACTAGATAATTTCTACTTATTAGAAGTTACTTTAGAAACAGGTAGACACCATCAAATTCGCACTCAATTATCCACTATTGGTTGCCCAATAAAAGGCGATTTAAAATATGGTTATAGCAGAAGCAACAAAGATGCTAGTATAAGTCTACATGCCAGAAATATTAAATTTATTCATCCTGTATCTAAAGAAGAATTAGATATTACAGCACCATTACCAAAAGATCCTGTTTGGGACGCCTGTATTTAGTTTAATAATTCTTATTTTTATTAAAAAAGAAATAAGGCATGATTGAAGCTATAGTAAATTCTCAAAAAGATTTTTTTAAAACTGGTAAAACCAAAACTATTGCCTACAGAAAGCAATTACTAAAACAACTTCAATCAGAAATAATTAACCAAGAAGATCTTATTGTTAAAGCGCTTTACGACGATTTTAAAAAACCAGAATTTGAATCTGTTATAACAGAAACCGCAATTGTTTTACAAGATTTAAAACGTACAATAAGTAATATAAACAAATGGGCAAAACCAAAACGTGTATTTCCTAGCTTATTAAATTTTCCTTCATCAGACTATTTATATTCTGAACCTTACGGAACAGTTTTAATTATTGCTCCTTGGAATTATCCTTACCAACTTGCCTTAGCACCTTTAATAGGTGCTGTAGCAGCAGGAAATACTGTAGTGCTAAAACCAAGCGAGTTAACACCAAATACATCAGCTTTACTTTCAAAAGTTATAAAAAATGTTTTTCCACCAGAGTTTGTAACTGTTGTTGAAGGTGGTGTAGATACTTCTACCAAACTACTAAATCAAGTTTGGGATTATATTTTCTTCACTGGTAGCGTTAGCGTCGGTAAAATTGTAGCTAAAGCAGCTGCACCTAATCTAACGCCTATAACTTTAGAATTAGGAGGAAAAAACCCTTGTATTGTTGATAAAACTGCTAATATAAAACTAACTGTAAAACGTATTGTTTGGGGTAAGTTTATTAATGCTGGTCAAACGTGTATTGCACCAGATTATATTTTAATTGATGCGTCTATTAAGAATAAGTTTTATGAAGTTTTAAAAGATGAACTTATAACTATTTATACCAAAAACCCTGAAAAATCTTCAGATTTTGCTCGTATAATTAATAAGAAAAACTTCAATCGACTATCAGAAATGCTAACAAACGAAAACTGCATAATTGGTGGACAAACTAATGCAGAAGACCTTTATATTTCTCCAACAATAATTGATGAACCTTCATTAAACAGTAAAGTGATGGAAGATGAAATTTTTGGTCCTATTTTACCTGTTATTTCATTTAAAAATTTAAATGAAGTGCATAAAATTATAAACCGCTATCCAAAACCATTAAGCCTTTATGTATTTAGTACAAATACTACACAAGCCAAAAAATTAATTAAAGAATTTTCTTTTGGTGGTGGCTGTATTAATGATACTGTTGTTCATTTTGCAAATCATAAATTACCTTTTGGAGGTGTTGGCAATAGTGGTATTGGCGCTTATCACGGAAAGTATACTTTTGATACTTTTAGCCATAAAAAAGCTATTGTAAAAAAAGCAAATTGGCTAGATATTCCCTTACGATACGCGCCTTATACAGGTAAATTAAAAAAATTAAAATCTTTACTAAAATGGCTCTAAAGTATCGTGTTTGTAAGGATAAAGTAGTTCTAAAGTAACACCATCACCTGGTTGAGATATTAATTGATATTCCATATTAATTAATTCTGCTCGACTTTGCATATTTAATAACCCTGCGCCTTTATTAACTGTGGTCATATCAAAACCTACACCATCATCTTTAGCTATAATCTTAAGGTGATTTTCTTGATAATCTAAAATAACAGATAGGTTTTTTGCTTCAGAATACTTAACGGTATTAGAAAAGAACTCTTGAAGAATTCTAAAAATAATTATCTCGTGTTTTTTATTTTCAAATTCTACTATATCTCCTTTAACATTAAGTTCTGCACTAGCAAACTTCATCTTTTTAAGGCGATCTAATTCATTACTAATAGACTTTTCAAAACCTATATTTAAAATAACTTCATTATTTAATGATCTAGAAAGCATGCGTACTTCTTTTAGACTTTCTTTTACAGTATCTGAAGCATCTTTAAATGAATTTAAAACGTCATCATTATCTAATTTTGTTTTCAAAATATTAAGTTGCATACTAGCTGCTGCTAGTAATTGACCAACATTATCATGAAGTTCCCAACCAATATTTTTTAAAGTTTGTTCTTGTATTTCGGTTTGCGCATTGGATAATTCTTTTTCAAATGCTTGTTTCTGCTTAATTTTATCTATCAAAAGCTTATTTTTTCTTTTTTGAAATACTATAAAAAATAAGATTACTAAAGATGTAATTGCTATTAAAACAAATATCATGTAGATAAGCAAATATCTTTCTGCAGCTGTTGATGTTGCTGGATCTTTTAATAATAAAATTATAAAATTACTCATTGACTTTTTCTGGTTTAGATATTAGTAGCCCTACAGCAAATACAATATACATCATAAAATTTAAGGACAGAAAAACCTGCCATTTTAAAAGAATATATTTCCAATCACTATTAACCATATAAACGTCATAAAATGTTAAAGGTGTAACTACAATCCACCAAAAAAATAGTCCGACTGTTATATAAAAATAAACTGATTTGTAAAAATTTATAATCTTATCTGTTAACAATAATTCTATCAAATAAAGCACACAAGATGTTAAGACCAATATACCTGCTAAAATAGATATTATAGGCGGTATTTGACTAAAAAACAAGTCTGGATTTATTAGCAAATATATAACTGCAGATAAAAAATAAGCTACAGTTAAATATTTTAAAAACAGTTTAAATCTGATGTTTTCTAATATTTTCTGATAGAATATGGATATAGATATTACAACACCTATTAAATAGGTTAAGGTAAACCACCAATAGTTAACTTTAAAAATAGAATTAAGTATAGGTTTTAAAAAATCAAAAGTATTATAATAATTAGAATAGCTTCCAATAAGTTCTATAAAAAAACTAAACCAAATAATTTTAATAAAAAAAGTAGCTGGTGTTCCTTTATATTTTTTGTACGTAATAATTCCAGCAATAACTGCTACTAACTCAACAAAATAAGTTAGGTATGAATAATTTTCAATAAAAAACTTTTCCAAAGCTCTTAATTTGGGTAACCGTGTCCTGGAGGAATTCCGTTGTGTCCCATATCTAAAGCATCTGCATTTGAGATATCTTTAGGAGGAGAAGATCTTGTATCTCCTTCTTGAGTTGGTACCATAAATATAGTTGTTAAACCTCCATCACCAAAAGTTGTGTTAACTCCTAAATATAAACGTATCCCGTTAGCGTTTAAAGAATCTTGAGCATAATTAACATAATACTCCATATCTTCTATAGAATACCAAGACGATCGGTTTTCTTCTCCTTTATAAGCTACAGAGTCGTTTACTGCTTTTCTATAAGTAGTCCAATTATCATTTAAATCTTGGGCTTGACTTGGAGATATGATTCCTTTTGGTACAACGCTAGTTGGTGGAGCTGTGGTTAATCCAGAAGGACAGAAAAAATAATAAGAAACAAAAGCTCCGATAATTAATCCTATAATTAGGCTAAGTAAATTTTTCATTTTTGGTTAGTTTTAATTAATAGCTAATATGTGGTTAAATGTAATAAAAAAAATTTAGTATAATCATTACAGCAATTTAATGCTTATTAGTTTACTACTTAATTATTTTAAGTAGTTGTATCTGGCTCTGATTTAATAAGACCATAACCAAAAGTAAAATACATTAGTATAATAGAAAATACGTTAATCGTTCTTTGTAGTGCTATAAAACTTTCATCATTTGTATTATAGTAGCTTTCAAAAAAATAGATTGGTGTCTGTATTATTGTAAATATTAAGGTTGCAGTTGCTACATAAAAGGGTAATGATTTATAAAATTTAATAATTGAATCGCTATTAATTAACTCTATAAAATAAAGTGAAGTTAATACGACTACCAAAATCATATGAAGCATTGTAATATTTAAAATACTACTGTTAATTAATAGGTCAAACTTGTAAATAAATAGTATAATTTGATATAATATTAAAATTACACTAAAGTACTTGACAACTTTTTTGAAGAAATTTGTTTTTAATATTTTAAAAAAATAAAAAGATAAAAATATCGATGCTCCTATATCCCACATTAATGTATACCACCAATAGTTTTGATTAAAAATTGTATTTTTAAAAGCTAATTTAATCCAGTTGTCATCAGGATAACCTCTTAGAATGTTTGTATAAGATCCTATCGTTTCAACAACATTAACGTAAATTAAAAAATAAATAAAAAGCTTAGCAGCATTATCATTTTTATATTTTTTAAATAAAAATATACCAATAATAGCTGCTAAAACTTCTGCACATTTAAAAAGTAAATCGTAATTAGATTTTATAAAATATATAAAAGAATCCATTAATTATTGAGGATAATTAGCAGGTGGCGGATCGCCTCTTAAGCCTCTATCCATGCCTTCCGCACCTTCAATATCAATGTTTTTACCGTCCTTTTCTTCTGTAGGAACCATAAAAATAGTTGTCATTCCTTTTAAGTCTTCTTTAGTAATTTCTACACCTAAATAAAAACGAACGCCATTAACGTTATCGCTATTTTCTTTTATATAGTCTAAAAAGTTTTGCATATCATCTAAAGAGTACCATGATGATCTATTGTCTGGTTGTCCTACAGCTGCTTCATTAGCTTTAGCTCTCAAGTTTGTCCAGTTGTCGTTTAATGTCTGTGCTTCTTGAGCAGAGATTATTCCTTGTGGTTTTGGCATTTGGTTAAAATTAGTTTGATTAATAATTCATTTACCTAATAAAAATTAGTAAAAAAAAATATTTGATTTTTTGATTAACCCAACCAACCATCGCGATCTAAACTTCTGTATTGAATCGCTTCGCTTATATGATTACCCAAAACGGTTTCGCTTTGCTCTAAATCTGCAATAGTTCTAGCCACTTTTAAAATTCTGTCATAAGCTCTAGCCGAAAGATTTAATCGCTCCATTGCTGTTTTTAAAAGCTGAAGTGAAGCATCGTCCAACTTACAATATTTACGTATTTGTTTGGTAGACATCTGCGCATTGTAATGTACATTCTCAAAATCTTTGAAACGTTTTGTCTGGATTTCTCTAGCTTTAGTTACTCGCTTTCTAATATCTACAGAACTTTCTGCTATTTGATCATCCGACAATTTTTCAAAAGGAACTGGCGTAACTTCAATATGAATATCTATCCTATCCAACAACGGACCAGAAATTTTGCTTAAATACCGTTGCATTTCAGCTGGACTAGAAGTTACTGGCGCATCTGGATCGTTAAAATAGCCGCCAGGACTTGGATTCATACTTGCTACCAACATAAACGACGATGGATAAGTCACCGTGAATTTCGCACGAGAAATGGTTACTTCTCTATCCTCCAAAGGTTGACGCATTACTTCTAAAACTTCTCTTTTAAATTCTGGCAACTCGTCTAAAAACAACACTCCATTATGACTTAAAGAAATTTCTCCTGGTTGTGGATAGCTTCCGCCACCAACTAAAGCGACATTTGAAATCGTATGATGCGGACTTCTAAATGGTCTTTGCGACATTAATCCAGTGTCTTTTACACGACCAACGACACTGTGTATTTTTGTAGTTTCTAAAGCTTCGTGTAAAGTCATTGGTGGCAAAATGCTTGGCAAACGCTTGGCTAACATAGTTTTTCCTGCGCCTGGTGGACCAATTAAAATAATGTTATGTCCGCCAGCTGCTGCAATTTCCATACAACGCTTAATGCTTTCTTGTCCTTTAACGTCTGCAAAATCAAACTCTGGGAAGTCTAGATTTTTTTCAAATTCTTTTCTAGTATCAATTTTAACTTGTTGCAATGCTTCACCTTTATCAAAAAAGTTAATTACTTCTTTAATATTTTCTACACCAAAAACCTCTAAATCATTGACTATTGCTGCTTCTTTTGCATTTTGAATAGGTAAAATAAACCCTTTGTAACCTTCTTCCCTAGCCTTAATTGCAATAGGCAATGCACCTTTTATAGGTTGTAAATTTCCGTCTAAAGATAATTCGCCCATGATTAAATAACGGTCTAAATCTTCGGCTTTAATCTGTTTAGATGCTGCTAAAATACCGATTGCCAACGTCAAATCATAAGCAGAGCCTTCTTTACGTAAATCTGCTGGAGACATGTTAATTATAATTTTCTTTCCTGGGATTTTATATCCGTTATTTTGTAACGCAGCTGCAATACGATAATTGCTTTCTTTTATAGCATTGTCGGGCAGTCCAACAAGATGATAACCTATACCGGTATCTACATTAACTTCTACGGTTACAGTTGTTGCTTCGACACCAAAAACGGCACTTCCAAATACTTTTTTGAGCATAAATGATTGGTTTAGAGTGTTAATATATAAATTTTGAATGAATTGTCATTTTTAATATAGTTTTAAATCGAGATTATTTATAAATAATAAATTCTGTACTTTCGTTTTATTCAATTCAATGTAAATGAAAAACACTCAAAAAATTGGATTGGTTTTAGGACCTATCGTTTTTGTACTCTTACTATTGTTTTTTAAACCAGAAGGTTTATCTACAGAAGGTCGCGCTGTACTAGCTGCTACTGCTTGGATTGCTATTTGGTGGATTACAGAAGCAATACCAATTGCGGTAACTGCCTTATTACCAATTGCACTTTTCCCATTGTCTGGAGGACTTAATTTAAGTGATACCACTAGTGCATTTGGACATAAATTTGTGTCTTTATATTTAGGCGGTTTTATAATCGCGATTGCTATTGAAAAATGGAATCTTCACAAACGTATTGCCTTAAATATCATTAAAATAATTGGGTTTAATTTAAAACGAATTATCCTTGGGTTTATGCTAGCTACCGCGTTTTTATCCATGTGGATTAGCAATACCGCTACCTCGGTGATGATGCTTCCTATTGGTGTGGCAATCATTTTACAACTAAAGGATAACCCAAACACACCTGAAGACGAAAACTTAACCTTTGGTAAAGCCTTAATGTTAGCAATTGCCTACAGCGCTTCTATTGGTGGCATTGCGACATTAATTGGTACGCCACCAAATTTAGTGTTAGCTGGTGTTGTTTCGGATATTTATAATTACGAAATCACCTTTTTACAATGGTTTATGTTTGGGTTTCCTATTTCAATTATATTATTATTTATCTGTTGGAAATACCTAACCGAAGTTGCTTTTACATTTGAAAAGAAAGAATTTTCTGGAGGAAAAGCCGAAGTTAACCGTCAATTAAAAGCTTTAGGCAAAATTAGTTACGAAGAAAAATTGGTTGCTTTTATTTTTGGTTTAACCGCTTTTTTCTGGATTACGCGTTCGTTTTTATTTAAAAATATATTGCCAGCGTTAGATGATACTATTATAGCTATTTCTTTTGCTATCGTATTGTTTTTGTTGCCTTCTAAAAAACAAGGAACAAAATTGATGAATTGGGATGATGCGGTGAAAATTCCTTGGGGAATTATTTTACTTTTTGGTGGCGGAATGGCTTTAGCAAAAGGTTTTGAAACCACGGGATTAGCAAAATGGATCGGAGAACAAATGACCACTTTTGCAGGTGTAACCACAATCATTTTACTGTTGTTATTAATTGCTGCGGTTAATTTTTTAACCGAAATCACATCCAATTTAGCAACTACAGCTATGCTATTACCGGTGTTGGCTCCTATGGCTATTTCAATAGATATTCATCCGTTTATTTTAATGGTTGGCGCTGCTGTTGCTGCGTCTTGTGCTTTTATGCTACCAGTAGCTACGCCACCAAATGCTGTAGTTTTTGGATCTGGTTATTTACGTATACCAGATATGGTAAAAAAAGGTTTTGTGATGAATTTAGTATCAATCATTTTATTAACCTTGTTTGTGTACTTTATACTTCCATTACTTTGGAATATTACAATCGAAGGATTTCCTGACGCATTTAAACTTTAAAATGAATTAGAAATTTGATTTAAAAATGAAATCATTCTAGATTCTGTATAATAAATATTGTTTTTATGATGAAACCCAACGTGACCGCCATATTTTGGTAGTTCTAAAAATAGATTTGGATTGTTTTTGGCTTCTTCTATTGGGTAGCATTCTTTTGATAAAAACGAATCGTTTAGCGCATTAATTATTAACGTTGGTACTGAAATTTGATTTAAAAACTGAAGACTACTAGATTTCTCATAATAATCGTAAGCATCTTTAAAACCGTGTGCTTTTGAAGTATAAGCATCGTCAAAATCTTTTAAGGTCTTTACCGACTTTATTATGGAATTTGAAATTTTTTCTGGATATAAAACTTGTTTTTCTTTCAGTTTTTGCTTTAAATCTCTTAAAAATTTAATGGAATACATTTTATTATCTAAAGCCATCAATCGTTGTAAAGAACCTTTTAAATAAACTGGTACCGAAACTGCTACTGCTGCTTTAATTTGCTTTGGTATATCTTCCGTTTCACCTAAATATTTTAAAATAACGTTTCCTCCTAAACTAAATCCGTTTAAGTAAATTGTATTGTAGTGATAATGTGTTGTAAGGTGTTTAATAACGTCTGCTAAATCGTCTGTTTTACCAGAATGATACGACTGAAAACTTTTGTTGACTTCGCCACTACAGCCTCTAAAATTAACACATACAGCATCCATATTATTTTGATTAGCTATTTTAGCCGACCCAAGTACGTAATGCCTATTACCGTTACCTTCCAAACCATGTAAAACAATTAGTAGTTGATTCGTTTTTTTAGTTGAAAAACTCCAATCTAAATCTAAAAAATCTTGATCTGGTAAAACAATACGCTCGCGTTTTTGATTGACACCTTTTACCCTACGCCATAAACCAGAATAAATCGTAGCAATGTGACCGTTACGGAATAGTAAATTGGGTTTGTATGTTGTGTTTAGGATTGGCATAAACAAGTTTCAAAATATTTTACTAAAAGTTAATCAACAATAATTACTTTTACTGTATTCATAATAAAAATTAATGAAAAATCGAAAAAAATAATTAGATGAATATTTTAAAATATAAAGTCCATAATTGAATTACCTGATATGATATATATAAAAATATTGATAATTGATACAATCAAGAAATAATTCAAGATTCTTTGTAACCTTTCTTTTTTTGATTCTGTTGGAAACTCTGTTTTTGAATTATCATTAAACCAATCTACTATATAATTAAGCAACAAAGCTAATATAGATGTCGTAATAAGACCTACTACAATCATTAAAATAATGACGATTATAAGTTGAAAGAAATTTTTAAACTCAAAATTAATGATAAGTTTTAAATTTGGTGAAATAATTGATAATAAAACTATTAGGTAGTCTTTATAACTTCTTAAATATTTTGGTTTAGCTGTCATGAAAAGCATTTTTTTATTATTTTTAAATTTCCAATAATAGATTAGTATCTAATAAAGTAAAAATAAATTAGGTTTGTATGTTGTGTTTAGGATTGGCATTAGGCTTCTACACTTGTAAACTCAAACTTACCACCATCAAACAAGCCTTTATCACTTAATTTTAAAGCAGGTATAACTAACAATGCCATAAACGATAACGTCATATAAGGCGCGTGTAAAGTGGCGCCAAAATCTTTTGCCATTTGGTCCAATTTGGCATAGGCTTTACCAATAGTTTCTGCATTTTGGTCGCTCATAATTCCTGCAACTGGTAAAGGTACAACATCTTGTTTTGTGTTAGAGACTGCGCAAATACCACCTTTATTTTCAATAATTAAGTTTACTGCTTTACAAATCGCTTCTTCATCTACGCCAACAGCAATAATATTATGAGAATCGTGACCAACAGAACTTGCGATAGCGCCTTCTTTTAATCCAAAATTTTTAATAAATGCTATTGCTGGCGTATCATTTTTATAACGATTAACAACCGTCATTTTTAAAATATCTGTTTGGGTATTAGAGACTAAATTTCCGTGTTCTATTGTTGCTTCTGCCAAGATTTGGTTAGTCACTAACTCGCCATCTAAAGCTTCAATTACTCTTATGCTTTTTGCTTGACTTTCAACTTTAAAATCGGAAACCTGCTTTTTCTCTGTGTTGAAATTATTAAGGTTTTCAAAATTAATATGAGGCATTAAAGATGTACCGTTATCAAAAACTAATTCGCCATTAATAAAGGTTTGTAATGTTTTAAATGCTTTTAAATCTTCAACTACAATAAAATCTGCAGTGTCACCTTCATTTAATAATCCAACGTCTAAATTATAATGCTTTACAGGATTTATACACGCTGCTTGTAAGACATTAAATACATCGTTACCTTTTGCTACTGCTCTAGCGCATAATTTATTTATATGGTGCAACAATAAATCGTCTGGATGTTTATCGTCACTACAAAACATGATGTTTTGATAATGCTTTGGAAGTAAATCTATAAGCGCTTCGAAGTTTTTGGCTGCGCTACCTTCACGAATAAGGACTTTCATTCCTTTTTGCAATTTTTCTAAGCCTTCTTCGTAGGTAAAACACTCGTGATCGGTTGTTATTCCTGCATTAATGTATTTGGTTAAATCTTCACCACGTAAACCTGGCGCATGACCATCAATAGGTTTGTTATAATGTTTTGCCCATTCTATCTTTTTTAAAACTTCAGAATCATCAAATAAAACGCCAGGATAATTCATCATTTCGGCTAAATATTTAATGTCTGGATTTGCCATTAAGGTTTTTATATCATCAGAATTTATAACAGCTCCAGCAGATTCAAAAGTGGTTGCAGGCACACAACTTGGTGCTCCAAAATTGAATTTAAATGGTGTTTGCTTACCGTTTTCAATCATAAACTCGACACCTTTTACGCCTAACACATTGGCGATTTCATGCGGATCACTAACAGTTGCAACCGTACCATGTTTTACGGCTATTTTGGCAAACTCGCTTGGTACTAACATGGAGCTTTCTATATGAATATGTGCATCTACAAAACCAGGTAAAATGTAGTGTTTTACATCATGTTCTTCTTTTTTAACAGCTTTAATCTTACCGTTTTCTACTAAAATACTTCCGCTAAAAATTGTTCTATTTTGTATGTCTACTATTTGACCTTGGATTGTTTTCATTCTTATTTATTTATGTCACAAAATTAAACTAAAAAAAAATCCTGCATTTGCAGGATTAGTTTTTTTATTTCTTGAAGTTTTCAACGCCTTTTTGGAGCCATTCAAAATACTCGTCTGCGTTTGGTGTGTACGCAGTTGTGTGATTTAACAATTCCATATTATGATTTAACAACACATAAAATGGTTGTGAGTTATTTTGAAAGTTTAGCGTTTGTAAGGTCGCCCATTTATCGCCTATCGTTCTAATATTTTTTAAATTTCCGTTAGGTTTTACGTATTTAAATTGCTCTTCTTTTGGCAGTTCTTTACGATCATCTACGTATAATGAAATAATAATATACTCTTCTTTAAGTATTTTATAGATTTTACTCTGACTCCATACTTGTTCTTCCATTTTACGACAATTTACACAAGCCCAACCTGTAAAGTCTAACATTATTGGTTTGTTTGCAGCTTTTGCTGCAGCAATACCTTCGTCTAAATCTTTATAACAATCTAAACCTAAAGGACATTCTGAATCTTTTTCATAAATACTATATGAAATTGGTGGCGGAAAACCACTTAACGCTGTTAAGTCCCATGTTGGATTTTTTAATATTCCTGGTGCTATATAAATAACAAATGAGATGACTAAAACAGCTGTACTAATCCTTAAAAAGCTTAACTTTTTTAATGGACTATCATGCGGAAATTTGATTTTTCCTATTAAATAAAGGAACAACCCAATACCTAAAATTATCCATATTCCTAAGAAAATTTCACGTTTTAAAAGTCCCCAATGTGACACTAAATCTGCATTTGATAAAAATTTAAACGCCATAGCTAGTTCTAAAAATCCTAAAACTACTTTAACGCTATTTAGCCAACCACCAGATTTTGGTAAAGCGTTTAACCATTTTGGGAACATTGCAAACAAGGTAAACGGTAATGCTAATGCTAAACCAAAACCAGACATACCAGCTGTTAATTGCATTGCGCCACCATCACTTGTTAATGATCCTGCTAATAATGAACCTAAAATTGGTCCCGTACAAGAAAACGAAACAATTGCTAAGGTTAAAGCCATAAAAAATATACCTATAAAACCACCTATACTTGATGATTTTTCGTCCATTTTATTTCCCCAAGATGCTGGTAATGTGATTTCGTAAAAACCAAAAAATGAAAACGCAAAAAAGCCTAAGATTAAAAAGAAGATAATATTAAGCCATACATTGGTTGAAATAGTATTTAAAATTTCTGGATCTAAAGAGTCTAAAAAGTGAAATGGTAAACTTAAAAGCACATAAATTAAAAGGATGAAAAACCCGTATAATATTGCATTTGCAATACCTTTTTGACTGTTTTCTGCACTTTTTGTGAAGAATGAAACCGTTAAGGGAATCATCGGGAACACACAAGGTGTTAATAATACTATTAAACCGCCAATAAAACCAAGAATGAAAATACCAAAGTTAGTTTTTTCTTTAACTTCTTCTTGTTTGTAATTGTCCCAACCGGTAATATTTAAATCTAATTGTCTTGATTTTTCTAAATTTTCAGCATCAATTTTTGTGGTTTCTATTAAAGCTTCTGTTCCATCTAAATTATTAATAAATTCGAAGCTTGTTGGTGCTAAGCATTTAGTATCATCACAAGCTTGGAACAATACTTCAGCTTCTATTTTATTTAAAGCAGGGTTTAGAACTTTAATTTTTTGAGTAAAAATCGCCTTGTTTTCAAAATAAGTTACATCCATCTTAAAAGCATTTTCATATTTAGTAACGCTTTTAGATTCTTCAACTTTTCCTACTAATTCGTAATCTTTATTAATATCATTAAAAGTGAATTCTGTAGCAATTGGTCCATCTAAACTTGTATTTTTTTGAGAATAAATGTGCCATTTTTCATCTAAATCTGCCGTATAAATTAGTTGATATTCTGAATCGCTTAATTTTTTAATTTCCGAACTCCATTTTACGGGTTCAAAAACTTGAGATTGACCTTCTTTTAAAGGAAAAGTAACGATTTCACTTTCAAAAATACATCTGGCATCATCACAAGCTTGGTAACTAATTTCGGCTTCAATTTGTGATATATTTGAGTCATTTAATTCGATTTTTTGAGTAAAAGTTGCTGCATTATCAAAATAAGTCAAATCCATTTGAAATACTTTATCAAACTTAGTAATACTCTCGCTTTCTATAGCTTTACCTACTAATTTAAAATCATTTTTTAAAGCATCTTCATTATAGATAAACTCGGTAGGAATTGCGCCTCCTTCCGGTAAAGTTTGAGAATATAAATGCCAATGATCTTCTATATCTGCTTTGTAAATCAGATTATATTCTGTATCACTAATTTTTTCGACTTCTGTAGACCATTTTACAGGTTCTATTTGAGAAAAAACAGTTTGAATTGAAAACAGTACAATTAAAAAAGCTAATAAATGCTTCATTTTTGATATTTAATTTTTAAAATGTCTTGGGTTTGTTTAGTTAGTTTAAACCTATTATCTGCTCTGTGATTTATCACCCAAACCACTTGGTGATCACTACACAATAGCAAGGTTTTTTGTTTGTCTAGCAAAGATAATTTTTCGTCTTTAAAAAACTTACTAAGTTTCTTTTTTCCTTGCATTCCTAATGGGTAAAAATAGTCACCTTTTTCCCAATGTCTTACAGTTAAAGGATACTTTAACGTTTTTTTATCAATATAAATGGTGGATTTATCTGTTTTACCTATTTCTTCGACTGACTCTATACATAAAATTCCGTTTGGTAATTTTATTTCGTTTTGATCTTCAAGAATGGTAACTGTTTCATTGTTTTCTTTTGAAGACAATTCACTTAAAATCAAATAATCTCTATCTTTTAATAGCTGATGCGTTTTAGAAAACACCAACTTTCCGCTTTGTGCAGTTAGTAAATTTTTAATGTCTTTCCATTGTGTAAAACCATAATCTTTAAAGACTTCAAATAGATAAGCTTTTGGATTATTTAATGCTTCAAATTCTGAAATTTTATATGAAATTTGGCTGTCATCAATAGATACAATCGCTTTATTTAAAAAGGAATCTACAGCATCTTCAACGATAGTTGAACTATCATTTAAATGCGCCAATGTGTTTTGAAAGTTTGTTAAAACATCTGGATTTATGTCTTTTAAAACAGGAATTATATCATGACGCAACTTATTACGCAAGTATTTTGTAGAAGCATTGCTGCTATCTTCTCGCCATTTTAAATGGTGTTTTTTTGCATAATCTTCAATGTCTTCTCTTGAAAAAGACAACAACGGTCTAACGATAGTTTCATTAACTTCAGGAATACCTTTTAGACCTTCTAAACCTGTACCACGTGATAAGTTGATTAGAAACGTTTCTAAATTATCATCTGCGTGATGCGCAGTTAAAATGTAATCGAATTCTAATTGTTCTGATAGTTCAAAAAACCAATCGTAACGTAGTTGTCTTGCGGCTAATTGTATGGATAGTTTTTCGTTTTTTGCAAAACTTTCGGTATCAAAATTTTGGATAAATACTTCAACATCTAAATCTTCTGCAAGCTCTAAAACAAAACTCTCATCGGCGTCACTTTCATTTCCTCTTAAATTGAAATTACAATGTGCCAAAGCAAATTCCAACTTCGCCTCTTTACACAAATGCGTTAAAACCACCGAATCTACGCCGCCAGAAATAGCAATTAACAGCTTACTTTCTTTTAAAAAAGGAAGGTTTTGTTTTATGTGATTTTTGAAAGCTTTTAGCATACTATAAAAGTAATATTAAAATATTATTAATCCTCCAAAACTGTTCGCATAGCTTTGGCTTTAATCAAGCATTCTTCATACTCTTGTGTCGGATCACTTTTTGCTGTAATTGCGCCACCAACCGAGTAGCTTACGTACTTTTTAGATTGATTGTATAAAATGCTTCTTATCACTACATTAAAATCGAAATCGCCTTCTGGCGAAAAATAACCAACAGCACCAGAATATAATCCACGTTTTGTAGCCTCTAAATCTTCGATAATTTTCATTGCCGAAATTTTTGGTGCACCAGTCATACTTCCCATAGGGAAAGTGGTTTTAATCACATCTACAGGATGTACATCTTCCCTAACTTGAGACGTGACTGTAGATATCATTTGATGCACTTGCTCAAAAGTATACACTTTACATAATTCTTCTACTTTTACACTTCCTTTTTTGGCAGTTAAAGACAGATCGTTACGTACTAAATCTACAATCATAATATTCTCACTACGCTCTTTTGGGTTAGCTACCAAATCGTGTTTAAGCAAGCTATCTATCATAAAATCTTCATCACGTTTTGCTGTCCCTTTTATAGGTTGAGATATTACCTTTTGACCTTCTTTTTTTAAGTAACGTTCTGGTGAAGCACTTAATAAATACTTGTCATTTTGCTTTAAAAATGTAGCAAATGGTGGCGTAGAAATAGCGTTTAACTTATTGTAAATCTCTAACGGATTTATCGTTGTATTTTCAGCATAAAATTCTTGACAAAAATTAGCTTCGTAAATATCACCACGATGTATGTGAGCTAACATTTTTTCTAGCTTTTCAAAATATTCATCTTTATGAATACGAAGATGAATTTTAATTGGTGATTTATATGAAGGTTGTTCTACATTTTCAAAATTTGATATAGTTTCAAAATCAGTGTCCATTTCATCATCAACCATTTTTAAGTAGTGTAATTCAACCGAATTTCCTTTTAAAAAAAATAGTTTTTTAGGTTGAAAAAAATACAAATCTGGAAAATGTAATCCGTCAAAATTTTCTGATTTTAGAGGCTCAATATCATTTTTTAAATCGTAAGATAAATACCCAAAAATCCAATCGTTAGTCGTAGTTTGGTAATCTTTTAGTTTATCAAAAGCTTGATGAAAATCGGTTTGTAAACTAGTAAATGCATCTACTGCCAAAACCGCATCGTAATTAGAATACTGCTGTTTGTAATTATTACTGTCTAACCAAATAATATCTTCAAATTGGTTGCTCCAGTTTAACAAATGTTGTTTAAACTGTTGGACATTAGCAACTTTATATGTTTTATGTGTTCTCAAATAAAAAAATTGAAGTGTAAAGTTAAGCAGATTTAAGAAAAAAACGATTAATTTGACAGTAGTTTAAAACCATTATTATGTTTCAATTATCAAACGACTTATTAAACATCAAAGTAAAAGCTAAAGGTGCTGAGCTTTGTGAGATTTCTTCAGTTAAAAATAACCGCCAATTTATGTGGCATGCAGATCCAAAAGTTTGGGCTAGTTACGCACCAAATTTATTTCCAATAATTGGATCGATGAAAGACGATAGTTATGTTTTTAATGAGAAAACCTATCATATGCCAAAGCACGGTTTTGTTAGACATAATGAAGATATTAAACTTTTAGAACAAACCGAAAATAGCTTAACGTTTAGCTTGAAACAAAACAAACAGATAAGCAAATGGTTTCCGTTTGATTTTGAACTTTTATTAAAATATACCCTTACAGATAACACATTAACCTTAACTCATACAGTTAAAAATCTAAACGATTCTAATATGTATTTTTCAATTGGTGGTCATCCTGCGTTTAAATGTCCTTTTTATGATGAAGAGAATTACACTGATTATCATTTAGAATTTGAACATCCTGAAACTGCAAAAAGTTACTTACTAAATATGGATAACGGTCTTGTTACAGACCAGACAAAACCAGTTTTCAATACCAAAAATACCATTAATTTAAAACCAGATTTATTTAATGAAGATGCTTTAATTTTTAAAGATTTAAGCTCTAGAAAAGTAGCTTTAGTAAGTAAAAACCACGGAGAAATTTTAAATGTTAGTTTTCCTGATTTTAAATATTTAGGGATTTGGGCAAAACCAAATGCACCTTACGTGTGTATAGAACCTTGGTTGGGCATTGCGGATCATGAAAACACCAACCAAGATATCACAAAAAAGGAAGGTATTATTAAATTAGCAGCAAATAAAACATTTACAGCTAGCTACAGCATACAAATACATAACCAGCATTTAGAATAAACAAAATATAAGTAGTAGTTTTGTAGCCTAAATTATAGCTGTGACTTTTCAAGATTTAAAATTAAACACACCATTATACAATGCTATTGACGATTTAGGCTTTACGTCGCCTACGCCAATACAAGCAGAAGCTTTTAGTATTGTTGCAAGTGGTAAAGATGTGGTAGGAATTGCCCAAACAGGAACTGGTAAAACCTACGCCTACATGTTGCCTATCTTAAGAAATTTAAAATTTTCAAGACAGGATAATCCTCGTGTTTTAATTTTAGTTCCAACCAGAGAACTTGTAGTACAAGTGGTTGATGATATAGAAAAACTAGCCAAATACATCAATGTACGCGTGCTTGGTGTTTATGGTGGCACAAACATAAATACCCAAAAACAAGCTGTAGCACAAGGTTTAGATATTATTGTTGCTACACCAGGAAGATTATACGATTTAGCGGTTAGTAGAGCGTTACAGCTTAAATCTATCCAAAAATTAGTGATAGACGAAGTTGATGTGATGTTAGATTTAGGGTTTAGACATCAATTAATCAACATTTTTGATATACTTCCAGAACGTAGACAAAACATTATGTTTTCTGCAACAATGACGGAAGATGTAGACGACTTAATTACCGACTTTTTTATCGCTCCAGAACGTGTTTCGATTGCAGTTTCTGGTACGCCTTTAGAAAATATAGAACAAACTAAATACAGCGTCCCAAATTATCACACAAAAAAGAATCTTTTAATCGAACTTTTAAAAGACGAAGAACAGTACAACAAAGTCTTAGTTTTTGTATCTAATAAACGTATGGCAGATCGGCTTTTTGAAGATTTAGATGAATTTTTTAAAGAAGAATTATGTGTCATTCACTCTAACAAAACGCAAAATTACAGACTTCGTAGTATTGAGCAATTTAGAGAAGGTGTTAACCGAATTTTAGTTGCAACAGATGTTATGGCGCGTGGTTTAGATATTGATAATATTAGCCATGTTGTAAACTTTGATACGCCTGAATATCCAGAAAACTACATGCATCGTATTGGTAGAACTGGTCGTGCAGAACGCGAAGGACATGCTTTAGTATTTTCTACAGAAAAAGAACAAGACGCGTTAGAACGCATTGAGAAATTAATGCAAATGGAAATTAATTTAGTTGAAATACCTGAAACAGTTTCAATTTCTGAAGAATTAATTCCTGAAGAACGCGAAGTGATAAAAGAGCGTTACAATCCTACAAAACGAAGACTTGACGAAGATGCACCAGGACCTGCTTTTCATGAGAAAAAAGAAAAAAATAAAAAGGTTAATTTAGGTGGAAGTTACAAACGTGAAATCGCAAAAAAATATAAAAAACCTAAAACACGAGGTGATAAAAATTATAATAAGCGTAATAAGAAAAAATAAAAAAAGCCAATCGTAAAGATTGGCTTTTTAGCTTTACTTATTTGCAAGCCTTAAAATAAATATTCCTATTCTAGTTACAACAAAAGAAAACAATCCAAAAGTTGCAGTTAACAAAGATATTTTTAATCCGCCAGCAAATATAGATGGATCTGGATTACCCATTGCTTCTACACTATCAAATGCCTGAATAAGTCCTAAAACAGAACCTAAAAAACCTAAAACTAAAGCTAGCAAACTAGCATCAATAGCTAGTTTTAGCATTTTAAAAGTTTGCTCTTTGTTTGATTTTAATGCGATAAAACCTTTAATGATAAAGAATAGCGAAGTTAATAATGCCAATAGTATTAAAGACATAAAAAGCGGTCCGCCTTCATAAAAAAGATTGGCAACTAAAAATTGTTGATTTAAAATAGTTAGTAAAGTCATAATTTCATTTTTTGATTAAACCTGTTACAAACTTATTTTTAAATAGCTTAGGCTTTTACAAAATGCGATAAACAACCTAATTAGATATCGATTTAACAACATGTCAAATCACTTGCTAAATTGGTTATTGGTCTACAAAATTAAAACTCAAAAATTAAAAATTGTAATATTGTATATATTTTTTTAAGCATTGAAAACTCAAAAATTAATCAAATTATTACTTTTTAAAGCCACTAAACACATACTATTTTGGTCTGTTGTGCTTTTATTTTTTACTTATTTTTTTAGTGCTGGAAGTAAACATTTTAAAGATACTTTAATGTTTAGCACGTTTTTAATGCCAACTACTATAGCGACTACTTATGTATCTATTTACAAATTAATACCTGATTATTTAATAACAAAACGATATACAGCGTTTACGGTATATAGTGTTTACACTTTAATTATTTCGTTGTATTTAATTATGCTGTCCATATTTTTTAGTTTGATTTATTTATCAAATTTTGAATTTGATCAAATGAATCCAATTACCAGAAACATCATTTTAGTAACCTCTAGCGTATATCTTGTCGTTATCTTGGTAAGTGCATTTAAACTATTACAGCTAAACTTAAAATCGAACAAAAAAACAGCTTTATTAGAATCTAAAATTTTAGAAACTCAGCTAAAACTAAAAGAGCAAGAGCTTAATTATTTAAAAATGCAGATTCATCCACATTTTTTGTTTAACACACTAAATACAATGTATGGCGCTGCTTTAAAAAAGGCTGATGACACACCAAACATGATCTTAAAACTATCTAATCTTCTTGATTATTTATTATATCAAGTTGATAAACCGTTTGTGAGTTTAGAAGAAGAAATTAATCATATAGAAGATTATATAAGTCTTGAAAAAATGCGATTTAATGAAACTTTAAATGTGTCGTTTTCTAAAGATATACATACAAAATCTATAAGTATAGCGCCGATGCTTTTTATTCCTTTTGTTGAAAACAGTTTTAAACATGGGACTTTAAAAAATGGTGTTTTGCACATAGATTTATCTATAAAAACAACTTCAGAAATCATTATTTTTAAAATTTCTAATAGTAGTTTAAACAAGAAAAACCAAAATGAAGGTATTGGTTTACAAAACATTAAAAAACGTTTAGAATTGTTATATCCAAATCAATATCAATTAGATATTTTTCAAGAACCATCTAAATTTACAGTTAACTTACAGCTAAATATTAAATCTAAACTAACTAATGAGTAATCCTATTTCTTGTATAATTGTTGATGACGAAAATGTGGCTAGAGAGATCATAGCATCGCACTTATCTAGAATAGAAAATATTGAAGTTATCGCACAATGCAAAAATGCTATTGAAGCATTTAATTTTATAAATAACAATGCAGTAGATCTTATTTTTTTAGATATTAATATGCCTGAAATTTCTGGAATTGCATTTGCAAAATCAATAAATAAGAACATTAAAATAATATTTACTACTGCCTATCGTGATTATGCAGTAGAAGGTTTTAATCTTCAAGCTGTAGATTATTTATTAAAACCTATTTCTTTTGAAAGATTGTTGCAAGCTATAAATAGATATTTTGAAGTTAATACGCAACAAATTGAAACACAATCACAACCTTCAGAAACTAACGATTTTATTTTTGTTCGTTCAGATAGACGTATGTTAAAAATTACGTTTAAAGACATTATTTTTATAGAAAGTTTGAGTGATTATCTAAAAATTCATCTAAAAGATCAATCTATCATTACCCGAGAAACTATTAGTGCAATTGAAGCTAAACTTCCACAAAAAGATTTTTTAAGAATACACCGATCATACATTGTAAACTTAGCAAGTATTGAGTCGTTTACCAATGAAGAAATGATTGTAAACGGTAAGTGTTTAACTATTAGCAGAAGTTACAAAAAAGATGTTATCACTAAATTAGAACGTTTTTAACCTCTACTTTTTATCTGATAAATGATTTTCTATATCAGTTAAATGATGATTTAGCGCATCTACTGAAATTTTAATTTCTCTTATCAAAAAACCTAAGGATAAGATTAATAACAACAATGCAACTCCAAAAACCCAAACGGCTATATCATTTTGTTCTATGTAAACCAAAAACATAGTTAGTACACAAAGTAACAAACTAGAAATACCAAAAATCTGCATAGATCTTGTTAAGTATAACCGTTTTCTTAAGTTATTAATTTGAAGTAAAAGTGCTTCGTCTTGTTGTTGTAAAAACTTTTATTTTAAGTTTCTTACAACAGACGCATAAGCTAAAAATCTGTTAGTGTACGCCAGCATGATTAAGGATATTGCTGAAAATAATAAGGCTGGCGTTGTTAATGTTAGTTAATTCATACATTTTTAATTAAAAAAAGCGAGCTAAAAAGCTCGCTTTAATTTTATATAAATAGTCTTTTTAGTGTTTTACTATACATGTAAAGCTCTATCTTCTGTTGCTGCTAAAGCAGCTTCTTTTACAGCTTCTGCAAAAGTTGGATGCGCATGAGACATGCGCGATATATCTTCGGCAGATGCTCTAAATTCCATAGCAGTTACTGCTTCTGCAATTAAATCTGCACAACGTGCACCAATCATATGTACACCAAGTACTTCGTCTGTAGTTTCATCTGCAAGGATTTTTACAAATCCATCGATGTCTCCAGATGCTCTTGCACGACCTAAAGCTCTAAACGGGAATTGTCCTACTTTGTATTTAGTTCCTGCTTCTTTAAGTTCATCTTCTGTTTTACCTACTGCTGCAACTTCTGGCCAAGTGTAAACTACACCAGGAATTAAGTTATAGTCAATATGTGGTTTTTGTCCAGCTAAAGTTTCGGCAACAAAAACACCTTCTTCTTCAGCTTTATGCGCTAACATTGCTCCTTTTATAACATCTCCTATTGCGTAAATGTTACTTGCAGATGTTTGTAAATGTTCGTTTACTTCAACTTGTCCTCTATCGTTAAGTTTTACTCCTGCAGCTTCGGCGTTAAGTCCGTCTGTATAAGGACGACGACCAACAGACACTAAACAATAATCGCCTTTAAACTCTACAACTTCACCTTTTTTATTTTCTGCTTTTACAACAACTTCATCTCCGTTACGCTCTACAGATTGTACTTTGTGAGACACCATCATGTTGCATTTTGCTTTCTTAAAAACTTTATTAAGTTCTTTAGATAATCCTGCATCCATAGTTGGAAGGATACGATCCATATACTCTACAACTGTTACTTCTGCACCAAGACGTCTGTAAACTTGTCCAAGCTCTAAACCGATAACGCCACCACCAATAATAATTAGGTGTTTAGGCACTTCTTTAAGTTTTAAAGCTTCTGTAGAAGTAATAATTCTTTCTTTGTCAATGTTTATAAATGGTAAGCTAGAAGGTTTAGAGCCTGTAGCTATAATAGTGTTTTTAGCTTCAATTTCTTCTTCTTTTTCTCCTTTAATAGTTATGTGGGTTGCATCTTTAAAGCTTCCAACACCTTGATAAACATCAATTTTGTTTTTCTTCATTAAAAAGTCAATTCCACCAGTAGTTTGATCTACTACAGATTGCTTACGCGCAATCATTTTTTCTAGATTTACTTTAACTTCTCCAGGAATTTCGATACCATGATCTTCAAAGTGTTTTGTTGCCTCTTCATAATGATGAGAAGAGCTTAATAACGCTTTACTTGGTATACATCCTACGTTAAGACAAGTACCTCCTAAAGTTGAATATTTTTCGATTATTGCGGTTTTCATACCTAATTGTGCACAACGTATTGCGGCTACGTATCCACCAGGTCCAGAACCTATAATTGCTACATCGTATTGACTCATATGTGTTGATTTTTCGCTTTTGCGGAAATTAATTTTATTAAAAACTAATACAAAAATACGATTTTGAATGTAAACCTCTAAGTATAATTTTGAATAATTTGTCTAAGCTTTAGAAGAAACTCTATAACCTAAAAAAAGCCCATTGTTAAATCAAACAAGAGTTCTATATCTGATTTAAAACAGGCTTATATTTATTGATTAATAGCATTGTAAAATTGAGTATATCTTAAAGTTTGTGCAATACTCAATTTGAGTATTTTTTAAATTATATTATTTAATTTAATCATTGCTACTAGTTCTCCTGTAGATGAAAGTTTTAATTTTTTCAAGATATTTCTTCTGTGTGTATCTACTGTGTGAGAACTTATATTTAGACTTTCTGAAATTTCTTTACTTGTTTTATCTAATACTAAAAGCCTAATAATATCACGTTCTCTATTAGAAATTCCTTCTTTTAATAATTTTTGAGAAAAATTATTAAAATACACTGTTTCATATTCATTTTGATCATTTAAAAGCTTTGCTGTTGCTGTTATTTGCATATTTATTTTAGGATCTAAAACGGTATAATGTGCTAAACCTATAATGGGTTTCATTTCATTATCAAAATCTAAAGGTGTTGTGTTTTGCACTATATTTACATAGGTTCCTTTTTCGTTTTTAAAGCGATAATTCCAAGTATAATTTGCTTTATTTCTTTGTTTAATAGGTATTTCGGTTAAGGTAAAGTCCATTAAATGATGCATGGCAGAAAGCCATATTTCGACATCATCTGGATGAATACGGCTCCAAAAATAACGCATACCTTTAATCTTTAAATCGTTATCATCTAGCCCCAAACAGCTAGTAAAATTTTTACTTACATATTCAAAAGTTAAATCTTGTGTGTTTGTAACGCAAAAAAAAGTAGAACTGTAGGGTAAAAACTGATCTAATTCTATAATTTTCTTTATGTGAGTTTCTAAAGAAGGTTTTGCGTAAGAATCAAAAATTGTGCTATAAAGCTCTTTAATTTTAGAGTATTTCATAAGGGATAATAGCTAACATTTACACCACAATATAATTATTTTTATTTAAACCGAAATTGCTGTAGTATGTTTTACTTCACTGATAACAAACATACTATGTGTGCTACCAATATGTTTTATATTGGTTAATTTTTCTACCATAAATTTTCTAAACTCTTCCATATCTTTTACTGCTACTTTTAAAAGATAATCATAATCTCCGCTTATATGATAACACTCTATAACTTCGGTTAGTTTATTTACTTCTTTTTCAAACTGAATTACATATTCTTGCATATGTTGTATTAGTTTTATGTGGCAAAAAGTAACAAAAGACTTATCTATTTTCTCTTTATTTACTAAGACTACATATTTACTTATAACACCTTGGTTTTCTAATTTTTTTATACGCTCAAAAACTGCTGTAACAGATAAGTTTAATTGGTTTGCTAAAGCTTTATTGGTTTGTTTACTGTCGTTTTGTAAAAGTTGAAGTAATTTTTTGTCAATATCGTCAAATACCATAGTTGAAAAATTTTCTGTAAAACAAATTATTATATTTAAAACACAATACTAATTTTCTGTAAAATTATTAAAATTCAGTTTAATTTTCTAAAATACATTAACAATATTGTTTTAAATTCTAGTATTTATCAATTTTGATGTAATAAAACTTAAAACCATGTCTTTTAAACCAGCAAATAATATTCAGGACTTACAGTATTTTGGAGAATTTGGAGGTGTAAACCCTTCTATTTCAGACTCTTCAACTTATACTTTTTTATCAGCTAAAACCATGTTTGACACCTTTGAAGGTAACGCAGATGGTTGTTATTTATACTCACGCCATTCTTCTCCTTCCAATTTATATTTAGGTGAAGCTTTAGCCGCTATGGAAGGTACAGAAACTGCAAATGTAACAGCTTCTGGAATGGGTGCAATTACACCTGTAATTATGCAACTTTGTGGAGCTGGTGACCATGTGGTTTCTAGCAGAACTATTTATGGTGGTACTTATGCTTTTTTAAAAAATTTTGCTCCTAGATTAAGCATTACAACATCTTTTGTTGATATAACAAAATTAGATATTGTTGAAGCCGCAATTACAAAAAATACCAAAGTTTTGTATTGTGAAAGTGTTAGTAACCCTTTATTAGAAGTAGCAGACATAGAAGGGCTAGCTAATCTTGCAAAAAAACATAATTTAAAATTAGTAGTAGACAATACGTTTTCGCCTTTATCCATTTCACCTGCAAAATTAGGAGCAGATGTTGTAATACATAGTTTAACTAAATTTATTAATGGGTCTAGTGATACTGTTGGAGGTGTTGTTTGCGGCACACAAGACTTTATTAACGAATTAAGAAGTGTTAACGATGGTGCTTGTATGCTACTAGGTAGTACAATGGATAGTTTACGCGCTTCTTCTATTTTAAAAAACTTACGCACACTGCATATACGCATGCAACAACATAGTCATAATGCTAGTTACTTAGCAGAAAAATTTGAAAAATTAGGGCTAAAAACTGTATATCCTGGATTAACATCTCATCCTTCTCATCAATTATTTAAAAATATGATGAACAAACAGTATGGTTTTGGAGGCATGCTTACCATAGACGTTGGTAGCTTAGATAAGGCTAATGCTTTAATGGAATTAATGCAAGAAAAAAACTTAGGTTATTTAGCGGTTAGTTTAGGATTTTATAAAACCTTATTTTCTGCTCCAGGAACTTCTACATCTTCTGAAATACCTGAAGACGAACAAGAAGAAATGGGTTTAAGTGATGGATTAATTAGATTTTCTATTGGATTAGATGCCGATATAGAGCGTACATACAATATGATGAATCAATGTATGAAAGAAGTTGGTATACTGTAATACTAATTAGATACAACTATAACTAAAGTGATAAAACTAATCTTTATAAATAGCTAAATTATAATAGTTTAAAGACTAGTTTTATCACTTAAATTTTTAAAAATAACATTTATCAATCTATTAATACCTATACTTAAAACTTAAGTTTTAAATATCGTTTTAACAGATCTGTTAAGTTAACCTAAAAGATAATTTCAATTTGCATAGCTCTGTCTAAAATCGTAACATTACAATTGAAAACTAACTAAACATGCAAGACAACAACCTTTCTGATATTGAAATTAACGAGCAAAGAATTGTAAAAAATAAAGAACTAAACCTTTTAGAAGCCTTAATACCAGTAATCTGCCTAATGGCATTTCTTGCTTACAATATCTTTTTTGTTGATGATCAAGAATGGTTTGGTGCTTATACCAACCAAATTATATTACTAATTGGTGGTGGCATTGCTGCTATAGTAGGTGTATTTAACAAGGTATCTTTTAACTTAATGGTAAAAGAAATCTGGGAAAACTTAAAAAGTGTTTTTGTACCTATTCTTATCTTATTTTTAGTTGGTGCTTTAGCAGGAACATGGCTAGTAAGCGGCATTATACCTGCTATGGTATATTATGGTTTACAAGTTTTAAGCCCAGAAATTTTCTTGCCAGCTTCTGTAATTATTGCTGCTATAATTTCAATTGCTACAGGTAGTTCTTGGACAACTTCTGCTACAGTAGGTATTGCTTTAATTGGTATAGGTAGTGCGTTAGGTATACCAACAGGAATGATTGCTGGCGCTGTAATTTCTGGAGCTTATTTTGGAGATAAAATGTCGCCTTTAAGCGATACTACAAACCTTGCTCCTGCTATGGCTGGCACAGATTTATTTACACACATAAGATATATGTCTTTTACTACAGTACCTACTGTATTAGTGACAATTATTATATTTTCTATTTTAAGCGCAACTATAGACACAACTGGTAATGCAGATATAAGCAATCTTTTGTCAAGTATAAATAATACATTTAATATTACTCCGCTTCTATTTATTGTTCCTGTAGTAGTTATTGCTTTAATTTTAATGAAAACCAAACCTCTTATTGCATTATTAACAGGAGTTGTTCTTGCTGCAATATTTGCTTTTATTTTTCAACCTGAAATTTTAACAAGTTTATCAAATTCTAAATTTGCTGCAATTTTTAATTCTATTTTAACAGATACTCAAATCGCTACAGATAACGAAAAACTTAACGAACTATTCTCATCTGGAGGAATGAATGGTATGATATGGACCATTTTATTAATCTGTTGCGCAATGGTATTTGGTGGTATTATGGATGCAATTGGTGCTTTAGCCAGAATTACTAACGAGCTTTTAAAAATAGCAACAACCGTATTTGGTCTTTTTGCAAGTACTGTCTTTAGTTGTTTAGGTTTAAATGCAATTGCTTCAGACCAATACCTAGCAATTGTAATTCCTGGTAAAATGTTTAAAAAAGCATATCAAGACAAAAATTTAGCACCAGAAAATTTAAGTCGTACACTAGAAGACTCTGGTACAGTAACTTCTGTTTTAATTCCTTGGAACACTTGTGGCGCTTATCAAAGTGGCGTTCTTGGTGTTGGTGTTGCAGAGTATTTTTGGTTTGCTATTTTTAATTGGTTAAGCCCAATTACAACATTAATATTTGCTGCATTTTCTATCAAAATTAGACAACTTACCCATAAATAATTTGTAATAATTATAGTCTAAAGTCATTACAATAAATAAAACTTATTACTAAATAAATATTTAAAATTTCATTAATATTTTAAAAGTAATAACATGTTTATATTTGCGGCTTTAAAATTAATAATCAAAACAAATAAAACATGGCATTAGTAGGAAAACAATTTCCAGATTTAAATGTAGACGCAATGAACGAAATGGGTGATACATTCAAAATTAACGTTCTTGAAGAAGCAAAAAATAACAACAAAAAAGTATTATTATTTTGGTACCCAAAAGACTTTACTTTTGTATGCCCAACAGAATTACACGCGTTTCAAGCTGCTTTAGCTGAGTTTGAAAAAAGAAACACTATCGTAATTGGTGCTTCTTGTGATACTCCAGAAGTACACTTTGCATGGTTAAACACTCCAAAAGATAACGGTGGTATAGAAGGTGTAACATACCCAATCTTAGCAGATTCTAACCGTAACTTAGCTTCTACATTAGGCATTTTAGATATTACTAACGAAACTTACAACGAAGAAACTGGTGTTGTAACTGTAGAAGGAGATAACGTAACTTACAGAGCTACTTACATCATTGACGAAGAAGGTAACGTACAACACGAAAGCATTAACAACATGCCATTAGGTAGAAACGTTGGTGAATACTTAAGATTAATCGATGCGTTAACTCACGTACAAGAAAAAGGAGAAGTTTGTCCTGCAAACTGGGAAGAAGGTAAAGAAGCAATGAATGCTAACAGAGATGGCGTTGCTAGTTACTTAGCAACTCACGCAAACTAGAATAATCCCTTAATTTAAAAAACACCAAATTCTATATTTTAGAATTTGGTGTTTACACTAAAACTTTCAATTATGCTTAAAGAATTAGACCAAGATAACCTACAAGAGTTAGTAAATAGTAATGATACTGTAGTTGTACAATACTCTGCAACATGGTGTGGTAACTGTAGAATAATGAAGCCTAAAGTAAAAAAATTGGCTAGCGAGTTAGAAAATGTAACCTTTGTTATCGCTGACGCGGAAAAATTTCCTGAGTCAAGAAAATTAGCAACGGTAGATAACTTACCAACATTTGCAACATTTAAAAACGGAAACTTTGTTAATCAAGTACAAACTAACAAATTTGACGTTTTAAAAGATTTAGTTAACGAAGTTGCTTAATTATAAATTATGAAATTACCTGTAATAAAACACCTTACACAGTTTATAGAAGACAACGACGAAGATTACGTAGTTGAAACTATTGAAACATTAGAAGCCTTAACCGAAGTACCTTCATTAAAAGATGAAGAATTAGATGTTATTGGCGAGTTAATCTCTAATATGTATGGTGCTATTGAAGTCAATAAAATGATAAAAGATGGTACGCCTAAAAAAGAAGCGGTAAACAGCTTTATGCAACGCGTTTTAGGATCGATTGATAAATAAAAAACACTTCAAATGAAGTGTTTTTTTTATTCTAAGGTTTCAGCAATACTGTTGAAGCCTTTTTCTTTTGCATAATCTATTGCTTTTTTTCCTTCATTATCTACAATAGTTTTATCTGCCTCATATTTAAGCAAAAGTTTTACCATGTCTTCTTGATTATACATCGCTGCATAAATTAATGCAGTAATACCAGCATTATTTTTAGCATTTATATCTGCTTTATGCTGTAATAATTTTTCAGCAATAGCTGTATTTCCTTTAAATGAAACACCTATCAAAGCTGTATTACCAGAAGCATCTTTACCATTAACATCTGCGTTGTGCTCTAACAATATTTCGGCAATATTTTCTTTATTAAAATAAGTTGCAAAAATTAACGGTGTAAAACCTCTTTGATCTTTAATATTTACCAAATCTGGATTTCTGGTTAATTGTGCTTTTATATTGTCTTCATTACCAGATTGTATTGTAGCAAAAAATAATTCGTTTTCTGTCATTGCTGTATAAAATAAAAAGAGTGCTTGACAGGCAAGCATTCTTAAATTAAAATTGTTTGATTATTTTTTTAAATCGTATCGATCTAAATTCATCACTTTGGTCCAAGCTTTTACAAAATCTTTTACAAATTTTTCTTGTGCATCATTTGCACCATAAAATTCTGCTACAGCTCTTAATTCGGTGTTAGAACCAAAAATTAAATCGGCACGAGTTCCTTTAAATTTCAATTCTCCAGTACGTCTATCTCTACCTTCAAAATATCTGTCGTCTTCACTTGTAGCGCTCCATGTGTAAGTAAAATCTAAAATATTAGTAAAGAAATCGTTAGTCAATGTTTCTTTTTTATCGGTAAATACACCATAATCAGATCCATCATAGTTTGCACCCAAAACTCTTAATCCACCAACTAAAACAGTCATTTCTGGAACAGTAAGCGTTAAAAGATTAGCTTTATCTACTAATAAATCTTCTGCTGCAATTTGTAAATCAGATTTAATATAGTTTCTAAATCCATCTGCTATTGGCTGTAAATAGTTAAATCCTTCGATATCTGTTTGTTCTTGTGAAGCATCTCCTCTACCTTGTGCAAATGGCACTTCTATATTATGACCTGCTTTTTTGGCTGCTTGTTCAACACCAACATTTCCTGCAAGTACAATTAAGTCTGCTATTGAAACTTCTCCATCAAAATCGTTTTTTATACCTTCTAATTTTGATAAGACTTTTTCTAATTCTTTTGGATTGTTAACTTCCCAACTTCTTTGTGGCTCTAAACGAAGTCTTCCGCCATTAGCGCCACCTCGTTTATCCGATCCTCTAAACGTTGAAGCAGATGCCCAAGCAGTAGTTACCATTTGAGATATTGATAACCCAGAATCTAAAATCATTTCTTTTAATTTAGAAATATCGCCTTCAGAAAGTTTATAATTTACTTTAGGAATTGGATCTTGCCATAACAATTGTTCTTTTGGCACTTCTGGACCTAAATAACGATCTATTGGTCCCATATCTCTATGTGTAAGTTTGTACCATGCACGAGCAAAAGCATCTTCAAATGCTTTATGATCTTTATGAAATTTCTGAGAAATTTTTAAATATTCAGGATCTGTTTTTAAAGCAATATCTGCAGTGGTCATCATTAAATCTTGAGTTCCATTTGGATCACCAGCTTTTGGAGCTTTTCTTGCTTTAGAAGCTTCAGTTGGTTTCCATTGGTATGCCCCAGCAGGACTTTTGGTTAATTCCCAATCATAATTTAATAACACATCAAAATAATCGTGATCCCATTGCGTTGGATTTGGCGTCCAAGCACCTTCTATTCCACTAGTAATTGTATCGTCTAAAACTCCAGTACCAAATGTATTTTTCCAACCCGTACTCATTTCTTCAATAGAAGCTCCATGTGGTTCAACACCAACATATTTGCTAGGATCTGCTGCACCATGAGCTTTCCCAAATGTATGTCCACCAGCGATTAATGCAACAGTTTCTTCATCATCCATCGCCATACGACCAAAAGTTTCTCTAACATCTTTAGCAGAACCCATTGGATCTGGATTACCGTCTGGTCCTTCAGGGTTTACATAAATCCAACCCATCATTACTGCTGCTAAAGGATCTTCAAGATCTCTTTCTTCTACATTTTTACTATCGCCATAACGCGCTTCATTTGCGCCCCATTCTGTTTCACTTCCCCAATACACATCTTGTTCTGGTTCCCATATATCTTCTCTTCCTCCTGCAAATCCAAAGGTTTTAAAGCCCATTGACTCTAAAGCACAATTACCTGCAAGTATCATTAAATCTGCCCAAGATATTTTTCGTCCGTATTTTTTCTTTATAGGCCAAAGTAAAAGTCTTGCTTTGTCAAGGTTACCATTGTCTGGCCAACTATTAATTGGGGCAAATCTTTGGTTACCGCCACCAGCGCCACCACGTCCATCTCCTACTCTGTAAGTACCTGCACTATGCCAAGCCATTCTAATCATAAATCCACCGTAATGACCGTAATCTGCAGGCCACCAATCTTGAGAATCTGTCATTAAATCTATGACCTCTTGCTTTAATTTTGCAAAGTCAAGACTATTAAATTCTTTAGCATAGTCAAAATCATCGTCTAAAGGGTTTGAATTTGGCGCGTGCTGACGTAAAATATTTAATTTTAATTCGTTTGGCCACCAATCGCGGTTTTTTACTCCGCCACCAGCAGTTTTTTTGATAGTTCCGCTAAGAAAAGGACATTTTGCTGAACTTTCATTAATTTCGAAGTTCTCTCCATTAGGATTTTCATTAGAATTGCTTTTCATATTAATAGTTTTATAGTTTTTATAATATTTCATTAAAATTAACTATTAAATTTACAAAAAAATGATCAAAAAAATTGATTATCACTATTTAATTATAAGTTAAATTTATTTAATTTTACAAAACAATAATTTCAAATTATAACAATAAACAGTGTTTAAAAAATGTGTTTAACGTATTATTTTTAAATTTGAAAAAAAATTAAATGTTATGGCTAAAATAACCCTAGGAGGCAATCCTGTAGAAACTGTTGGAAATTTACCTAAAGTAGGTAATGATGCTCCAAATTTTAATTTAACTAACACAGATTTATCAGAAAAAACACTTGCTGATTACAAAGGAAGTAAAGTGGTTTTAAACATATTTCCTAGTGTTGATACTGGTACATGTGCAACATCGGTAAGAACTTTTAACAAAAAAGCATCAGAAGTAGAAAACACAAAAATAATTTGCATATCAAGAGACTTACCTTTTGCTATGTCTAGATTTTGTGGCGCAGAAGGTATTGACAACTTAGAAATGCTATCAGATTTTAAAACAGGTGAGTTTGGTAATGATTATGGTTTAGCGTTTAAAAATGGACCTTTTGAAACTTTACATTCTAGATGTATTGTTATTTTAGATGAAAATGGAAAAGTAATCTACACAGAACAAGTAGAAGAAGTAGCAGACGAACCTAACTATGAAGCTGCTCTTAGCGCTTTATCTAATGAGTAAAACAAAAGAACCTTTTATTATAAATCGTCTTAAAAGCGTTAAATATGCCTTTTTAGGTATGTTACGCTTAATTAAAACAGAAGCTAGTATACAGATACAATTTGTTATTGCAATTATTGTAACTGTTGCTGGCTTTTATTACTCCATTTCTAACACAGAATGGATTATGCAATGCTTAGCTATTGGAATGGTTATGAGTATTGAAGGATTAAATACTGCTGTAGAAGAAGTCGCAAATTTTATCCATCCTAATCATCATCCTAAAATTGGAATAATTAAAGATATTGCAGCTGGCGCTGTTTTTATTGCTTCAATCGCTGCGTCAATTATTGGTTTAATAATTTATATTCCTAAGATTTTTTAAACAATTATCCATTAGGATAAACGTTTACAATTTGTATTTTTACCCAAATTAAAAAACCGTTAATGGCCAAAGCAAAAAAAACATCTAAAACCAAAAACAAGCCACGCTTTAAAAAACCTGATTTTACGTTGAATAATCAACAAAAATTAGTCTTTGGTAGCTTTTTGGTAATACTTGGATTTTTGCTATTTACTGCTTTCTTATCCTTTATTTTTACCGGAAAAGCAGATCAAAGTGCCTTATCAGAATTTACAACTAGAGATGTCGAAACACAAAATTGGCTTAGTAAAGTTGGTGCTTGGTTAAGTGATGTTTTTATCCAACGTGGTTTTGGTATTGCGTCATTTATATTTTCTGGCTTAACTTTTCTTTCAGGTGTATTTGTGCTAATGGATTTAAGCAAAACCAAATTAAGAAGACATTGGTTTTGGGGTACATTAATAATCATATGGTTTTCAGTTTTATTCGGATTTTTCACTTCTAAAAATGACATTTTAAGCGGAACAATAGGCTTTGAAGTCAATACCTTTTTTCAAGATTATATAGGAAAACTAGGGACTGTACTTCTATTAATTTTTGCTTTTATAACCTATTTAGCAGTTCGTTTTAAATTTACACCGCAACGTATAGCTTCGCTTTTCAATAAAGCTAAAGCAGAAATTAAAGACGATTTAAAAGAAGATTTTACTCCTGTTGATAATTCTCATTCTGAAGAAGCAGAAAATATAAAATCTGCTTTTGAAGTCAAAAAAGATGTAGAACCTACAATTACTAATCATTCTACAACCGAAACATCTACAACATTTGAAGTGTCTACACCAAAAGATGAAGAAGAAGTTGAAGAACCTATTTTAAAAACTTCGATTAAAGAAGAAAATGGTGAAGAAGACGTTAAAATTGAAGTAGAAACAGTAAAAGAAGAAGAATCTGAAACTGATAATCTTGCTAACAAGCTTGTTGAAGATTTTGGACAATTTGACCCTACTTTAGAGCTTGGTAAATATCAATATCCGCCATTAGATCTACTTAAAAAATATGATAACGAAGGTGTAACTATAAACCAACAAGAGTTAGAAGAAAACAAAAACCGAATTGTAGAAACCTTAAACAACTACAAAATTGGTATAGATAGTATTAAAGCTACCATTGGTCCAACAGTAACACTTTACGAAATTGTTCCGGAAGCTGGTGTGCGTATTTCTAAAATTAAAAACTTAGAAGACGATATTGCTTTATCATTAGCTGCGCTTGGTATTCGTATAATTGCGCCAATTCCTGGTAAAGGTACTATTGGTATCGAAGTGCCTAATAAAAACTCAACAATCGTATCAATGCGATCTGTAATTGCATCTCAAAAATTTCAAAAATCAGAAATGCAATTACCAATAGCTATAGGTAAAACCATTAGTAACGAAACATTAGTTATAGACCTTGCCAAAATGCCTCATTTACTTATGGCTGGTGCAACAGGACAAGGTAAATCGGTTGGTTTAAATGCAGTATTAACTTCACTTTTATACAAAAAACATCCTGCTGAAGTAAAATTTGTACTAGTAGACCCTAAAAAAGTTGAACTTACACTTTTTAATAAAATTGAAAGACATTATTTAGCAAAATTACCCGATAGTGAAGATGCTATTATAACGGATAACACAAAGGTAATTAACACATTAAATTCGTTGTGTATAGAAATGGATAATCGCTACGAATTGCTTAAAAATGCACTTTGTAGAAATATTTCTGAATACAATGCCAAGTTTAAAGCTAGAAAATTAAATCCTAACGACGGACACCAGTTTTTACCTTACATCGTATTAGTGGTAGATGAGTTTGCAGATTTAATTATGACTGCTGGTAAAGAAGTAGAAACACCTATTGCACGTTTAGCGCAATTAGCACGTGCTATTGGTATTCATCTTATTATTGCAACGCAACGTCCATCTGTAAACGTTATTACAGGTATTATTAAAGCCAATTTCCCTGCACGTATTGCGTTTAGAGTAACTTCAAAAATAGACTCGCGTACTATTTTAGATGGTGCGGGAGCAGACCAATTAATTGGACGTGGAGACATGCTTTACACACAAGGTAATGATATGATACGTATACAGTGTGCTTTTGTAGATACTCCAGAAGTAGAAAAAATAGTAGATTTTATTGGCGCACAAAAAGCATATCCTGACGCTTATTTATTACCAGAATATGTTGGTGAAGAAAGTGGCACAAGTCTTGATATAGATATATCGGACAGAGATAAACTCTTCCGTGAAGCAGCAGAAATTATTGTAACAGCACAACAAGGATCTGCCTCTTTACTACAACGTAAACTTAAATTAGGCTACAATCGTGCAGGTCGTATTATTGATCAATTAGAAGCTGCAGGTATTGTTGGCGGATTTGAAGGTAGTAAAGCAAGACAAGTGTTAGTACCTGATTTACTAGCTTTAGAACAACTATTAGAAAACGAAACAAATTAAAATGAAAAAGTTATTATTCCTTTTTTTAAGTACAATTTTTACTCTAACAACTTATGCGCAAAACGCTAAAGCAAAAGCTTTACTAGACGAGGTTTCTACTAAAGCAAAAAATTACAAAAACATTAGTATTGACTTTAAATATGTTTTAGAAAATACTGAAGAAAATATTAAACAAGAAACACGTGGTGACGTAATAATGGAAGGTGAAAAATATAGACTTAACATATTAGGTATTACACGTATTTTTGATGGTCAAAATTTATACAGTATAAGCCCAGAAGATGAAGAAGTTACTGTGTCTAAAGTTTCTAATGAAGATCAAAATACAATTACACCTAGTAAAATGCTTAGCTTTTATGAAGATGGTTTTACATACAAAATGGATATTGAACAAAATGTACAAGGTAGAAAAATACAATTTGTAAAATTAACACCTATAGATTCTTCTTCAGAAATCAAATATGTGCTTTTAGGTATAGACAATAAAACGAAACATATTTATAGACTAATTGAAATTGGCAAAAACGGAACTAAAACAACCTTAACTGTTAATTCTTTTAAAACTAACGAAACATTATCAAAATCCTTATTTACATTTGATCAAGAAAAGTATAAGGACTACTACATCAACAAATTAGATTAATTTTTTGGGGTGAAAATACTAGATAGATACATATTAACCTCTTACTTAAAAACTTTTATCAGCGTGTTTGTAATACTCATGCTGATTTTTGTTTTACAAGCCATATGGCTATACATTAAAGAATTAGCAGGAAAAGACTTAGACGTAGTTACTATCCTTAAGTTTTTAATGTACATCACTCCTACACTTATTCCTTTAATTTTACCACTTACTATTTTGTTATCTTCTATAATGGTGTTTGGTAATTTTGCTGAAAACTATGAGTTTGCTGCAATGAAAAGTACAGGTATTTCTCTTCAAAGAGCAATGTCTGGTTTAGGCGTTTTCATATTTATTCTATCTATAACAACTTTTTTCTTTAGTAATAATGTTATTCCTTGGGCACATTACGAAAGCCATAACTTAAGAAAAAATATAGCCAAAGTTAAACCAGCTATGGCAATAGCAGAAGGACAGTTTAACGACATTGGTGATAATTTTAATATTAAAGTTGAAGAAAAAAGTGGCGAAAACGGTAAGTTTTTAAAAGGTGTTACTATACATAAAAAAAGTAGTACTAGAGTTGCAGGAAACCATACTGTTATAATTGCCGAAACGGGAGAATTAGTAAGTCAAGAAGATTCTAACATACTAAAACTAATTCTTTATGATGGGTATTATTATGATGATACACCTCCCAAAAAACTAAAAGACCGCCAGAAAAAACCATTTGTAAAAAGTGAGTTTAAGAAGCACATTATGAACATTGATTTAACAGAGCTGAATAATGTAGATTTAGACGAAAAAAATGTTGATAATAAATACACGATGCTAAATATAGCAGAGCTAAATCACACTTTAGATTCTCTTAAATTAGAAAGACAAGATAATGTCATGGAGTTTTCTAAATCCATGTACAATAGAACAAACATTGCTACCTTAAACATCTCTTTAAAGTCAAAAAAAGATACTATATACGAAGGACCATTATTAGACCTCTTTGATACTAGATTTAAAGTGCAGTTATTAGATTATGCTGTAAATAATGTATCAAGTACAAAACAAATAATGACTTCTAAAGAAAAAACTCTAAAAAACAAGAGTATTTGGATTAACAAACATGGTATAGAATTACATAAAAAGTTTGCTTTAGCTGTAGCTTGTATTATTCTATTTTTTGTAGGAGCTCCTTTAGGCGCTTTAATTAGAAAAGGTGGATTAGGGTTACCAATGGTTATTGCTATTGTATTATTTTTAACCTATCATTTTATTGGTTTATTTGCAGAAAATAGTGCTAAAAATGGTAAATTAAATCCAGTTCTTTCCGCTTGGTTTTCCACATTAATAATGTTTCCTCTAAGTATATTTTTAACAAAACGCGCTACAGAAGATAGAGGCTTATTTGAATTTGACCACATAACAGTACCAATTAAAAAATGGTACAACTCTAAATTAGGAAGTAAAAAATCAAAAACACAAACAACCAATCAAGACAAAAAAAGAGCTATTGTAGCAGAGGCTTTAGGTGAAACTACTGAAACTATCATTAAACCAAAAGTTAACCCAATAGATAAGACTGCTTTAAAAGAATTTAAACTGCTTTCAAAAATTAGCTTTATAACCTATATATTGGCTCTAGCTTTATTTATATTATTTTTTGTTTTCAAAAACAATAAGTTACCACAATTAGCAGAAGCAGGAATACAGATTAGTGCAATATCATATATAGTTTTTATTTTTAACTATATAAAAACATTTAGGCACTACAGTAAAATACTTAAAACTTTAAATAAAACTAAAGAGACACTTTTATTTAAAATATTAGGTTTTATCCTCTATCCTATTATTCATGTTAATAGAAATCTAAAAATCAATTCTTAAACCTATAAAAGCTTAAAAATAGCTTATCTTTGCACAAATTTTAAGGTAATGAGCACAAAAACAGTTAGCGCAGTAGACGTAAAATTAAACACTATAGAAGAAGCTATTCAAGATATTAAAGCAGGAAAAGTAATTATAGTTGTTGATGATGAAGACAGAGAAAATGAAGGCGACTTCCTAGCTGCTGCCGAATTAGTTACTCCAGAGATGATTAACTTTATGGCAACACATGGTCGAGGATTAATTTGTACACCACTTACCGAAAAAAGATGTAAAGAATTAGACCTACACATGATGGTTACTAATAATACAGACCACATGGAAACAGCATTTACAGTATCTGTAGATTTAAAAGGTCAAGGAGTAACAACAGGGATTTCTGCAGCAGATAGATCTAAAACTGTTCAAGCTTTAATAAATCCAAACACAAAACCTTATGATTTAGCAAGACCAGGTCATATATTTCCTTTAGTAGCAAAAGAAGGTGGTGTTTTAAGACGTACTGGTCATACTGAAGCAGCTATAGATTTTGCCAGATTAGCTGGACTACAACCAGCAGGTGTTATCGTTGAAATCATGAATGAAGACGGTACTATGGCGCGCTTACCTCAATTAATAAAAGTTGCTGAAAAGTTCGATTTAAAAATAGTTTCTATTGAAGATTTAGTGGCTTATCGTATGGAACACGATTCCTTAATAATTAAAAAGGAAGATTTTAATATAGAAACACGTTTTGGTAATTACAGGTTAAGAGCTTACCAACAAACCACTAATAACCAAATTCATATTGCTTTAACTAAAGGCGATTGGACTAGTAAGGATGAAGTATTAACAAGAGTTAACTCTACTTTAGTAAATAATGATATTTTAGGTACTTTAACTAATAATGCAGACCAAAAGTTAGATAATATGTTTAAAGTAATAAATAAAGAAGGTAAAGGAGCCATTTTATTTATTAATCAACAAGCTGAAAGTATGAATTTATTACAACGTCTTTCGGTTTTAAAAGAAAAACAGGTACCTAATAAAATTACAAAAGCTCCTGCTATAGCAATGGACAATAAAGACTTTGGGATTGGAGCCCAAATACTTCATGATTTAAATATTCATAAATTAAAATTAATTTCTAACTCACAACAAACTAAACGCGTAGGAATGATTGGTTATGGGTTAGAAATTGTAGAATATGTAAATTATTAAAGAGATTCTTTTATAGCTTGAACCATTAATTTAGCTCTTTCTTTCACTTCTGCTTCAGTCCAAGATAATTTGATTAAGCAAGAGATATTTCTACCAATAAAGTGGTCTGATTGATCAAATGTTTTATGCTTTAGATAAGACAAACCTTCTTTTACTTCTTTAGATACAGGATATAGTGTTTTTATGTCTTTTAAATGTTCCCATTTACGTACATAATGCCAATTGTTATCGTAATAATGAAAACAAGCATCTACACCTTTCTCTTTAAATGAAGCGATAACTTTCCTTGCTGTATCCAAATTAGGTAAAAAGAAATTTAAAAAAGCATAGCTTTCTTCTCCTCCTTCGGGAACAGTTCTAAAAGTAACTTCTTCAATTTCGGATAGCGCTTCTCTTAGAGTTGTGTAATTTTTCTTTTGAACAGCTATAAAGTCTTTCAAACGTCTTACTTGAGCCAATCCAACTGCAGCATTAAGTTCTGAAATCCTAAAATTATAACCTAAAACTGGATGAGATTCTGCTCCTCTATCATTACCAATATGGTCATGACCATGATCACTAAACTGATCTGCATGTTTGGCAAACTCTGGATTATTTGTTAGCACTGCTCCACCTTCACCGCAAGTTATAGTTTTTACAAAATCGAAGGATAAAGAACCTACATCACCGTAAGTTCCTAAATATTTTCCTTTATAAGTACCACCAACAGCTTGACATGCATCTTCTGCAAGAATTAAATTATTGTCATCACAAATTTCTTTTAAAGCGTCTAAATCTGCCATACTACCACACATATGTACAGGCATTATAGCTTTTGTTTTTGGTGTGATTGCTTTTTTTACTGCTTCAGGACTTAAAGTTAATGTGTCATCTATATCTACTAAAACAGGTATAGCTCCTAGCATCATAATAGCTTCAAAAGACGCTACAAATGTAAAACAAGGTACAATAACCTCATCTCCTGCTCCTACGCCTGCTATTGCTAAAGACGCAGAAACTGCAGCTGTTCCATTTGTAACTAATTGTGCGTGCTTTACTTGTAAAGTAGATTGTAACTCTTCTTCTAAAGATTTAGCTTTATAATGTCCGTTTCGCATAGCATCAAATCCGTAACGCATTAATATACCGCTATCTAATACATCTTGCGCTTCTTTTCGCTCTGCTTCACCAAAGCTTTCAAATCCTGGCATAATTTTTATTTTATTGATTTCAAATTTACTATTAATAAGAAGAAAAAAAAAGCGTCATAACATAAAGTCACAACGCTTTTTTCTATTAGTTATTAATATTTAATAATTTTCTAATATTGAATCTATAAATGCAAAATGTCTATCTGTTTCTCTTAAAAAAGTATAGCCTGACAGCTCTCCTATAACTTTTAAATTATCATCTAAAGCAACAAGATTAGGGTAACCACCTTCTTTGTTGTATTTTCTTACAACTTCAAAATTCTTTTTTCTTTGTTCTTCTGTAATTATGTCTGTTCGTCTTGGTATATCAATCATTAATAAAACAAATTGCTTAGATTTAGTTTCAAATTCATCAGAATCAAAAAAATCTTCTTTTAACATTTTGCACGGTGCACACCAATCACTTCCTGTAAATAATACTAAAATGGGTTTTTTAGAAGATGTTGCTTCTACTTTTGCTTCGTTCAAGTCTGTTAACCAATTTAAACTTGAATGTTCTTCTTCTTGAGAAAATAAAAGTGAAGAAAAAAATAAACTAAATATGAAAATTAAATGTTTCATTACTTAAAAATTATATGTACAAATGTATTATTTATATCTAAATAACAACAATTAAGCCAAAATATTACATTATTTAAAGATGATCATATCTTCTATAGGCTTTCTTACTTTTTTTAGACTAGCCATAAAATCGTCTTCAGAACGATAACCTATAGGCATAACCAATACACTTTTTAAATTAAGTTTATTTAAACCTAAAATTTCATCAAATTTATCTGGGTTAAAACCTTCCATTGGGCATGAATCTATTTTTAACATAGCACAAACAGTCAATAAGTTTCCCATAGCTAAATATGCTTGGTTTTTTGCCCATGCTTCAATTTCTTCTTGAGTTTTTAATTTGAAGTCTTCAATCAAAAACTTTTTAAAAGGATTTAAAATATCGTCTGGAGTATTTCTAGTTTGCTTTACTAAATTAAAATAGTCTGAAATTTTATCTTCATTAACTACAGAGTCGATACAAAAAACTAAAACATGCGATGCATCCTTTACTTGTTGTTGCATCATTGAAAACTTTACTAACTCTTCTTGTTTTAATTCATCTTGCAAAACAACAAGTTTTATTGGTTGCAAACCGTAAGAAGAAGCTGTAAGGTTAAAAGCTTCTAAAATTTTATCGATATCATCTTTAGATACTTTTTTATTATTATCAAATTTTTTTGTGGCATATCTCCATTTTAAATCTTCTGTAATATTCATCTTAACTTTTTGAGCAAAAATAATATAGCTTACTGATATATATAGTCCTAAAAAGATAAATTTAACATACTTAAACTCTAGCAGAATTTGAAAATATTTTTTTTATAAAAAAAGTTCATTTTTATTTGAAATAAATGAAAAAGCTATCTATATTTGCACTCGCATTTGGGAAATACCCGATGAGATTCACTGGAGAAATGGCAGAGTGGTCGAATGCGGCAGTCTTGAAAACTGTTGAGGGTCACACCTCCGGGGGTTCGAATCCCTCTTTCTCCGCCAAGATTTATTCAAAATCGAACAAAGTCCTGTAAACACTATGTTTACGGGACTTTTTAGTTTCTACAAAACATCAAAAAGTGTATTAAAAACCATTCTGTTGGTGACCTTTTGGGTGACCTTTTTAAAACCTTTTTTAGGTCACCTATTTGTTAATAACTGTTTATAAATCAATTAGTTAAACACAAAATAAGACCTAATTATTTCGTAAATTAATGTATAATTTTAAAGGTCACCAGAATGAACAAAACATTTGGATTATTATTCTACTTGAAGAAAAGTAAGGTAGATGCACAGGGCAAATGCCCTATTTATCTTCGTATTACCATAGATGGTAAACGAACAGAAATCAGTACAAAACGCAGTATTGAAGTTAATAAATGGAACAGTCAAGGCAATAAAGCAATTGGAAGAACTGAAGACATAAGAGAGCTTAACGCTTATTTAGATTCCCTTACTACAAAAGTATATCAAAGTCAAAGAGACCTAATTCAAGACAATAAAGAGGTCACTACAGAAACCCTAAAGAATAAGTTTTTAGGTATTGAAGAAAAAGAGCGTACACTCATAACCATTTTTGAAAACCATAATACACAAGTAAAAAAGTTAGTAGGTAGAGAATTTTCAGCAGGTACTTTAGAGCGCTACAAAACCGTATGCAAGCATCTTAAAGAATTTATGCAGCATCAGTATAAAGTAAGCGATATAAGTATTAAGCGAGTAAACCACCAATTTATAATAGACTTTGAGTTTTACTTAAAAACCGTTAGAAACTGCGGTCATAACAGCACGATTAAATACATAAAGAATTTCAAAAAAATAGTGCGTATTGCTCTGGCTAATGGTTGGATAGCAAAAGACCCATTTTTAAATTACAAAGTACGATTAAAAGAAGTAGAACGTCAATTCCTTTCAGAAGAAGAAATACAAACAATGCTCGAAAAAGAATTACACACCAATCGATTAGAGCAAGTAAGAGACATTTTTATATTCTGTTGCTTTACTGGTTTAGCCTATAGCGACGTTAAGAAGCTCTCAAAAGATAATTTGGTATTTGGTATTGATGGTGATAAATGGATTAAAACAAAGCGTACTAAAACCGATACACGCAGTAATATTCCACTACTTCCAACCGCTTTAGACATTATAAAAAAATACGAAAACCATCCAGAGGCAGTAACAAAAGGTGTTTTACTTCCTGTATTAAGCAATCAAAAATCCAATGCCTATTTAAAAGAGATAGCAGACTTGTGTGGTATTAATAAAAACTTAACCACCCATTTAGCACGACACACCTTTGCTACTACGGTAACATTGTCTAATGGTGTTCCAATGGAATCAGTAAGTAAAATGTTAGGTCATAAATCACTAAAAACGACACAACATTATGCTAAAATATTGGATAGAAAAGTAAGCGATGATATGGCAATTTTAAAGCAAAAATTTGCTAATAAAACTAATGTAGAAACATCCAAGCGTTTAATTAGCAGATATAAACATTCATCATTATTATTTTAGCATCAAACTAACTAAAACCCTTGTATTTACGAGGGTTTTACTGTTTTTTATTGCCATAAATTAGTTAATAACTGTTAATAAGTTTGTTTTATGTAAAGCTCAAAATATCGTAAATTAACACAATATAAATCAGGTGTTTACACCTTTTAATACATTTTAATAAAAAATGACATTCGAAGTAATTACAAAGGATGATTTAAAGACTCTAAAACAAGAAATCATCACAGAACTTAAGACAATTTTAGGAAGCCAAACAGAGCAAAAAAAGTGGTTAAAATCAGCAGACGTTAGAGAGATGCTTAACATCTCACCAGGAACGCTGCAAAACTTACGTGTAAATGGTACACTACCCTACACAAAAATGGGTAAAACTATGTACTATGAGTATGACGATGTAATTAAAATTTTAACCCAAAACAATAGTGCATAATGAGAATATACATACCTGAAAACTTGGATATATTCGAGTTAACGCATAACAACCCACCAACATTTAAACCTTATAAATTAGACAAGCTATGTTATATCTTACATCTAATTAATGCCATTCCATTAATGGATAAAGATATTCAAGGAGAAGATTTTATACCTATCAATGCAAAAAAGTTGCAGGATAAAATTCAGAACTATAAGCAATATCTTGATTATTTAGAACAAGATTTAAAAATTATCGAATGTGATAATCATTATTTAGTTGGTGAAAAATCAAAAGGTTACAGATTAATTGAGAAATACAGAACACCTGTTAAACCATTTCAAGTAGTAGAATTTACATTTCGTAAAAAATTAAAAGTTGAAAAAAATCGCAAACAAGAATCTGTTAAACATCTTGACTTTGCAACAAAGTGGTTTAATGATAAACTGCAAATTGATTATGATTATGTAGATGCTTTTTTACGTGAAGAGCATCATTTAAAAATGCAAGATAGATCATTATGGGAGTATGACAGAATCAGAAAAAAACAAAAGCACCCAACAAATCAAATGATACACGCACAAATGAGTGCGCAAAGGTTAAAATGCAAAGACTATAATTTGATGCTGGATGATAATGTATATCGATTACATACAAACTTAACAAATATGCCAAGTCGTATTAGAAATGCAATTACTTACGATGGTCAAAAATTATATTCGTTAGATATAAAAAACAGCCAACCATATATTAGCACAGTTTTGTTAAGTCGTGACTTTTGGATTGAGCAAAAAAATGAGCCAAATACACCTAACACTTTTTCAATCTCTTTTCGTGAACCGCAGAATCGTAAAAGTCTTTCTTTTAATAATATAAATGATATAAATTATAAAATATTAAATATATCACATATTAAAATTCATAGCAATGATAATTACATTATGTTAGGAGAAATCCCTCAATCCCTTATAGATAATGAGTTTCAACACTACATTGATTTAGTAGTATCTGGTAAGCTATACGAGTTTTTAGAACAAGCATTTCAAAAGGAATTGGGTATTCATTTAAAAGACCGTAAAGAAGTTAAAGCAGCAGTATTCCAAGTATTGTTTACAGCAAATCAATTTAAAGGTCAAACTGAAGCAGCACCAAAACGTGTATTTGAAAAAATGTTTAAAGAAGTGTATAATGTGTTTGCTAAAATTAAAAGCAAAGACAAAACCCTACTTCCAAGATTATTGCAAAGTATTGAAAGTCATTTAATGATTAATGTTATTGCAAAGCGTATAACAGAAGAATATCCCAACGCACCTATTTATACTATTCACGATAGCATTACAACTACCGAAGAATATGTAGATGCTGTAGAGCAAATAATGAAAGAAGAACTATCTAAAGCAATAGGTCATCCACCAAAAATAGCAAAAGAAGAATGGTGCAAAAGCAATATGGAAAAGCATCTTGAAAAGCTTAAACAAAAAACTTTTGCAACAGCATCATAACCCAACAAAACCCAATTAAACCACTCGGTTTTTTGGGTTTTATCTTTTTCTTGTAAATATTCCTACTTTCCACAAAAAAGATTTATATTTTTGAGTGAATTAAGTTTTATATATGAGTCAGCTAACCAATCTAATCAATCAATATTCTAACAAAAATTTAATAGCTTTTTTAAGAGACAAGCTACCTTCCTTCAAACTAGACGACGAAAATTTAGATTATCTCTTCCAGGAAGGTATTTTCGACAAGTATGAGTCTATCGAAAAAGTTGGTGAAGCGACCATAAACAAAGACGATGTTATTATTATCGCATCCGAAACTACCGAACCATTAACGGAAAGAACAGGAAAGAAAAACCAATACGAAATTGCCAAAAAATTCTGAAACACGAAGTAAAAGATGCAGCATTATTTGTGTTTTATGATAGTGAAGGGAATTTTAGGTTCAGTTTTGTAAAAGCCAATTATTTAGGCACTAAAAGAGAATTTACAGAATACAAGCGTTATACCTATTTTGTATCGCCTAAACAAACCAATAAAACCTTTATTAAACAAGTTGGTAGTTGTGGTTTTAACTCGTTAGATGAAATTATTGAAGCCTTTAGTGTAGAACCACTAAACAAACAATTCTATCAAGAAATAGCTAAAGCCTTTTATGAGTTAATTGGTGGTAAGTACAAACAAGGCACTAAAACCATTAATGCAGATAATCCGCAATTGGTTTTGCCATCAACACCTTTAAAAGACAACCGCAAAGTTTATCAAGAGTTTGCAGTTAGATTGATAGGTCGTACCATATTTTGTTGGTTTTTAAAGAATAAAAAGTCAGAAGCTGGCATTCCATTAATTCCGGAAACGTGGTTATCATCAAACACAGTTGTAGACGTTAACAATCAGCAACACGATTACTACCACTCGGTATTAGAAAAACTATTCTTTTTAGTACTCAATAAACGAGAAGAAGACCGTAAAGATTATACTCTACCACAAGACGCCAACATTATCCCATTCTTAAACGGTGGTTTGTTTGAAGCACATCCAGACGATTTCTTTCCAACCGATAGTCAAGGCATACACCAAATTTCTTTCGGATTAAAAATTCCTAATTCGTGGTTTTTAGAGCTATTTAAAGTCCTGGAACAATACAACTTTACCATTGACGAAAACAGCATTTATGATGCCGAAGTAAGTATTGACCCAGAAATGTTGGGTACTATCTTTGAAAACCTTTTAGCAGAAATAGACCCAGATACCGAAAAAAGCGCACGTAAAGCCACAGGAAGCTTTTATACGCCAAGAGAGATTGTAGATTATATGGTAGAACAATCGTTGGTGCAATATCTAAAAACCAAAACAGCTATTGATGATGAAGAGGCGTTAGAGCGACTTTTCAAGGAAGGTCAAGAAACCAACCAAGAAGACACCTTTAGTACCAATAAAAAAGACCAAATATTACAAGCATTAAGCGATGTTAAGATTTTAGACCCAGCGTGCGGTTCTGGTGCATTCCCTATGGGTGCATTACATAAAATTATTTTAGCTCTAAAAAAGTTAGACCCAGGTGCAAAATGGTGGAAACAAAAACAGCTCGAAAAGGTAAATAACGCCCTAATACGTAGCCAACTTAAAGAAAAGTTGGATGCCGCCACAAGCGATTACGCTCGTAAATTAGGCGTGATACAACATTCTATTTATGGCGTAGATATACAACCTATTGCTTCCGAAATCTCAAAACTACGTAGTTTTCTCTCTTTGGTTATTGATGAAAATATAGACGACACGGCTATAAACCGTGGCATTGAACCCTTACCTAACTTGGAGTTTAAATTTGTAACCGCCAATACGCTTATTGGCTTGCCTGAAGAACAAGGACAACAAACAAGTATGTTCGATAATTATGAAGAGTTACAACTTTTAGAACAACTACGTGCAGACTACCTACAAAGCTCTGGTAAGAAAAAAGTAAAAATAAAAGAACGCTTTTTAAGGGTACAAAAAAAGGCATTTAAAAACGAGCATAACTTGTTTGCCGATACCAACAGCCGAAGCTATAAATTGATTAGTTGGAACCCTTTTAGTAATGAAGCCTCATCTTGGTTTGACCCACAATGGATGTTTGGAGAAGATAATTTTGATATAGTTATAGGTAATCCACCCTATGTATTTACAAGAGATGTAGATTTTGGAGCAGGTTTTAAAGACTATGTTAATGATGAATATTTTAAAGATATAGCTCTTCCAAGTAAGTCAAAATCAAGGCAAGCTGGAAAAATAAACCTCTTTGCTATTTTCTTATTAAAGGGTAAAAAGCTTATTAAAAAGAATGGTAACCTTATTTATATTATTCCAAATAATATTTTAAGAGGTACTGTTTATGATGTAATTAGATATGAATTATTGAAAAATAATGATATAAACTCAATTGTAGATTTAGGAGAAGGCATCTTTAATAAAGTAACTGCTTCAACAATTCTATTTCAGTTAAGTAACAAAACAAGTCCAGATTTTGAAACTGAAATTTTAACTGATGTAGAGTCACTTCAAGAAAACAAGTATAAAACTAAATACATCAATCAAAATGTATTTTTAGAGAATACAAGCTACACCTTTAATATTATGCTCAATAAAGAGCAGATGGCACTTTCTTCTAAAATTAAAAAGAATAAAAAGAGTCTTGGTGAGTGTTGTGTTGATATTATTGAAGGTATTGTTGCTCACAAACACCTTATTCTTGATAAAAAGGAGGATAATACATTTGATTTAATTGAAGGTAAAGATGTAAAGAGATTTTTTATTCAAGAATGTTCAAATTTCATTATTTGGAATAAAGCAGAGATTCATAGAACGAGACCAGATTATTTATGGAATCAACCTAAAAAAATTGTTATGCAAAGAATAAGTGGTGGTACAATGCCTTTAGTTTCTGCAATAGATTTAGAAAAAAGAAAAGCTTTCGCCTCTACTAATAATATAATTCTCGTTGAAGAATATAAAGAACTCTATGAGTTCTTCAACAGCTTACTTAATTCAAGGCTAATCAATTGGTATTACGCTAACAATTTTTCTAACAACTCGAACCTTACTGTAAACATTTCAAAAACTTTTTTAGAAACACTTCCTATACAATTGCCAACAAATAATGTGCTTTCAAGAATTAATGATTTACATAATGAATTGGAAAACACATATGGCACTAATGATTTTAATGAAAACTATGAATTGTTGAATATAATAATCTACAAGCTCTATAACCTCACCCACCAAGAGGTATTGCTTATAGACCCAGCTTTTAGTTTAACAGAAGAAGCGTATAATAATTACAAAGTGTAAAATAGCTTGTAACCTTTTTAGTATAGTTTAGTTACAAATAGTTATAAAATAGGTTGCAAAAACAAGGCATAGTTTATAATTAAATAACATCCATCTGTAAGTTTTATAGCATAAATAACTCACAAATATTTTTAAATAACTTACAAAAAAACTATATTTGTGTTATGCAAAGTGTAGATGATAAAGTTACAGAACAAATAAATCGTACCAAGCCTGGCACAATTCTGTTTATAGAAGATTTTTTAGACCTTGGTAGCAATGGTGCAGTACATACCGCATTACATCGTTTGGTAAAAGCAAAAAAAATAAGTCGTTTGGCAAGAGGTATTTATGCTAAACCAACCTTTAGTAAGTTGCTTAATCAAGACGTATTGCCAGATGCTGAAGAAGTAGCTATTGCTATTGCTAAAAGAGATAAGGCGCGTTTATTACCCACAGGAGCGCAAGCGCAAAACGCTTTAGGCTTATCTACCCAAGTGCCACTACGCATTGTTTACTTAACAGATGGCTCACCCAGAACCATAAAAATTGGCAAACGCACCATACAGTTTAAGAAAACAACACCTAAAAATTTGGCGCTAAAAGGTGAGGTTAGCAAATTGGTGGTTCAAGCCTTAAAAGATATTGGAAAGGATAAAGCCACAACCCAAGAATTAGAAAAAATACATAGTCTGTTATTAAAAGAAGATAAGCAAGATTTAAAACACGACATTGGGTTAGCACCGCAATGGATAGCAGAAATAATGGCAAAAGCATTGTAAATGGCAGCACAAGAGTTTTATAAATTAAAAGAGACAGAAAAAGTAGAAGTTTTTACTGCGGTAGCGCAAGAAAAAGGCTTGCCTGTATATGCTGTAGAAAAAGATTGGTGGGTAGTACAAACCCTCGATATTATCTTTTCGCAATTAGAAGTTGCCGAACATTTGTTATTTAAAGGAGGTACATCATTAAGTAAAGCGTGGTATTTAATACAGCGTTTTTCAGAAGATATAGATTTAGCTTTAAATAGAGAGTATTTAGGCTTTGATGGTGGTTTAATCAGTAAATCGCAAGTAAAAAAATTAAGAGAGCAATCTTTTGAGTTTGTTACCACTACATTTTATGAAGCCTTACAAAAAGCATTCAATGAAAAAGGCTATACAGAGGTAAACTTCGATTTTGAAAATTTAGGCGATGGCGACCAAGACCCAGTATCTATTTTAATTTATTATCCTGCGGTTACAGAACATTCAGAATACGTTTTACCAAGGGTAAAAGTAGAATTGGGTAGTCGCTCGTTAAAAGATCCGTTTACAAATTGCGACATCATATCTTTTGTAGGTGAACAATTTCCTAAACAACCATTTGCTGATTTACCTATAAATGTACCTTGTGTAAATCCAGAGCGTACCTATTTGGAAAAATTGTTTTTATTGCACGAGGAGTTTAAAAAACCTAACGACAAAATACGTGTAGAACGTTTAAGTAGGCATTTGTACGACATTACAAAAATCTACAATAGCGAACACAAACACAAAGCCTACGACCAAGAACTAATAGTTTCTATAATTGAACATAGAGAGCGTTTTAATGGTATGCGTGGTGTAGATTATGCTACATTATATCCACCAAACTTAAACCCTATTCCACCAGACGATTTTATAAAAGCTTGGGAAGACGATTATAAAACGATGCAAACTAATATGATTCCAGAAGACAGCCCAAGTTTTACAGACCTTTTGGAAACCGTTAAAAAAGCAACCCAAGAATACAACGCATTGAAATTTGAATAAATGAACAAAAACTTTATAACCAATAGCCAAGATAACGCTACACTAAAAAAGCGATTAGAGAAACTAATTTCGGCAAGTCAAGAATTAAAATTCTTGGTCGGCTTTTTTTATTTCTCGGGTTGGCAAGAAATTTATAAAAACCTTCAGGATAACAATCAAGTAACCTTAAAAATATTGGTTGGCTTACAAGTAGATAAATATTTAAGCACTATTGTAGAGGTTGGCTTGCAAGACGATAGTTTAAGTCAAGAAGAACATTTTGCGCATTTTATGAAATCTATGGGTTTCGCAATAAATAATTCCGAAATGGATAACGAAGCTTTTTACAATCAAATAACATTCTTTATTCAGTTATTAGAAGAAGGCAGATTGATTATTAGAAAAACACTTAATCCCAATCACGCTAAAGTTTATTTATTTCAATTAGACAATCAGTATCAAGACTTATTCAACGTTAAAGGCGAATTTATTACAGGTAGTAGCAATTTAACCAAAGCAGGGTTGCACGGTCAAGAAGAATTTAATGTTGAAATAAAAGACTATGGTTTTGAAAGTGCCGAAGCCTATTTTGATGACCTTTGGGAAGTGGCTGTACCTATTACCGAAGCCGAAAATGGCACAAAAATTATTATCGATTTTCTAAAAAATAAAAGTCAAGCCTCTTTAATTACACCTTATGAAGCCTATGCTTTAATTTTAAAAACCTATATAGAATTACAAGAAGCCAAACGTATTAACGATGCTATTGATAGATTGTTGGAAGATAATGGTTTTGAGAAGTACCAATACCAGTTAGATGCAGTTAACCAAGCACTAAATGTGATTGACACCTACAACGGTGTGATTATAGCAGACGTTGTAGGTTTAGGAAAATCGGTTATTGCATCTTTAATAGCCAATCAACTTAACAAAAGAGGGCTGATTTTATGCCCACCGGGATTAGTGGGTAGTAAAAAAGAAAGCTCGGGTTGGTATGAATATATTAACAGATTTAAGCTGTACAGTTGGGATGTGTATAGTTCTGGTGATATGGAAACTTTGGCAGAACATCTTTCAGATAATCAACAAGGTTATGAGGTGGTTATCATTGATGAAGCGCATAAGTTTAGAAATCAAGATACCGCAGCATACCAAGGTTTAATGGATGTTTGTAGAGGTAAACAAGTTATTCTATTAAGTGCGACACCGTTTAACAATTCGCCTGCTGATATTTTCTCGCTATTAAAATTATTTATTGTTCCTGGTCAATCAGGTATTACCATTGAAATGGACTTGGAAGGACGTTTTAATGCCTACAATTATAGATTTAAGCGTTTATCTAACATTATAAAAAACCACAACTCAAATAATCCAGATAAGCGAAGAAAAGCCGAAAGGGACTACGAAAAAATGTTTGGTTTACCTTTACCAATAGATATTCAAATTGTTCGAGGCAATGTAAATACAATGGCAAACGAGATAAAAAATGTAATCACACCTGTGGTAATTCGTAGAAATCGTTTAGACCTTAAAACAGATTTTGAGTATAAAAAAGAAATTGTCAACTTATCAGAAGTTAAAGACCCAGAAGAGCAATTTTACGAACTCTCTCACGAGCAATCAGAGTTTTACAATAGGATTATTCAAGATTATTTTAGTGAGAACGGAAACTTTCACGGTGCTATATACAAGCCATTTGAATATGAAAACCCACCTAAAGACGAAGACAAGTTAAACGAAGACGATAATAGAGCGTTCCAACAACAACGTAACTTATACGACTTTATGAGGCGTTTATTGGTAAAGCGTTTTGAAAGTTCATTTGGTGCATTCCATAAAAGTATACAACGTTTTTTAAAGACCAATAGAATGGTATTGTCATTTATTGAGCATTCTGGTAAATATGTATTAGACCGTAAAGTAATTGAGAATATTTATGACGATACTGATGAGGCAGATGATTTTACTTATGAGGCTATAAAAGAAGCATTAGAAGAATTTGAGAGAAATGCAGTCAATAAAACAGCACCAAAACACACCAAGATATATGAGATTGATAAATTTCATTTAAAGGATAAGTTTTTAGAAGACATCAAAAGCGACATCAAATTATTTGAAGCCATAGAGCAAGAAATTAAAGACCTGAATATTGTTAAAAATGACCCTAAAAGGATTTCTGTACTTGAAACCATAAAACAGGTGCTAAATCAAAAAGCAACTACTAAACGCAAGGTTATTTTATTTACAGAATACACCGATACGGTTAGACATCTTAAAAGTTATTTTGAAAAGGAATTATTGGGTAGAGCATTATTTTGTGATGGCGCTGTAACTAAAAAATTCACTAAAATATTAAACGCCAATTTTAATGCAAAAGACAAAAATCCTGAAGACGATTATGATGTTTTAGTAACCAGTGATAAACTATCAGAAGGGTTTAACCTTAATAGAGCAGGTCTAATCATTAATTACGATATTCCTTGGAATCCTACACGAGTTATACAGCGTGTTGGTCGTATTAACAGAATGAGTGCTAAAGTGTTTGATGAACTATATATTTATAATTTCTTTCCAACAGACCAAGGATCGGATATTGTGAAAAGTAGAGAAATAGCACAACAAAAAATGTTTTTAATCCATAGTGCATTAGGCGAAGATGCTAAAATATTTGATGCAGACGAAGAACCAACACCAAGTGGTTTATTTAGTAAAATTTCTACCAATCCAGAGGATGGAGACGAGTTAAGCACAAGTACCATCATCCGTAATGACTACAATGAAATTTTAAATAACCATCCAGACATTATTAAGAAAATTAAAGATTTGCCTAATCGTGTTAAAACAGCTAAAGCCTACTCTGAAAATAATGTAGTTGTTTTAAGAAAAAAAGGTATGGCATTATTTTCTATTGTTCATCAATATGAAAACGAGAAACCAAATGACAAACCCAATGAAAAAACATTTGAAGAATTGGTAGAGGTTGTTAAATGTAATTTAGATGAAAAGAGATTACCTTTAAATAGTGCCTTTTGGGATTCTTATGAAGAAATAAAAACATTCAAACCAAGACATAAGACAGGTCGTACTGAAGTAGCATTAGAAAACAAGGCGAAAATAGCACTAAAATCATTATTGAAACAAAAAAGTGATGACTTAGACCAAGAGTTAGTATCCTTTATAGACACCCTATTGATTGATATTAATAAATATAAGACACTACCAAAATATACCTTACGTCAATTAAAACTATCAGAGAAAAAAGATGCTTATAGTGAACTTATTGAAAATATAAAACAGGTACGCCGAAGACTTGGTGACGATTATCTAAAAATCATTTTAAAAAGAGCAGGTAAAATTGAAAATGATGTGATTATAGCAGTTAGTAATTATAAGTCCGAGATATAAGTCCACACAACCCAAAACCCAGTTTTTTCGTACCTCAAAATCCTCTGTCTTTTGTGTTGTTCCGCGCGCCATACAAGTTTAGCGTTTTTTTGTCTTTAAGGTAATAGCATATTACAGCTTTGGTTTTTCATAAAATCAAACCAAACTGCAATAAGCTATAAAGTATTATTTTTCATAAAAACCCTAAACTCACCCAAGCTATGTTACATAATGCGTAGTTATAACAACTGTAGCGTTATAACGGTCATTATGTAAAATAGCCACGTACCAGCCGCACAAATCATAACTACAATTAAATAATGGCTATTCACGAGTACATTAATATAAAATAAAATTGAAACGAGCTAAATATCCGCTATAGCCAACGCTCACTTTAGAACTTAAAATCAAATTTAGAGCTATATTGAAACAGTAGTAAGATGAGGTAAGTTAAAATATTAGTTATCTCATTCATCTGCACAAAACCATCGTTAAGTCCAAGTATTCCTTACCTCAAGTCTTTGTTTGCTTCATTTCGCTAACTATATCTATATAATAACTTAAAACTTTCTATGATTCTTCATTAAATAATTATTCACCTGTTCTTCAATATCTTTTTGTGTCCATATTTTATTTTCTAACACCCAATTATTGATAACTTCAATATCAAAATAAATCCTTTTACCTCTTTTAGAGTGAGGTATGCTATTGGTACTTGTTAATTTATATAGATATGATTTGGAGACATCTAAATAACTTGTAAGTTGTTTTAAAGTCATAATCTTAGGTAAATTTATATTAGCTTCATTTCTTATGCTATTATTGCTAATATTTTCAAGTAACCTTTCAATACGCTCTAATCGGTTATTAATAATTTCAAAAGGGTTTTCCATAATATTATATTGTTAAAATTAAGAGTAAAAATAAAAAAGATAGCAAATATAGGTAGCTTCCTAATGCCAACGCTATATGCTATAAAGGTCAAGCCCTAAAGGGTTTTGAATAAAACTTTTTCAAAAAAAACTCTTCTATTTCATTAAACATATTAACACAAAAAACTTTTATTCAAAAACCTTGACAGCATCATCCACGCTACCAAAGTATCAGCTTTCTTTTTTTGTTTTCTTTAAAAAATTAATGGTAAAAAGAAAAAGCCCTATGATACAAAACCATAGGACTCTTTCAGCTTCAAAGGTCAGAATGAAACTTATGCCACTTCTACGATGTTTAAAACGTTATATGCGCCATTTTTAAGCGGATACTGAACACCGTTAATCTCTTGAAAGAACTCTACTAATAAAAGAAACACATCGTTTCCTGTACCTGTTGGCACACCTGCTGGAGTTAATGTTTGCGATGCAGAAGTCGAATCAATCGGAATATTTACAGTCGGACTGTACTCAATCGCATTTTCTGTAGTATCAAAATCAACTTTTAAGAAAGCAGAAGTAAAACTAACGTGAGTTGCGCCACTTGGATAAGCAATATCGTTTGTAGGTGTTAAATTTGGGATTGAAATTTCACCTGTAGAACCATCAACGCTAAAAGGAGCAAATAAAACCGCACTTAAAACAGCTCTATTATTAAAATCAAAGCCTTTTAAAGCCGCTTTACCTTCTGGTGTTGCCAATCCTGTTGCCACATTTCTTTCACCTCTTATAGAGGATGTATCAAAGTTTTTAATTTTCGTCATTACTTGCGTAACACGACTTGAAACTCGATTATCTTTTGCTTTAATCATTAAGTTTCTTGCAGAAGTTCTTAATAATTTACCAGAAGATGCAGAACGACCAAATTCAGAACCATTTTCTCGCGTACGCTCAAACGCTGGATCATTTTGAATACGCTCTTTTGAAACACCGCTTTTAGTCTTTACCAAATAGCCTTCTTTACCCTTGTAAAACGTCAAATTATCTAACGTACCTTCGAGTTTAATAATACCTTTTAATCTTGCCATAACAATTATTTTTTTTGATGATGAATATTTAAATATACGAACATATCTAACACACTGGTTATAAGAGCTTCCGAAGTGTTTATAACTTGCCAAAACTTCCGAAATAGATAGTTTTTTCATTGTGAAAATTGTCGTATATTGTATATAAGAGCTTTACAGCTACGGTATAGCTAAAGTATAGTTAGAGTATTAATTTTAAATTTTGAGCCAATGAGCAGAATCTGTATTTACCCTAAAGACGTGCAAGTAGTAACAGGTAAAAGTGAGCGTTATGGTAGAACTATAATCAGCAAGATTAAAGAGCACCTTAACAAAGAGTCACACCAATTAGTTACTATTGATGAATTTTGCGACTTTATGGGCTTTGAAATCAGTAAAGTACGAGGATTAATCAAGTAAATTTCGTATCTTTAACACAAGGTTTTAAAGGTGACCTATTAGGTGACCTCATAATGGTACAGGACTGAAACAGTAATAAATAAAGGCATTAAGAGATAGGTTCACTTACCTCTTTCTCCGCTAAAACCCTTGTAAAATATTTATTTTACAAGGGTTTTTACTTTTAGGTATAAATATGGTTGTTAATTTATGTATTCTAGCTAAAAAAGAATAAGCCTATTGTTTTTCTATCATTGTTAATATTTTATATACTAGTATTAAAGCGCTTTTCGAAACTTCTAATTGATTAAAAGTCCCCGAAATATAAGTATCTAATTGTGGGCAGTGCCATAAAAAGGAAGCTGTAGAACCAGAATGACCAATAAGCTGCAAGTCGCTTTCTGTGTTAGTTAATTCACCTAAAGACACTTGTCTTATTCCAAAACCGTATTCCATACCTTTTGTTTCAGTTACCCAATTTTGCATGGCTAAACGTGTTTCTTTCTTTACAATTTTATCGGTATTAAAGGCTTTTAAAAATGCAATTAAATCGTGAGTGGTTGAGACTAAACCGCCGCCTCCCCAATCTGCACTTAAGCTTTTAAGAGACGATAATTCATATTGACTCGCATAAAACTTAACGATTGGAAGTTTGTTTTTTATAGAAGACGATTTTAAGTTAACATATGAACTATGCATGTTTAAAGGTTGAAAAATATGTTGCTTGAAAAACTCATCTAACGATAAACCACTTACATTTTCAATTATCAAAGCTAAAAGCACATATTCAGTATCGGTATAATGATAACCTTTACTAGGAACAAAATGAGGTGTCATTTTTTCTTTAGAAAATTGTATCAGTTCTCCAGTAGACCACAATTTATTGGGTTTCATTAATAGTTGATTGATGATATTCGGACTTCCGTCATTTGTTTCATCGGTGAAATAATCAGGTAAACCAGAGGTATGTTGTAATAGATTTGCTATGGTTAATTCTTCAGAATAGTTTTTACCTCCTAAAACATGAAGATTAGTAATCAATGAATCTGGTAAATATCCAGCAATCTTATCTTCAAAATTTAATTTATTCTGATCCTTTAAAATACCAATTGCTGTTGCGGTAAAAATCTTGGTAACACTAGCTGTATAAAATGGATGATTTATCGAAATAGCATCTTCTTTACTTTCCGCTATCTTAATGTTAATACCTCGAGATTCAGAATACACGTGTAGTATTCCACTTTTAATATTTTCCTTTTCTAATTCGGTTTTAAAGCATTGTTTAATCATAGATTCTGTTGTTTTCTGAGCAATAGCTGATAATCCAACTAAAAATATTAAACCTAGAAATAGATATTTCATAATGTTAGTTTTAGAAATTTAAGATAGTTTTAGAAATTAAATTTTTATACCAATATAAAGATTAGGTTCAAATAGAAAATAAGAATCCCATTTATTGTCGAGTTGCTTAAATGATTCTGGCGTATTAGTGTCAAAATGCCAAACATTACAATGAAATTGTGGTTCTATAAAAAACTGTTTCTTTTTGCCAAAAGCAAAATGATAACCAATATGATACGAATTGTAGAGCTTAAATCCGTTAGCTATTTTCTTGTCATCAAGATCTAAATAGGTTTTGTATAATGGCAACACTTCAACCGAAGCAAATAACCCTTTCCAAAGCATACGTTGATAAGAGATACCAATACCTGTTTCGCGTAAATAACCAGGATAAAATTCGGTTTCAGAATCTATTTTATCTGTAAGTCCGTCCCACCATTGAATGCCCATAGGTTGAAATAATCTCCATGTAGCAACTTTAAAACCAACGATGTTTTTGGCGTCAAGCTCACGTTTAACGTGTAATTCAATGTGTTGTGTGTTGGTTCTTTCTCCTCCTTTTCCAATATTTCCTAAAATAATTGCCGGAAAACTAACTCTGTATTTTAAATCTGTGTCATGGTTTTTTTCTTGTTTTGAAATCTGTTGAGCAAAACCGTGAATTGTGAATAATGCTAAACAAATAATTAGTAATTTTTTCATTGTGATTGATGTTTAAATTGTTCGTTTTTTGATTGATTATTTGATGTGACAAAGATGAGACAGAAGCGAATGTTAATCGTCCTGAATTATGATTTCAAACCTTTTTGAAATTCAGTACTTATTATTCAATTTGAAGTATTTGAATAAAAAAAAGGCTTAACACAATTAGTGCTAAACCTTATATTTATTTTTAAATTTTTATTTTAAAACAACGTTTCAGGATGCGACGTGAGTTTATCTACATGTTTAGTGATTTTTTCAATCTCCCAATCCCACCATTTAAGTTCCAATAATTTAGAAATGATATCGTCAGAAAAACGCTTTTTAATTAATTTTGCGGGATTGCCACCAGCAATAGTGTAAGGAGCAACATCTTTCGTTACTACTGCTTTTGTGGCTATAATAGCGCCATCACCAATTGTTAAACCAGGCATAATGGTAGCATCGTGACCAATCCACACGTCATTACCAATAACGGTATCACCTTTAGTTGGATAACTTTTACCATCCATAGCATGTTGCCATGCACCACCAAATATGGCAAACGGATAGGCTGATGTTGCTTCAGTTAAATGATTTCCGCCATTCATAATAAAAGTTGCACTAGAAGCAATCATGCAAAACTTACTAATGAAGAGTTTATCGCCTATAAAATCGAAATGATATTTTACGTTTTTTTCAAAGTTAGAAACATCTTCAAAATCGTCGTAATAGGTGTAATCACCAACCTCAATATTAGGATTGTTGATGTAGTTTTTTAAAAAACATAACTTATCGTAATTTGCTAAAGGAAAAACGGTATTTGGATCCGGAATATTCATATCTCTAGTGTATTAGCTTCTTCTCTAAAATAGTCTTTTAAATGATAATTACCATAGGTAGGTGCAATATTATCCTCAGCCATTAAGGTTAAGAAAAATTCAATAGGACCATAGGTTTTAACGCTGGTAAATGTTCTTAAAGTCCAAATGGTGAATCGTCTTATCCAATCTGGTAAATGCGTTATTTTTATTGGCTTGTTTAATGAAGTCAGTGCGAGTTTACTAATATCATTTAAGCTTAATATATCAGGACCTCCAACGGTTAATTCGTTATTGTAATCTTCTAAGTTATCGACAATAGCTTTTGCTAAATCCTCTCCATGAATTGGGTTGAATCTTTGATTTCCTGATCCAAATAAATACACACGACCTGATTTTGCCATTTGCAGAAAATCTTTCATATCAGAAAAAAATCCGTTAGGTCTTACAATGGTATAGTTCAATCCTGATGTTTTTAAAGCATCAACAAACTTTTCTTTGGCTTCAAAAATTTTCAAATGTCGATGTTTATCGCCATTAATAGCAGACACATAAACAAAGTGGCTTACACTAGACTTTTTAGCTTCTTCAAGTAAATTCATATTTGCTTGATAATCGACATCCATATAAGTTAAACCATCCTTTTGCCTCGTAATACCAACGGTAGAAATAACCGTATCTATGCCCTTACAAATGTCTCGTAAAGTTTCGGGTTTGGTGACTTCAGCGTGCTTAATTTCCAGATAGTTTTCATTAGGATTATCAATCTGATTTGACTTACGGACAATAGCAACCACCTGGTTTTGTTTTTCTATTAAAACCTTTAATAAATGTCTACCAAGATAACCAGTAGCACCAGCTAATAATATATTGGTATGTTGCATTTTTTTGTTTGATTTAAGTTTGAATCTTAGTTAAACTCGTTGGTTAACAGTTGCTGAATTATGGTATTGCGTTGTTCACCAGAATCGTCTTGTTGATTGCTTAATAATACAATAGTTGCGTTGTATTCTGGCACAAAACCAATCATGCTCCAATAACCGTCTATATCGCCACCATGCCAGTACAGTGTGGTGTTACCTTCTTGTGTTGTAAACCAACCCAAACCAAAATCTACATAGCCACTTGGTACATCTTGAGCGAATATGTCTTCTTTTTCTGTAGCTGAAAACCAGTTTGTTTTTACAGCATTCGTCCACGTTTCCATATCTTTTGGTGTGCTGCTAAAATCGCCAGCGCCAAAAGCTAAATTCATTGGGTAAACACTGTTTGCATTACCATTGTTATAGCCTTCAGCATGTGTGTTTGGATTAATATTGTCTGTGCCTCTGTACGTGTTTGTCATTTGCAAAAGATTGAGAATATTTTGCTGAATGTACTCGTGGTAAGCCATATTAGTAAGTTCTTCAACCAACAAAGCTGCAATAAGGTAGTTAGAGTTACTGTATTGTTTTCCTGTGCCTGGTGTAAAATTGAGTCCGTTTTCTGTAATTAGTTCCGAAATAACTTCATAGATGTCTTCTTCATCAAAAAAGTTTCCTTGTGCTGCAGCATCTTCAACAACAAACTGATAGTCTGGAATACCAGATTGGTGCGATAACAGTTGTGCTATACTAATTTGATTTCCGTTTGGAAACTCAGGATCAAATTCATCTAAAGTTTGATTATAGTTCGAAATATAACCATCGCGTTTTAACTGAATAACTGCAGCTGCAGTTAATGTTTTGGATACCGAACCAATGCGATATGCTAATTCATAATCTTGAGGAAGTGCTGTGTTTTCATTGGCTAAGCCAAAACCTTGTCGTACCAGATCGTTTCCATTTTTTGTGATAATAGCATAACCTTGAAAGTTTATGCCGGTTAATAAATTTTCAGCGGTTGTGTAATTAATAAAAGCTGTGTTGTTGTCATCATCTGTTGAACATGATGTAAAAAGCGTTAAAATAGCTATTATAAATGCCATTAAAAGTTTGTGTAAAATTGTCATAACTGTTCGTTTTTAATTGATTGTTTGATACTGCAAAATTGAAGTATAAACAGTTATGAATCGTGCTAAATTATAATCTGAAACGAACTTATTACAATTTACTACAAGTTTTGCTTCATCCAAACTCTAGGTGTAATACCTTCGGCTCTTTTGAAGTATGTATTAAATACGCTTTTAGAATTAAAACCACTATCAAAAGCCAACCCAAGAATAGTAAGATGAGAATTTTTAGGATCTAAGGCTATAGTTTTGAAATGATTGAGACGAAAGTAGTTTATAAAATCATTAAAATTCTTATTGAATTCAGTATTAAGTAACCAAGACAATTTATTAGGATGTAAATCAATACTTTCACCTAGTTCTTTTAATGAAAGATTTGGATTTAAAAATGGCTTACTTTTTTTAATAAAATTCTCTAAAATCAACTTATATTCCTTAATCTCAGAATCGTTAAAAGGTTTTGAAATTTCTCTTTCAATTTTATTTATAACTTCTTTGTGTTCTGAGAATGATTCTGAAGAAATAATTTGTTTTGTTATTAATTGAAAGCGCTTGTTTTCTCTCAAAGAATCTAAAAAAGGATCTAATTGAAAATTAACTAATTGACCTACTTTTAATTTCATTTTATCTTCAAAAACATCTAGTGCTTTTTCTGTATTACCATAATGTATCAGTAAATAAAAATGCCAAGGATATATATATTTAAAACTTTCATCTATATCAATAGTGGCAATGTCAATAGGTCTTTTTAATTGTTTTTTATTAATCAAACTAAATAACGCTTTGCAAATTTCAGGATAATTTAGTTGTGGCTTTACAGCTATAAAATTTTCAAATTTTGAAACGTCGTTTAAAAATATATAACATGCTAATTTAGTTTCAATTGCTAAACTAAAATTTGGATCTATTCTTAAACATTCATTTAAATGTAAAATAGATTCGTTATACATTTTTTTTAGAAAATAAATATTTCCTTTAGTAAAATGGATGATTAGGTGATAATGGACTAATTTCTATAGCCTTATTAATATTTAGTAAAGCTTTTTCTAACTGATTAGTAGCCATATATATTTCGGCAATACCCTCATAAGCTATAGCATAGTTTGGGTTTTTATGTAATGTTTCTTTTAATAAATTTATGCCATTAGTGTAATTCCATTGGTTCCAAAAATTTAATGAAGATTGAGAAAAATATGCTAAATAAGATGATGAATTAATTTTTAAGCCTTTATTTAAATAATTTTTAGCTAATCTTTCTCCTTCTGTTTTATCTATAAATCCCCAACTAGATAAAATACCATAAGATCTACTTAATGCAAAGTAAGCATCATAAAAATTTGTATCAACTGCTATACTTTTTTTATAATAATCTATTGCTTTAAGATAATCTTCTAAAACCCAATTAAGTTGATAAGCTCTACCTTTTAAATATAATTTATAAGCATAAATATTTTTAGTTCCAATTATAGATATATGATTATGTATATGTAAGTGTCCAAAGTTTTCCCTAATCTGTTCTGCTATAATTAAACTTATTTCATCTTGAAGTTCAAAAATATGATCTAATTTTCTATCAAAATTTTGTGACCAAATTTGAAATCCATCATCTGTTCGTATTAACTGGGTATTAATGCGTATTCTATCTTTAAATATTCTAATACTACCTTCTAAGATGGTTGCTACACTTAATTGACTACCAATATGTCTAACATCAATGCTTTTGTTTTTAAAAGCAAAAGAAGAAGTTCTAGCAATTACTTTTAGTCCCTTAATTTTGGTTAAAGCATTAATAATTTCTTCTGTAATTCCGTCACAAAAGTAATCGTTATCAATATCATTACTCATATTGACAAAAGGTAGAACAGCTATAGACTTATTATCTATCATTATTTGTAATGAACTCTAATTATTTTAAATAAAAAATCAATAAACAATATTAATAAATTAAGGCTTTAATATGTTAGTTTATCATAAAATTTAAAACAATTTAATGTGGTTAGTTAATTAAAGAAGCAAATAAACTATCCTTATCTTTGTATTGAAAAAGAAAAGGTTTAATGAAATTCAACATAAAAAATAGCTTTATAAATCAACTTCCTGCAGATTCTAAAACAGAAAACAGTCGCAGACAAGTAAATGAAGCGTGTTATAGCTTTGTTTCACCTAAAAAAACATCTCATCCAAAGCTAATTCATGTATCTCCAGAAGTATTAGAAATCTTAGGTTTAACTGCCGAAGACGCAAATACTGAAGAGTTTCTAAACATTTTTACAGGAAATAAAATTCTTGAAAATACCAAACCTTACGCCATGTGTTATGGTGGACACCAATTTGGACATTGGGCAGGACAATTAGGCGATGGTAGAGCAATAAATTTATTTGAAGTTGAACACAATAACACTAACTGGAAATTACAACTAAAAGGTGCTGGAGAAACACCTTATTCTAGAAGTGCTGATGGATTGGCTGTTCTAAGAAGCTCTATCCGCGAGTATCTATGTAGTGAAGCAATGCACCATTTAGGCATACCAACAACCCGCGCTTTAAGTTTAGCGCTTACTGGCGACCAAGTGTTGCGTGATAAATTATATGACGGCAATCCAGAATATGAAAAAGGTGCAATTGTTTGTCGTGTTTCTCAAAGCTTTTTACGTTTTGGAAATTTTGAAATATTCTCAGCAAGACAAGACTTTAAAACCTTAAAAATGCTTGTAGATTATACCATTAATACACATTATTCTTTCTTAGGAAAACCGAGTAAAGACGTTTATTTAAAGTTTTTTAATGAAGTGGCAAATCGAAGTCTTGATATGGTCATCCATTGGCAGCGCGTTGGTTTTGTTCATGGTGTAATGAACACCGATAACATGTCCATTTTAGGTCAAACTATAGATTATGGTCCTTACGGTTGGCTAGAAGGTTACGAGCCTGGTTGGACACCAAATACCACAGATGCACAACACAAACGTTACCGTTATGGCGCACAAGTAGATGTTGTACATTGGAATTTATTTCAACTTGCTAATGCTTTATATCCTTTAGTAAATGAAGCTGAAGGGTTTGAGGCTATTTTAGGCAACTTCGGAGAACAAAAAATAGTACGTTATAAAGCTATGATGCGTTCTAAACTAGGATTACAATTGAAAGATGAAAAAGACTCCTTTTTGATACAAGAGTTAGAAGATTGTTTACAACTTACTGAAACTGATTTTACCATCTTTTTTAGGTTATTAGCAGATTTTGAAAATGAAAAACATTCGGAAGGATTTCTATTAATTTCTGAAGCATTTTATACACCAAAAACAATTACAGAAGACATTAAAACACGATGGAACTTATGGTTTTTATCCTATGCTGAACGATTAAAGCGTGAGACAATTTCCGCGAAAGCGAGAAAAGAATACATGAACAGTATTAACCCAAAATACGTTTTAAGAAATTATATGGCACAACTAGCAATTGATGATGCTAATAAAGGTGATTATAACTTAATCCACGAGTTATTCAATCTTCTAAAACAACCTTATACAGAGCAGCCAGAACATGAAAAATGGTTTGCAAAACGACCTGAATGGGCAAGACATAAAGTAGGTTGTTCTATGCTATCTTGTAGCTCTTAAAATTAGTATCTTTGCATAAAAGAAATTAGCAATGTCTACAGAGAAAAAACCTGATAATGTAGTGTTTAATACTGACACAAATTCTTATGATGCTGCATTAAAACCTTATGCAACCAATGTTGGCGCGCCAGCTATTGTTGTAAAAGAAAATATTACTTGGAAGAATAAAAACATACATAAAGCCAATAAACAAATAAAGGCTAAATATTTAGAGCTTAAAGCAGAATATGATAGAATGATGGAAGAGCTTGAGTATAATAACCTTGTGTATAATGCTAAATTTAATTTCGAGCCTATTTTAGGTGAAGTTTATCACTTGTACAGAGATAAAAACAACTTACCGTTTTTATCTATCATAGCTCCTTCGGAATGTAATTTTGATTTTGTAGGTAGTTTTTATCTTAATTCTGAACACATGTGGAAAAAAGTAGAAAATGATCAATAAAAAAAGTCCTAAGTAAAACGCTTAGGACTTTTTTATTCTGTTTTAGTAATACAACTAGTTTCCTTTTTTATAATCTTCTAAAAACTTAGCTAAACCACTATCTGTTAAAGGATGTTTTAGTAAACCTTCAATAGAACTTAATGGCCCTGTCATTACATCTGCACCAATCTTAGCACAATCTATAACGTGCATTGTGTGACGTACAGAAGCTGCTAAAATTTCAGTATCAAAATTGTAGTTATCAAAGATGTGTCTAATTTCTGCAATTAGGTTTAATCCATCTGTAGAAATATCATCTAAACGACCAATAAACGGACTTACATAAGTCGCTCCTGCTTTTGCTGCTAATAAAGCTTGACCTGGAGAGAAAACTAATGTTACATTAGTTTTAATTCCTTTATCACTAAAATATTTACAAGCTTTTACACCATCTTTAATCATTGGTAATTTGATAACAATTTGGTCATGTAATTCGGCTAAAGCTTCACCTTCTTTTACCATACCTTCAAAGTCTGTAGATATCACTTCTGCACTTACATCTCCATCTACAATATTACAAATATCTACATAGTGTTTTAAGATATTATCATGACCTGTAATACCTTCTTTAGCCATTAAAGATGGGTTTGTAGTAACACCATCAAGAATACCCATATCTTGCGCTTCTCTAATTTGGTCTAAATTGGCAGTATCAATAAAAAATTTCATTTTAAATAGTATTTATTAGTTGTGTATAATTTGTGCTTACGAAAGTACAATTTTAATACATGTTGATTAAAATTTAATATTAAATAATATTAACATTTTATCTTCTTAAAGCTTGTAGTGGTTTAAAAGCAATTTTTCGTACATTTTATCTGGAAGTAAAAACTTTAATACAATAGAAAACTTCTGCATAAAAGCACCAACTTTATAATGTATTTTGGGATTTTTAGTATTAATTACTTCATGTACTTTTTTGGCAACTGCAATTGGTGATCCACTACTACTTACATCTTCATCTATGTCTTTTAATACATTTGGGTATTTTGTATATGGCGAGTCTTTTAATACTGGTGCATGATAACGTCCTGCAGCAATATTAGTTGCAAAATCTCCTGGAGCAATGTTTGTAAATTTGATTCCAAAGTCTTTAGTTTCCATTCTAAATGCTTCGGTTAAAATCTCTAAAGCACCTTTACTTGCACTGTAAATTCCTCTGTAAGGTAATCCCATATAGCCAGCAATAGATGTAATATTAATAACCAAACCAGATTGCTGCTTTCGCATTTGTGGCAATACCGCTTTTATTACATTAATTGGTCCAAAAAAGTTAGTATTAAAGTTATGCTGTATTTGTTCTGCAGGTATTTCTTCAATAGCTCCAGTAATACCTACTCCTGCATTATTAACTAAAACATCCAACCTACCTTCGGCGTCAATAACGGTTTGTACAGCTTTTTTAATAGTTGCTGTATTATTAACATCTAAAGCAACCAAATTAAAATTACTATTAGTATAATTTTTAGGGTTACGACTGGTACCATAAACAATGTACCCTTTTTGGGTTAAAAAATCACCTATAGATTTACCAATTCCTGAAGATCCTCCTGTAATTAATATAACTTTAGACATTGTAGAAAAATAAGTTTTGAATTTTGAAATAAAAGTAAAGCGAATTTAAAAAATCTTAACTCTAAAACGTTAAGTTTTGGGTACAAAAAAAGGCAAGCTACCTACATCACACCGCTACGACCGCGTACCTTTGCTTCGTTCCCGACCTGGAGGATTCAGCAGGAGCTGGTTGTGTAGGACTTGCCGGCTGCAAAGATACACACTTTTAATTTTTTCACAATGATTTTTTATAATGAATTTTAATAAATAACTTGCTGAATAATTTCTTTTTAAAATGAATACACTTAAACAGCTTACAATCATAATTTTAACCGTTTTATTAACGGCTTGTGGTGAAGACGTAAAAACCCTAAAAAAGAGTTTATCTATAAAAACTAATACAGAAAACAGCACAATTAGCATTGATAAAACGCTAGAAGTCGCTCTTATTAATCCGAAAAATATTGAAATTTCTTCGGTAGAATTTTCTTTAGACGGTAAATCAATTTCTAAAAATCAACCACTATCCGATTTTAAATTAGGTGAACATACCATTACAGCTTCTGTAAAATTTGATGATAAAACTGTTGAGGTAACCGAAGTTATTTCAATATTAAATGATAAAAACCCTAAATTTTATAAAGTTGAAATATTAAACACCTATCCACATGATAAAACATCTTTTACTCAAGGATTAGAGTTTAATAATGGCGTTTTATATGAAAGTACAGGACAACGTGGTGAGTCTAAAATTAGAAAAATTGACTATAAAACTGGTGATGTTTTACAAGAAATAAGTATTCCTGATGCTTTTTTTGGGGAAGGTCTAACTGTTTTAGACAACAAAGTTTACCATTTAACATGGATGGCAAAAAAAGGATTTACCTACAATGCAGAAACTTTAGAAAAAACGGGAAGTTTTAATTACGGAAAAAGTAAAGAAGGTTGGGGATTTTGTAATGACGGTAAACAGCTTTACAAAAGCGATGGTACTAGTTTGATTTGGACTATAAACCCTGAAACTTTGGTAGAAACTGACCATATCCAAGTATGTACAGCTAAAGGAAAAATTGGTCGTTTAAATGAAATAGAATGGGCTAATAATAAAATCTATGCAAACATTTGGCAACGTAAAGGTATTGCTGTAATTAATCCTAAAAACGGTGCTGTAGATGCTGTAATAGACTGCAAAATATTAACAGATCAAATAGACAATTTTTCTATAGACGAAAATACGCTTAACGGTATAGCCTACAACCCAGAAACCAAAACTTTTTTCTTAACTGGTAAGCGTTGGGACAAATTATTTGAAGTAAAAATCATTCAATAAAACACTGTTAAACATTTAAAAACAAAGCGTTAAAGTTTTATAATTTTTAAAATTGACTAAGCAATAATTCTATTTTTGTTGGACTAACTAACCTAAAGTCTATTGAGGTATTTTGCTTTCATACTAACGCTCTTTACTTGTTTTTTTGCTAATGCTCAAAAAGTAAATGGAATAGTTTACGACTCTATTGCTGCAATAGAAAATATTAAGATTGTAAACCTCAATACAAAGAAGTTTACGGTTTCTAATAAAAAAGGACAATTTACTATTCCAGCAAAAGTTAATGACACATTACATTTTAGTTCTATCTTTTATCACGAACAAACTTTAATTATTAATGCTTCGCATACAAATGATACATTTGTAATCGAATTAAAAAAAATTAATAACGAATTAGAAGAAGTTGTTTTAAAAGAAAAACACTTGCCTAAATTAGCAACTATAGAAGAAGTAGAAACTAATTTACATAATCAAATATTAGAAGATATTAAAAACAATCCGCATTTATACGGAAAATTAAATGATGGTGGTATAGATTTTATACAAGTCTTTAGTATGATTGGCAAACTTTTTAAAAATAAAAACAAACAACAACCTATACAATATGCTACTTACGAAGAGTTAATTTCAAACTTTGAAAACTCTAAAACACTAGATCAATTCTTCTTCAAAAACACATTAAAAATACAAAATCATCAACAGGATTTATTTATTCAATACATAGAAGCTTCCTATATAGATAGTAAGCTATTACAACCAGAAAAAGAAGTGTATTTAATCGAATATTTAGTGCAATCTGCAAAAGAATTTAACGCTATAGTTAAAGCTTATAAAGAGAAAGACTAATTTTAGCGTTATGAAAATTCATCAAAAACAAATACTAGTTACAAAAGAGGATTTAGACCAAAATAACCACGTTAATAACATTAGATATGTAAAATGGGTTAATGATATTGCTATTTCGCATTGGGAAACCGAAGTATCAACAACTGTTTTAGACCAGTATTTTTGGGTTATGTTATCTCACAACATTGAGTATAAACATCAAATTCTTTTAGGAGAAACAGCAACACTAAAAACCTATGTAAAATCTTGTGAAGGTTTATTTTCTATACGTATTGTCGAAATTTTAGTGGATAAAAAACTTTGCGCCTATTCTGAAACCAAATGGTGTTTTATGAATAGTAAAACTTTAAAACCAAACCGAATTCCACAAGAAATTATCGACCTATTTTAATTTAAAGCATGAATTAATTTTTGTCAGTTTAAACCTGTTGTTCATTTTGATTTCAAAATAATAATTAAGCGTCAGTTCGAGTGGTTTTGAGGTACGAAAAACTGTATCGAGAACTTATTTGAATTAGAAGATTCTGTTCTCTATACAGCTTTTTTTCATTTTCAATCGTAAAAACAACTCGAATTGACGGTTTTCAAGAAATTCTATAATAGATTTTAATAATTTTAAACACACATACTAAATAGCCTTTAAAAAAGTTATATTTTAGTCAACTATTAAAAGGATAACTGCTAATTATATGAAGCGCCTACTCTATTTTACTGCACTTTTTATTTTCATTTTAACATGGAGTTCTTGTCGTAAAGATTTTGACTTTCAACCAAGCAATGGTACTTTAGGTTTCTCTAAGGACACTGTGTATTTAGACACTGTTTTTACTAACATTGGCTCAAGCACTTACACTTTAAAAGTGTATAACAATTCAGATGAAGACATTTACGTTCCAAATATTAGACTAGAAAATGGAGAAACATCTGGTTACCGATTAAACGTAGACGGAATGGCTGGAAAAAACTTTGATAATGTCGAAATTTTAGCAAAAGACAGCATGTTTGTTTTTATAGAAATTACCGAAGATATTCAAAATCATATGGCAACAGATTTTGAATTTTTATACACCGACAAAATCCTTTTTGACGCAGGCAATTTGCAGCAAGACGTAGATTTAGTCACCTTAATCAAAGACGCTGTTTTTATTTATCCTGATAGAGATGAAACCACTCAAATTATAGAAACCTTAACTCTAACTGTTGATGGGCAACCAGTTGAGACCGATTTGCAAGGTCGCGAGTTGTTGCCTGAAGAATTAACCTTTACCAACCAAAAACCCTACGTTATTTACGGTTACGCAGCGGTACCAGCTGGCGAAACCTTAACTGTAGAAGCTGGTGCACGTGTCCATTTTCACGCCAATTCTGGGTTGATTGTTCAAGAAAATGCCTCTTTAAATGTAAATGGTGCGTTAAGTAATGACGAAGATCTTTTAGAAAACGAAGTTATTTTTGAAGGCGACCGTTTAGAGCCAATTTATAGTGATGTACCAGGACAATGGGGAACTATTTGGTTATTTGAAGACAGCCAAAATAATATTATAAATTACGCGACTATAAAAAATGGTACCGTTGGTATTTTATCAGATGCTAACCCAAATACAGACACGCCAATTAATAAATTAACCATTACCAATTCGCAGATTTATAACTCTAGTACCTTTGGTATTTTAGGTAGAAACACATCAATAAACGCCGAAAATTTAGTTATCAACAATTCTGGTCAAGCTAGTTTTGGCGCCACTTTAGGTGGAAAATATAACGTTACACACAGTACCATTGCTAATTATTGGGATAGCAGTTTTAGACAATTTCCTGCGTTACTAATTAACAACTTTGTAATTAACGCAGATAACTCTGCAACAATTGCAGATTTAACCGAAGCCAATTTTAACAACTGTATTATTTACGGTAATGATAATCCAGAATTAATTGTAGATGAAATTGAAGACGCAAGCGTAGTTTTTAATTTTAAATTAACCAACTGTTTATTACGATTTGATAATTCTAGTGGAAATTTTGATGGTGATAATTACGATTTCAACAACATCAACCATTACGAAAACATCATTTTTAATGAAGATCCTAATTTTAGAGCACCTTTTGAAAACGATTTAATTATTGGCGAAAACCCTGTAGCAAATGGTCAAGGTAATGCTACGTTTGCTACGCAAGTACCAAATGACATTTTAGGTGTTAATCGTACAGCAAGTCCAGATTTAGGTGCTTATCAGCATGTTGTTTTTGAGTAATTTAAAGTTAAAAAGTATTACATCTAAAAGTTAATACCTTTAATCCCTTTTTTTATAATTTTTAATAGCTCTTTTGTAATTTGAATAAAATTTCAATTACAAAATATGAATATACTTTTATCTCAAGATTTACCTAAAGAACTACTTAACACTAATTATATCTCTAACTGGAATGAAAAAAAACTAAATTACTTAAAAGACACATCTACTGTTAATGTTTTTATTGGTGCTAATAATTCTGGTAAAAGTAGGTTTATGAGAGCCTTACTAAAAAAAAGAGAGCAACTCCTATCAAGTGTATTTGAAAAAGAAATAGTGAGTATTTTTAATAATTTAGAAAAAATTAATGAGTCTATTAACGATTATTCTTATCTCTCATTTTCACATCACCCAAATATCAAACTTAATCAACTTGAAAAAGAATTACAATATTTACACGCTGGATTTGATAAAAACAATAACAATCAAAAAATACAGACTTTTAATAAAAAATTCATAGAAGAAATTATTCTATTTCTATCAACATTCAACATAGAAATAAAAAAAGATAACCAAAAAAATTTTTATGATAGAATAAAAGAAATAACAGGAGTGTTTTTAATAGTAGAAAGGTTTATATCTAAAGGATTCAAAAATCGAAATTCATCATTTAATTTTTTAGGTCTTACTATATCAATTAGTAATTTTTCAAGCATAGAAGAGGTTGTTTTCTTAAAAACCATAAATGAGATTATACTTTCATTTGAAAATATAATTAATAACCCAATAATTGAGATAAATCCTGAAAAAATTTTTATCCCAACCAGAAGAAGTGTCAAATCTTTAATATCATTGATACAAAATCCAGGACCAAGATCAACAATATTTCAAGAAACAATTATTTCTACATATTTTGATTTAGATAGTGTTACAGATTTTGAAAATCAACATAAAAAAATTCAAATCTTTACTGGTTTGGATATGTACAGTAAAGTAAAAAATGTAAGAAACTCTAAGAGAGAAATCAGAAAGTCATTCGAAAAATTTGAGTTGTTTTTAAAGAAAAATTTTTTTAATGATAAAGAAATTGATATTGTTGCTTTAGAAGAAGACAATCATCTAAGTTTTTATATCGATGATGAAGACTTAGAAATACATAATTTAGGTGACGGAATACAAGCTATAATCCTTTTGATGTTTCCAATATTTACTGCTCAAGAAAAATCTTGGATTTTTATAGATGAACCTGAATTAAACTTACACCCTGGTATGCAAAGATTGTTTTTACAACAAATATTAACAAATCCAGAAATTAAAAAGAAGGATCTTAAATTTTTCATTACCACACATTCAAATCACTTTTTAGATTTAACAATTCCAAAAAATGATGTGTCTATTTATTCTTTCTCTAAAATTATAGGTAATAAAGCAAAAGAACATAAGTTCTTAATTAGAAATGTCAAGCCAAAAGATAGCCAATTATTAATGGAACTAGGCGTAAATAACTCTTCTGTATTTATGGCCAATTGTAGTATTTGGATAGAAGGAATAACAGATCGATTATATATATCTTCTTTCCTAAAAGCATATTTAAAATCATTAAAAAAACCTTTACTTTTTAAAGAAGATGTTGATTACTCTTTTTTTGAATATGCTGGCAGTAATTTATCTCATTACTTATTTTCTGATGAAACAGAAGCTACAAATTCTAATGACATCGAAAATCAAATTTCCGCATTTGCGCTTTCAAATAGAATTTTCTTGTTAGCAGACAAAGATGGAGAGAACAAAAGAAAAAAACATAATCATTTGAGATCTATTGCTAAAAAATATGATAATATGGAATATCAAACTACAAAGGTTTTAGAAATTGAAAATTTAATTTCGTTTAAAATTTTGAAAAAAATATTAATTGATATTTTAAAACAAGATAAAGATGTCGTTGAAAAAGTAAATAATATCCATACAAAAGATTATAAAGATATTGGTTTAGGGAAATTTTTAAATCAAAGAATTAGTAAAAGAAAAAACATTAATCTTCCTAAAATATCAGATAATAATAAAACTTTAAATAGTAGATATAAATTGAAATTTGCTACATATTTTGCTTCTAAAGTAGATTCAGGAGAAATTACTTGGGATATGATTTCAGAAAGTTACTATGCAAGAAAAATAACTATTTCGATATATAATTTTATTCTAAAATATAAGTCATAAAAAAAAGCTCACTTTTTCAGTGAGCTTTTTCTTTCCGCGAAAGCGAAATTATCTATTTATGCAAATAATGGTAAATCACTCATCATTGCATTTACTTTTACAGCAATAGCATCTAGTTTATCTTCGTCTTCGTAATTTGTAATCACTTCGTCTATAAGATTTACTATCGCTTCCATATCGCCTTCTTTTAAGCCTCTTGTGGTTATAGCTGGTGTACCAACTCTAATTCCTGAGGTTACAAACGGACTTTTATCGTCAAAAGGCACCATGTTTTTGTTTACGGTAATATCTGCTTTTACCAACGCTTGTTCTGCATCTTTACCTGTAATATTTTTGTTACGTAAATCTATTAACATCATGTGGTTATCTGTTCCTCCAGAAATAATGTTATATCCACGGTCTACAAACGCTTTTGCCATAGCTGCTGCGTTTTTCTTTACCTGTAACATGTAGTGTAAAAAGTCATCACTTAACGCTTCACCAAAAGCAATTGCTTTAGCTGCAATAATATGCTCTAATGGTCCACCTTGATTACCTGGGAACACACCAGAGTCTAATAAAGAAGACATCATACGTGGTTTTCCGTTTTTAAGTGTTATACCAAACGGATTTTCAAAATCTTTACCCATTAAAATCATTCCGCCTCTTGGACCACGTAATGTTTTATGTGTCGTTGTAGTTACGATATGGCAATGTGGCATTGGATCGTTTAAAATACCTTTAGCAATTAATCCAGATGGGTGAGAAATATCTGCTAATAAAATAGCGCCTACGCTATCTGCTATTTCACGAAAACGCTTAAAATCTATATCCCTAGAGTAAGCAGAAGCACCAGCAATGATTAATTGAGGTTTTTCTTTGGTAGCAATCTCTTGTATATTATCGTAATTTAAAATACCTGTCTCCTCTTCTACTCCATAAAATACAGGATTGTATAATTTACCAGAAAAATTTACTGGAGATCCGTGTGTTAAATGTCCTCCATGAGATAAATCAAAACCTAAAATTTTATCACCTGGTTTTAAACACGCATGGTAAACTGCTGTATTAGCTTGGCTACCAGAATGTGGTTGTACGTTAGCATAGTCTGCACCAAACAATGCTTTAGCACGGTCTATTGCAATTTGTTCTACCTCATCTACTACTTCACATCCACCATAATAACGTTTACCGGGATAACCTTCGGCGTATTTATTAGTTAGTACAGATCCAGCAGCTTCCATAACTTGGTCGCTTACAAAGTTTTCGGAAGCAATAAGCTCTATACCGTGTAACTGTCTGTCTTTTTCTGCTTCAATTAATTCAAATATTTGTTCGTCGCGTTGCATAATTTTTGTTACTCGTTAAAAATTTATCAAAAATAAGAAATATGTCTTGTAAATAATTCAAAAAACATATATTTACTTAGAATTTATAAACAACAAATCAACAAATATTTATGCCTTTAACAGCTAACAATCCGGATAGAAAATCGTGGTTACACGTCGATAAAAATTCAGATTTCCCTATACAGAACATACCTTTTGGCGTTTTTTTAACCAGAGATGATATAATTACCATCGGAACACGTATTGGTGATACTGCAATAGATTTAGGCGCTTTACATCAATTAGGTTATTTTGACGGTATCCCATTAACTGACGATATTTTCTTACAAGACACTTTAAACGATTTTATTGCAGATGGACGCAACACATGGCGCGCTGTAAGAAATAGAATTGCTGAAATTTTTGATGCTGAAAACAACACATTAAAAAACAATGTAAAACACAAGGAAATTGTATTATTTAGATTAGATGAAATTGAAATGCAATTACCTGTTCAAGTTGGTGATTATACAGACTTTTATTCTAGCATAGAACATGCTACAAATGTTGGTACTATGTTTAGAGATCCAGATAACGCTTTGTTACCAAACTGGTTACACATACCTGTTGGTTATCATGGTAGAAGCAGTTCTATCATTCCTTCAGGAATACCAGTACACAGACCACAAGGACAAACTTTACCTGCTGGTGCTGAAGAGCCTGTTTTTGGTCCAAGTAAATTAGTAGATTTTGAATTAGAAATGGCGTTTATCACTACTGATGCTAACGATTTAGGAGAACCAATTCCTGTAGATGAAGCTGAAGAATACATCTTTGGATTAGTCTTATTTAATGATTGGTCTGCACGTGATATTCAAAAATGGGAATATGTACCATTAGGTCCTTTCTTAGCAAAAAACTTTGCCTCTTCAATTTCTCCTTGGATAGTGACATTAGATGCATTACAACCATTTAAAACAGACGGACCTAAACCTTTAAAAAAGCAACTTCCATACTTACAACAAAAAGGACAAAAAAGTTATGATATTAACTTAGAGGTTGCAATCCAACCAGAAAAAGCTAAAGAAAAAGTAGTTAGTAAATCTAACTTTAAATATATGTATTGGAGCATGTCTCAACAATTAGCGCATCACACCGTAAATGGATGTCCTGTTAATTCTGGAGACATGATGGGAAGTGGTACAATTTCTGGTTCTACTCCAGACAGTTACGGATCAATGCTAGAATTATCATGGCGCGGAGAAAAGCCTTTAAAAATGGCAGATGGTACCGAGCGTAAGTTTATAAATGACAATGATACTGTAATTATGCGTGGTTATTGCGAAAAAGACGGAACACGCATTGGTTTTGGTGAAGTAAAAACAAAACTATTACCTGTTTTTGAACCTAAAAAAAATAAATAGATAAACAACATCTTTTTTTTATAAAATTAAACCCTTTAGACTATCTAAAGGGTTTTATTTTTAGTTTTGGCACGCATCTTGAAAATACTTAACCTAATAACCCTTAAAACCCAAAGAAGATGAAAAACTTTACAATTATTACAGTACTTTTTCTGGCACTATCATCTTGTGTGGGAAGAAAACAAATCGAAAAACAGCTAAACACTGGTAACTACGATCAAGCAATTAATAATGCATTAAAAAAGCTTGAAACTAATAAGAATGCTAAGCGTAAACAAGATTATGTGCTTATGTTAAGAGACGCTTATTATAAAGTTGTAGAGGATAATCATTACAGAATTAACCAACTAAAACAAGATGGTAATCCAGAGTATTATGAGACTATTTACAATCTTTACACACGTTTAGATAGTAGACAAAACTCTATAAAAAATATATTACCGCTTCAAATAAATGGCAAAACAATTAAATTTAAATTTAATAATTATACGTCTGATATTATAGATTATAAATCTAAAGTTTCTGACTATAAATATAGTCAAGCAAGACAATTATTAAGCAGTTCAGATAAATACAATGCAAGAGAAGCTTACGGACTACTAGAAGATATAGAGCGCATCAATCCTAATTTTAAAGATGTTAGATCTTTAATGGATCAAGCTCATTTTATAGGGACAGACTTTGTAATAGTTTCTGTTATAAACGAAACAAACCAAATTGTACCTACTAGATTAGAAGAAGAATTATTAGACTTTGATACTTATGGCTTAAATGATAATTTTTGGACTTTATATCATGCTAATGCGTCTGCAGAAATTAATTATGATTATGCGATGCAATTGCAGCTTAAACGTATAAATATCTCTCCAGAACATGTTTATGAAAAAGAATATGTTAGAGAAGCAGAAATTGTAGATGGTTGGGAATATGTTTTAGATGAAAACGGAAATGTTGCTAAAGATAGTTCTGGAAATGATATAAAACAAGATAAAATAGTTAGAGTATTAGCTAGATTATCTGAAGTACAGCAAGTAAAATCGACTCAAGTTATAGGTCAAGTTGTATTTACTGACTTAAAACAGAATCAGGTGTTAGAGAGTTTTCCTATAGATTCAGAATTTATTTTTGAAAACTTCTATGGAAGATTTAGAGGAGATAGACGTGCTTTAAGTGATGATGATAAAAGGTTGCTAGGTAATAGAGCTGTACCATTTCCAACAAATGAACAGATGGTTTATGATACAAATGAAGACTTAAAGCAGAAATTAAAAAGTATTATAAAACAAATGACATTCTCATAAACTGAAAAACTCCCTTAATTGGGAGTTTTTTTAATTTCTTTTTTTAAATTTATATATTTCATTTATTACTTCTCTTTTATGAGTTTTGTTATCAATATAACTTACAAACTTAAATAGAGTATCATTTATTATAAAACCCTTTTTTTCAGCCAAATAAAACTTCATGTTATTGTAAAATTCATATTGAATTTTTATTGAATCTCCATATATCCAATAACCTACTTTTTTATTTTTAATCTTTAAATTATTTCCTTTTTTATTAATAAAACAATTAAAAAACCTTAAAGCTGTATCTGTTGAATTATCATATTTTACATTGCATTTATCCTTAAATGAATTTTTAGTTATTCCATCTAAAACTCCATCACTCATAAATATTATTCCATCTTCATAAAAAGATAACGCTTTAATACCATTTACAGTGTACTTTTTACCATATTTTAACCCCTCAATTCCATAATCTAAGTAAGACGACAAACGAACATTTTCTTTAGTAGAAAGATAATAAAATCCATTTGTTTTTAATTTATTCTTAATATTTTGAGGAGTTCTGTTTTTAAAATAAATTGATTCAATTTTACTACTTTTACAATTCATCATTGATAAAATTAAAACTAATAAAAAAACACCTTGTTTACTTTTTTTCATTTTTTTTAATTTAAATCAACTCCTTTTGTAGTAAACGATAAACCTTGTTGTCCTGAAGTAGATATCATAATAGCTTCAAAATATGGTACATTTGTAAGCTTTTTTACAGACCAATCAAAAATAAAATTAGCTCCTGTACCACCTTCAATATCATTTTCATCTATAACAATTTCTATGGTTTGCATAGGCTTTATAAAAATTGGTTGTTTTATATAATGTCTTATTAAGTCGCCTTTTGTATTAAAATAGTCTGCGCTATTAATATAAATTGTATCAGTTCTATTTGTGTTTCTTATGCTAACGGTAGCGGTCAAATCTTGTGTTTTATGCTCTGTAGTACTGTAAATTTGAGAATATACCGATAAATAAGAACTACCTTCTATTAAAGAGTCGTTAACTTTTCCTGTCCATTTCATAGCCTCCAAATGACTAGAAGGTTTAGGCTCATTATTCTGTTTAGTTTCACAACTAAACAAAAAACTAACAACAGTAATTAAAAGCGCTACTTTTTTCATAAAATTAATTTTATATAAAGGTACTTAAATCTAAATCATTTATTGCACCGTGACTAGCATGAGCAACCACTACTCCATTTTTAATAATTAGTAATTGTGGTGATTGGTGTATTACTTGAAATTTGTAACCAACCTCATTAGATACATCTCTATAATTTAACAAATCTAAATAATATAAATCTGCATTTAAATCTAAATCAAAAGCTTCAGTAAATTGATTTAATACCATTCTACTAATTCCACATCTTGTAGAATGTTTAAATATCAGCTGCGTTTTTCCTTTAGATGATAATTCTATTTCATCTAATTGCTCTATACTTGTTAAGTTTTGCCAAGGAAGCACTTTCTCTTCCTTAGGCGTTTTATTACTTCCAAAAAGTTTTCCAAACATATTGTATACTTTGTTTTTCCGCTAAAGCGAAAGTTAAATTTAGATAGTAAGTCGACTTCATTTTTAAAACTTACAAACTGACTAAAAGTCACTAAAAACCAGTAGATAACAGACATTTTGTCGTTAAAATACTATTGGTAAGATAATTGAAATAAAGCAATCAAACATTGCTAAATTTTAAAAAAATGAACTTAAACAATTATACAATAAAATCGCAAGAAGCCATACAACAATCGCAACAAATTGCGCAAAGTTATGGTCATCAACAAATAGAAAACGAACACCTTTTTAAAGGTATCTTAGAAGTTGATGAAAACGTGTTACCATTCTTATTAAAAAAACTAAATGTTAACACAACTGTACTAAAACAAGCTTTGGACAAACAACTAGAAAGTTTTGCAAAAGTCTCTGGCGCAGATCTAATGTTATCTCGCGAAGCTGGAAAAACACTAAACGAAGCGTCTATCATTGCAAAAAACATGAAAGACGACTTTGTGTCTGTAGAGCATTTAATCTTAGCTATCTTAAAATCTAATAGCAAGATTGCTCAAATGCTTAAAGACCAAAGCGTGACAGAAAAAGGTCTAAAAGCTGCTATAGAAGAGCTTAGAAAAGGTGATCGTGTAACGTCTCAAAGTCAAGAAGATACTTATAATTCTTTAAACAAGTACGCAAAAAACCTAAATCAATTAGCTAAAGATGGTAAGCTTGATCCAGTAATTGGTCGTGACGAAGAGATAAGACGTATTTTACAAATTTTATCGCGTCGTACCAAAAACAACCCTATTTTGGTAGGTGAACCTGGCACTGGTAAAACCGCTATTGCCGAAGGTTTAGCACATCGTATTGTAGATGGCGATGTACCAGAAAACTTAAAAGAAAAGCAAATTTTTGCTCTAGACATGGGTGCACTTATTGCAGGTGCTAAATTTAAAGGTGAATTTGAAGAGCGTCTTAAAGCAGTAATCAAAGAAGTAACCACTAGCGAAGGTGATATTGTACTTTTCATAGACGAAATCCATACGCTTGTTGGTGCTGGTGGCGGGCAAGGTGCAATGGATGCAGCAAACATCCTAAAACCTGCATTAGCACGTGGTGAGTTAAGATCTATTGGTGCAACAACACTTGACGAGTATCAAAAATACTTCGAAAAAGACAAAGCTTTAGAACGTCGTTTTCAAAAAGTAATGGTAGACGAGCCAGATACAGAAAGCGCCATTTCTATACTTAGAGGTATTAAAGAAAAATACGAAACGCATCATAAAGTACGTATTAAAGACGAAGCTATTATTGGCGCTGTAGAGTTATCACAACGTTATATTACCAACAGATTTTTACCAGATAAAGCTATCGATTTAATGGACGAAGCAGCTTCAAAACTACGTATGGAGATCAATTCTAAACCAGAAGAACTTGATGTTTTAGACAGAAAAATAATGCAGTTAGAAATTGAGATTGAAGCCATTAAGCGCGAAAAAGATGAAGTAAAACTGAAATCTTTAAGAAGTGATCTTGCTAATCTTAAAGAAGAACGTAACGAGATTAACGCCAAATGGAAAAGCGAAAAAGAAGTTGTAGACAATATCCAAAACACAAAACAAGATATTGAAAACTTTAAACTTGAAGCCGAACGTGCAGAACGAGAAGGTAACTATGGTAAAGTAGCCGAGCTTAGATATGGTAAAATAAAAGAAGCTCAAGAAAAACTGGAAAGCCTTCAAAAAGACTTACAATCGCAATCAGAACATAGCTTAATTAAAGAAGAAGTTAATTATGATGATATTGCGGAAGTTGTTGCAAAATGGACAGGTATTCCTGTTACAAAAATGCTTCAAAGCGAACGCGAAAAGCTTTTAAAACTTGAAGACGAGCTTCATAAACGTGTTGTTGGTCAAGACGAAGCTATAGAAGCAGTAAGTGATGCGGTTAGACGTAGTCGAGCAGGTTTACAAAACCAACAAAAACCAATTGGTACATTCCTATTTTTAGGAACAACAGGTGTTGGTAAAACCGAATTGGCAAAAGCATTAGCCGAGTATCTTTTTGATGACGAAAACGCAATGACAAGAATAGATATGAGCGAGTATCAAGAACGTCATGCCGTTAGTAGATTAGTTGGTGCGCCTCCAGGATATGTTGGCTATGACGAAGGAGGACAATTAACCGAAGCAGTAAGACGTAAACCTTATTCAGTGGTATTGTTAGACGAAATTGAAAAAGCACATCCGGATACGTTCAATATTCTATTACAAGTTTTAGACGAAGGTCATTTAACTGACAATAAAGGTAGGATGGCTGACTTTAAAAACACCATTATAATCATGACTTCAAACATGGGAAGTCACATTATACAAGAACGTTTTGAAGCTACCAAAGATGTAGAATCTGCTATGGAAGCTGCAAAAGTAGATGTGTTAGGATTACTAAAACAAACGGTACGTCCAGAGTTTTTAAACCGTATAGACGATACAATAATGTTTACACCTTTAACACAAGACAACATTACACAAATTGTAGGATTACAATTAAAAAGTGTAACTAAAATGATTGCTAATCAAGGAATAACTTTTGACGCTACACCAGAAGCGATAGAATACTTAGCAGAAAAAGGTTATAATCCGGAATATGGAGCAAGACCAGTAAAACGAGTAATACAAAAAGAAGTATTAAATCAATTAAGTAAAGAGATTTTAGCTGGAAAAATAAATACAGATAGTATCATTTTACTAGATGCGTTTGACGGTGAACTTGTATTTAGAAATCAAGGCGATTTAGTTGAAGACGAATTATAATTTCATAAAGTTCTGTTAATACTAAAAAGACATATAATATTATAAAGTTTAGACCGTTTTCATAATTGGTTGGTTAGTTGAAAAAGCAACGCAATACTTTTCTTACAAGTGGCGCGTTGCTTTTTTTTTAACACAATAGTAACATATTATTTTGTACCTTAATAAGCAAGTAACTTATTACAAATCAAAACAATATGGGCATTATCAACTATTACAATATCAGTCACGCCGAAGTTTTTGTTTTTGATGATTTTTTAATTAAACAAGTAAAAGAAGGTGTAAAGATTGATTTAGAGGAAACGGAAGAATTAAAATTAATTCTAGAAGAACATTTTAAAAACAAGAAAATGGTATACATTTCTAACAGAGTAACATCTTATTCTGTTAACCCTTTAGTTTACAAAGAAGTTGAAAAAATGTCTAATTTAGTTGCTATCGCTGTTATACCAAATGATTTAAAAATGAGACAAAGCGCTGAGTTTGAAAAACAATTTTTTAATAAGCCTTTTGAAATTTTTAATAATCTAACAGATGCTATTAATTGGGTAGAAAAAATTGTTTAAAAATAATTACTAGTATTTAGCATTTGTAGTGATATTATAGTATCAAAAAAAGCCACTTTTTTCAAAGTGGCTTTTCGAAAATTTTGGTTAAACTAACTAACTCTTAAAATAATAATTTAATACCAAAATTTACTTTTTTTATAATTAAAATAATTTATATCCAATACCAACTCCTGCTATAAAAGGATTAATATCAACATCTGCATCTACTGTAGCTCCTAAAGCTGATGTCGCATCAACAGTTACATCAGTATTTAATAATAAGTATTTTGCATCCACATTAAAAAACCACTTATCTGTAATTTTAAAATCAAAACCTAACTGAAAAGCAAAACCTAAAGCATTATCATAAGTAACTTTATCTGCAATAGGTCCCGAATTTTCGTCGTAAAATAAGGTATAATTAATACCTGCTCCAACATAAGGTTTTATTTGTTCTCCTAAAAAATGATATTGTAATGTTAATGTAGGTGGTAGTAATCTTACATCTCCCAAAGGAATATCTCCAACAACTGTAGAAACAGCTTTAACGTCATGTTGTGTAGTTCCTAAAATTAACTCTGCTGCAATATTTTCAGTAAAAAAATAAGTTAAGTCTAATTCTGGTACATAATCATTAGTAATGGTTGCGTCACCTCCTATAACGTCAATAGATGCAGATTCATTAGGTACCACTGCTATAGCTCTAAGTCTTACTTGAAATTTAGTATAACTGTCATTAGTTTCTAATTTTTCTTGCGCTTTTAGATTAAAAGATATTAATAAAATTAATACAAATGGTAATAATATTTTTTTCATGTCGTAATATTTGTTTTAGTTACTGACACAAATTTATAGCAGTCTTAGAGCTTAAAAACTGACTTTTATCATGCTTTTCAAAAGTTTTTACTACATCTTAAAAATGAACATCCATTAGATTATTATTCTGTGTAAAATTTATATAACTTTATATCATAATATTAATTTACATGAATTCTTTAAACACATATATAGACCACACACTTCTAAAAGCTACAGCTACAGAGCAAGATATTATTAACCTATGCGACGAAGCAAAAAAGCACAAATTTTTCTCCGTTTGTGTTAATAGTTGCTATGTTAGTTTAGCTAAAACTCAATTAAACAACTCAGATGTTAAAGTATGTAGCGTCATAGGCTTTCCGTTAGGCGCTATGAGTACAAAAGCAAAAGTTGAAGAAACCAAACAAGCCCTAAAAGATGGTGCAGATGAAATTGATATGGTAATTAACGTTGGTTTCTTAAAAAGTAAAAAATTTGATGCCGTTTGGCAAGACATAGAAGCTGTAAAACAAGTTATGCCAAATAACATACTAAAAGTCATTTTAGAAACTTGTTATTTAGAAGAAATTGAAATTATAAAGGCTAGTGAGTTAGCCATTAACTCTGGAGCAGATTTTATCAAAACATCTACTGGTTTTGGTACTGGTGGCGCAACAATACATGACGTTGAAATAATGAAAAGTGTTGCCCAAAAATGCAATGTAAAAATTAAAGCTTCTGGCGGAATTAGAGATACCGAAACCGCAAAAGCCTACATAGAAGCTGGTGCAGAGCGTATCGGAACATCTAACGGCATTGCAATTGTTACAGGTCAAAAAGCCGAAGAAGGTAATTATTAATCACAACTCTAAATATTTTAGACACTTTAAATACTTTTAACTAAAAAAAATGAGCGTACATATAGAAGCCAAAAAAGGCGAAATAGCAGAAACCATATTACTTCCTGGTGATCCTTTACGTGCTAAATGGATTGCAGAAACTTTTCTTGAAAACCCAGTTTGCTTTAACCGTGTAAGAAACATGTTTGGCTACACTGGCACTTATAAAGGCAATAAAATATCTGTTATGGGAACAGGTATGGGCGTACCTAGTATTTCTATTTATGCACACGAGCTTATTACAGAATACGGCGTTAAAAACCTAATAAGAGTTGGTAGCGCTGGATCCTATCAAGAACATGTAAAAATTAGAGACATTGTTATTGCTATGGCGGCATCTTCTAATTCTGGATTAAACGAGCTACGTTTTGGTGGCGCAGATTATGCACCTACAGCTAATTTTGAATTATTTGAAAAAGCTGTTAACGTAGCTAGAGCCAAAAATATTCCTATTAAAGCAGGAAATATTTTTACTAGTGACGAATTTTATGCAGACGATTTTGAATCGTATAAAAAATGGTCAAAATTCGGGTTACTTTGTGTAGAAATGGAAACTGCAGGCTTATATACTGTAGCAGCAAAACATAAAGTTAATGCGCTTACAATCTTAACCATTTCTGATTCTTTAGTTACAGGAGAAAGAACAACTAGCGAAGAACGCGAAACTACGTTTTCTGAAATGATTGAAATTGCTTTAGAACTAGCCTAAATAAAACATGAGACATTTTTTATTCCTATTAATAACCTTAACTTTTTTTTCTTGTCAACAAACATCAGAATCAAAAGAAAAGAATACAGTTAAAACCACTTCTTATTATTTTATAAGACACGCAGAAAAAGATCGCTCTAATCCTTCAAATAAAAACCCTAATTTAACTATTGAAGGTCACAAAAGAGCTAAAAAATGGAGTAACGTTTTTAAGCACATTACATTAGACAAAATATATTCAACTAATTATAACAGAACTATACAAACAGCTCAGCCAACTGCCAATAAACAAAATATTCCCATTCAGTTTTACAAGCCTAATGAGTTGTACAGTAAAGAGTTTATTAATAATACTAAAGGAAAAACCGTTTTAGTGGTTGGACACAGCAATACAACTCTTTCGTTTGTCAATAAAGTTTTAAATGAAGAAAAATATCAAAATATAAACGACTCTGTTAATGGAAACCTTTATATAGTTACCATAAAAAATCAATCTAAAACAGATTATTTGTTAAGCATTCAATAATATAATTAGTAACTTTGCCCTAATGCAAAAGAAAATAAACATACTTAATAAAAAAGCTAAATTTCAATATGAAATTTTAGACAAATACACTGCTGGAATTGTCCTAACTGGTACCGAAATTAAATCCATTAGAGACAGCAAAGCTTCTATTGCCGAAAGCTTTTGCGAGTTTAATGACCGTGGCGAATTATTTGTAATCAATATGACCATACAAGAGTATGTTTTTGGTAATTATTATAACCACAAACCTAAAGCAGAGCGTAAATTATTACTTAACAGACGTGAGCTTAAAAAGTTAGAAAAAGAAGTTAATACGTCTGGTTTAACTATCATTCCACTACGTTTATTTATCAACGAAAGAGGTCTTGCAAAGCTAGATATAGCCTTAGCTAAAGGTAAAAAGCTTTACGATAAAAGAGAAACTATAAAAGACCGTGATAACAAGCGTAATCTAGATCGTATCAAGAAAATTTATAATTAATTTAAGACACTGATTTTTAAATTGTTTCTCAAAAAAAATTAAGTTTGGTTTTTATATAGGCAACCATTAAGGTAAAAATTGCGTCTATACTATAAAACCAACATAATGAAAAAATCTTTACTTCTTTTACTCCTATTATTTTGTATTAAACTTTCTGCACAAGTTGTAGGAACTGTAACGTCTAAAGAAAACCAACCACTTGCGGTAGTCAATATTTTTGTTGAAAACACACGTAAAGGCACAACCACAAACAACGACGGTTATTACCAATTAGATATTAAAAACACAGGAAATTACACTGTAGTGTTTCAATATTTAGGATTTAAAACATTAAAAAAGACTGTGATTATCAACAGTTTTCCTTTTACGTTAGACGCTGTTTTAGAAGACGAAGATATTAGTTTAGACGAAGTTTTGCTTGATGCAAAAGAAGATCCTGCAATACAAATTATTAGAAACACAATCGCCAAAAGAAAAGAAAATCTAGAAAAATACAATACGTATACTGCTGACTTTTATTCCAGAGGATTATTACAACTAAAAGATGCACCAGAAAAGATTTTTGGTCAAGAAATTGGCGATCTTGAAGGTAGCTTAGACTCGACCAGAAGTGGTATTATCTATCTTTCTGAAACCATTTCTAAACTAGAAAAATTATCGCCAAAACCTCTAAAAGAAACCATTACAGCATCTAAAGTTAGTGGTAACAGCAATGGTTTTAGTTTTAATAATGCGACAGATGTCGACTTTAATTTTTACGAAAACACCATAAGTCTTGAAACCGAAATCGTCTCTCCAATTGCAAACTTCGCCTTTAATTATTACAACTACAAGTTAGTCGGTACGTTTTATGATGATTCTGGTCATTTAGTCAATAAAATTGAAGTTTTACCAAAGCGTAAAAACGACAAAACCTTTGACGGTTTTATTTATATTGTAGAAGACCAATGGAGTTTATTTGGTTTAGAACTTAACATTACTGGACAACAAGCGCAAATTGCACCTGTAGATTTATTTACAATAAATCAGTCCTTTTCTTATTTTGAAGACGAAAAAGTTTGGGGAAAAATTTCTCAAATATTCGATTTTACCTTTGGTTTTATGGGCTTTAATGGTAGCGGACGTTTTACTGCAGTTTACAGCGACTATGATTTTAATCCTAACTTAGATAAGAACAATTTCTCGCGTGAGATTCTTTCATTTAAAGATAACGCCAACAAAAAAGACAGCTTATATTGGCAAGAAAAACGACCTGTACCACTTACAGATGCAGAGGTTAAAGACTACATTAAAAAAGATAGCATACAATTGGTTAGAGAATCTCAGCCTTACTTAGATTCGGTAGATCAAGCAGAAAACAAATTTAAACTTGGTGATATTTTAGGCGGTTACACGTATAAAAATTCGTTTAAAAAGAAACGTTTTTCAATTTCATCTCCAATTTCAGCAATTCAATTTAATACTGTGCAAGGTTGGAACGGGACAATAACCGCAGATTATACAAAACGTTATAAAGACAGCGAAAAATATTTCAACATAAAATCTGATGTCAATTATGGTTTTGCAGACGATAGATTACGAGGCACGGGAACTATAAATTATAGATTCAACAATAAAAATCGTGCATTCGTATCGCTTTCTGGTGGTAGTAAAGTAGAGCAATTTAATCCAAGTTTAACTAGTTTGCCTTTATTAAATACATCGTATTCTTTATGGGTTGAAAAAAATTATTTAAAGCTTTACGACCGTAGTTACGTACAAGCAAATTATAGTCAAGAGTTAGTCAATGGGCTTCACTTCTACTCTAATTTAAGTTACAATAACCGAAAATCGCTTTTTAATACTACAGATCAAGCTTGGTACCCAAAAGCAGACAGAGTATATACCAGTAACAATCCAGTAGATCCTACAGCATACGGTATTCCTTCTTTTGCAAATCATCATATTTATAAATTAAATTTAAACACACGTATTAATTTTGGTCAAAACTATTTGAGTTATCCTAACGGAAAATATAACATCCCAAATAGTAAAATTCCAACCTTATTTTTAGGTTACGAAAAAGGATTTGGTAGCAGCATTAGCAACTACAATTTTGATTTGTTTAAAGCGCAATTATATCAAAATGTCAACTTAAGTAACAAAGGAGATTTAACTTACTATTTAAAAGCTGGCGTATTTAATAATGCAGATAATATTGCTTTTATGGATTATCATCACTTTAACGGTAACCAAACCAATATTGTTATGGATGGTAATTATATAAACAGTTTTAAAATCTTACCGTATTACGATTTAAGTACCAATAACAACTATGCCGAAATCCATGCAGAGCACAACTTTAAAGGCTATATTTTAAATAAAATCCCTTTAATAAATAAATTAAACTACAATTTGGTATTAGGCTACAATGCTGCATTAACTAAAGAAAACAAGCCTTACAACGAGTTCTCAATAGGTTTAAGTAACTTAGGTTGGGGAAAAGTTAGATTTTTACGTGTAGATTATGTGCGCGCTTATTCTGGAAGCGGATTGGTTAATGATACCTTTTTGTTTGGGTTTAGTTTTTAAATGAACTTGCGCTGTAAATCTAGATTTGATTTTGAATAAAAAATCAATTAACTTCGTTTGATAATGATAAGGCGAGTTGAAAACTTGCATTATCTATACTTTTTTTAATAGGATAAATACATATGAAAATAAAATGTAGAATTGTTAATATCTTGTTGTTTATTTTAAATATAAACTCAATACTATTTCCTAAAAACTAGTTAAATTTGACAAAAAAGTAAATCTACAGGTTGATTTAATGAAAATAATTGATACATTTGTACCATGCTTATTTGCATTCAAATATAATGACGACTTACCAGATGAGTTAGAAAGAGTATTTGATGAATGGGAAGACCCAGTATTTTTGAGTGATTTTTTTGAAGAAAATGAAAATGAGATTTCGATTACTATAGAAGAAGCAATTGAAAAAGTAAAAAGTGAAGCCGTTTTTTTAAGAGAAAAATTACTGGAATTAGCAAATTCTAATCCAAATCAATTAAATGAGCTTTTTAAAAACCTGAACAATAATGAATTTACCGCAAAAGAACTTTCTCAACAAAAGGCAAGAAATAGGTGGCTTCGTCTATATGCAATCAAAATTGATGAAAACAACTATGTAATTACTGGTGGAGCTATCAAATTTGATAATCAGCACTTAATGCAACATAAACCTCACACAAACAAAGAATTGATTAAAATAAACAAATGCAGAGATTACCTTAAAGAACAAGGTGTTTATGATGCAGACAGTTTTCAAGAAATATTCTTTTAATTATGAAAAACAACTTAGACATATTTAAAACTCTAATTTCAGAAGAAAAATCTGGTTGGTTAGAAAAAGCTAAGTATCGCCAAGAAAATCAAGATTGGTTAGATATTTCATTTTCTATAGCAATAAAAATTCTTTCAGTTTTGAGAACTAATAAGAAAAAAGAAATATTTCCTAAAAATCAAAAAGAATTAGCAGAAGTATTAGATTGCTCACCACAATATGTAAGTAAATTACTAAAGGGTACTGAAAAATTAAATATTGAAACTATCTCTAAAATTCAAAAAGCTCTTAATATCAAAATTATTGATTTAGGACTTAATAAAACTAAGATAGAAATTGTTGCTCAAAGCGAATCTATATTTAATAAAAATCAATCTTCTACAAGGGATTATAAGAAATTTGACAACGTAATAAATTGCAATTTTAGAACAACTAAAAATCATTACCAATCTAACGAATATAGTAACGTAGTTAATGGATAAGATAGGTTTTAAACTTAATAAAATTAATACTCAGCAATTTGCTATTATTGATGACTCATATAGTAGTGAAAAAGATGATTTCACCATTGAAACAAATCTCGGCTTTGGGATAGATTCAAAAAATGCTGCTATCATATCTTTAGTTAAGATAGAATTTGAGCAGGATCAGAACCCTTTTTTAATTATCGAAGTTTCGTGCGAGTTTGATATATCATCAGAGTTTTGGAAAGAATTTGACAATAAAGATAAAGTGCGAATCCCAAAAGGATTTATGGCACACTTAGCAATGATAACTGTTGGCACAACAAGAGGAATTTTACACTCAAAGACAGAAAACACTAAGTTTAATGAATTTATATTACCAACTTTAAACATAACAGAAATGATTACGGAAGACGGTGTATTTAAAAAATAAAAGTCTAAGCGCAAATCAAAAGATTTGTGCTTTTTTATTAGATTAGTAAAACCGAAAATTTATGTAATATAACTATAGTTTGGTTCGTTACTTTTAAGATTCCAACACGTTAAACTAACCTTCCAAACCACTAATTCTTATCCTCCAATAGCGGTACAAATCTAAACTCGCCAAACTCAGTTTTTTCAAAATCGGTTTGCCCTTTTCTAACAAAAAGTGTCATGGTTTGTACGTTATCTCCAACAGGAATCACTAAACGACCATCAATTTTAAGTTGTGCTAATAAGGGTTTTGGCACAAATGGCGCGCCAGCAGTAACAATAATACTATCAAAAGGTGCTTCTTCTACCAATCCTTTGTAGCCATCACCAAAAATTAGTTTTTTAGCACGATAGCCTATTTTTGGTAAAAAACGACTGGTTAGTTTAAATAATTCGTGTTGTCTTTCTATACTATACACTTTAGCGCCAAGCTCGCATAACACAGCAGTTTGATAACCGCTACCTGTACCAATTTCTAAGACTTTATCGCCACGTTTTACTTGCATTAATTCGGTTTGAAATGCTACCGTATAAGGCTGCGATATGGTTTGATCTGCCGCAATAGGAAACGCCTTATCTTGATACGCATGATCCAAAAAACTAGAATCCATAAATAAGTGTCTAGGTATTTTACCAATAGCATTTAAAACATCGTTATTAGTAATACCTTTTGCTTTTAAAACTGCTACTAGTTTCTGTCTTAATCCTTTATGTTTAAACGTATCTTTCAAAATATGGGCTAGTTTAGAAGGCTAAAATTACTTTAAAATTTTAAAGCTCAAAATAAAAATTTTCAATTTATAAATTCTTCTTAAATCAAAGATTTAATTATCAAATTCATTTAAAAAACTGTTTAAAAAACTTATTTTTGTTAAAAACAGAATAATCTATGCTTAAAGCTGGTGTATTAGGTGCTGGTCACCTTGGAAAAATTCATTTAAGACTACTTAAACAATCAGAAAAATTTGAATTAGTAGGTTTTTACGATGCAGACCAAGAAAACGGTAAAAAAGTAGAAGCTGAATTTGGCTACAAATATTTTGAAACTATAGAACAATTAATAGACGCTGTAGATGTTGTAGATATTGTTACACCAACATTATCTCACTTTGACTGCGCTAGACAAGCCATAAAAAAAGGCAAACATATCTTTATTGAAAAACCAATTACTAACACTGTACAAGAAGCCGAAGCTATTAGAACTTTGGTGGCAGAACACGGTGTAAAAGGTCAAGTTGGTCATGTAGAGCGTTTTAATCCTGCATTTACAGCAGTAAAAGACCAATTAGATAGCCCAATGTTTATTGAGGCACATCGATTGGCCGAATTTAATCCGCGTGGTACAGACGTACCTGTAGTTTTAGACTTAATGATTCACGATATAGACGTTATTTTAAGCGTTGTAAAATCTAAAGTTAAAAACGTGTCTGCAAGTGGCGTTTCGGTAATTAGTGACACGCCAGATATTGCAAATGCGCGTATCGAGTTTGTTAACGGTTGCGTTGCAAATATTACAGCTAGCAGAATTTCACTTAAAAACATGCGTAAAACACGTTTTTTCCAGCGTGATGCATACATTTCGGTAGACTTTTTAGAAAAGAAATGTGAAGTCGTAAAAATGAAAGACGCACCAGAACAACCTGGCGATTTTGATATGATTTTACAAAATGCCGAAGGTATTAAAAAGCAAATCTATTTTGACAATCCAGAAATTTCGGCTAACAACGCCATTTTAGACGAGCTGGAAAGTTTTGCCAACGCCATAAACACTAATACAACACCAGTTGTAACGTTACACGATGGTACAGAAGCTTTACGTGTAGCCACAATGATTATCGATCAATTTTAAACTAATTTATAATTTAAAAATTTCGCTTTCGCGGAAATAAAATTCAACATACAAACATGAAACATGTAGCAGTTATTGGCGCAGGAACAATGGGTAACGGTATTGCCCATACCTTTGCCCAATCAGGATTTAAAGTTAATTTAATAGACATTAGCGATGCTTCTTTAAAAAGAGGTATGGATACCATTGCAAAAAATTTAGATCGCATGGTCGCTAAAGAAAAAATTACAGAAGCTGATAAAGCTGAAACTTTAGCAAATATCACCACGTTTACGACAACAGAAGATGGCGTTAAAAATGTTGGTTTAGTTGTAGAAGCAGCTACCGAAAATGTAGATTTAAAACTTAAAATCTTTAAGCAATTAAGTGATGTTTGTCCAGAAGATACCATCTTAGCAACAAACACATCTTCTATTTCTATCACACAAATTGCTGCTGTAACCAACAGACCAGACAAAGTGATTGGTATGCATTTTATGAATCCTGTACCAATCATGAAATTAGTAGAAATTATTAGAGGTTACAACACGACAGATGAGGTTACAAATACCATTATGGAATTATCTAAAACTTTAGGTAAAGTTCCTGTAGAAGTTAATGATTATCCTGGTTTTGTTGCCAACCGTATTTTAATGCCAATGATTAACGAGTCTATCGAAACGTTATACAATGGTGTTGCTGGTGTTACCGAAATTGATACCGTAATGAAGTTAGGTATGGCACATCCAATGGGACCATTACAATTAGCAGATTTTATAGGTCTTGATGTATGTTTATCTATTTTAGAAGTGATGTACAACGGATTTAAAAATCCTAAATATGCACCTTGCCCATTATTAGTAAATATGGTTCGTGCAGGTAAATTAGGTGTGAAATCTGGTGAAGGTTTTTACGATTATTCAGAAAGTAGAAAAGCTGAAAACGTTTCAAAACAATTTAGTTAATTAAATAATAATCAGACAATAAGGTAAAATCAACTAAAGTTGATATTTACCTTATTTTGTTTTTGTTTATGAGTAAAATTTTACCATTTAAAGCTGTAAGACCAACAAGAGACAAAGTAAGTCTAGTTGCTTCAAGATCGTACCAAAGCTATACGCAAGCCGAACGTGAAGCAAGACTAGATTATAATCCGTTTTCTTTTTTACATATTGTTAATCCTGGTTATAAATATGATAAAGAAATTTCTGGAGAAGCTAGATACAATCTTGTAAAAAACAGGTATTTAGAGTTTAAAGAAGATGGTATTTTTATTCAAGATCAATCACCTTGTTATTACATTTACAAAATTGTAGATAGAGATAATCAAGAGTTTAATGGTATTGTTGCAGCTGCAAGTGTTGAAGATTATAACAACAACGTTATAAAAAAACACGAAGATACCATTGCGTCTAGAGAAGTTATTTTTAAAGATTATTTAAAAACAGTAGGGTTTAATGCAGAGCCTGTACTACTTACCTATCCTAAAAATAATACTATTAGTGCGATTATTAAGGAAAAACAAAAGGAACGTGCAGAGTTTGAGTTTACTACAACTTACCGCGATACGCATTACCTTTGGTTAATTGATAATCCCGAAGATATAAACGCTATTAGCGATGCGTTTAGCAAAATAAAAACATTATATATTGCAGATGGACATCATAGATCTTCGTCTTCAAAGTTACTTTGTGAAGATTTAAAATCTAACAATCTACAACATACAGGAAACGAAACTTATAATTATTTTATGAGTTATTTAATCTGTGAAGAAGAATTAAAAATTAATCAATTTAATCGCTTGGTTAAAGATTTAAACGGATTATCTAAAGAAGAATTTTTAATTCAACTAGATACGATGTTTAGAATAGAAAACAGAGGTATTATGCCTTATCAACCTTCTAAACAACATCATTTTAGTATGTATTTAGATGGCGAGTTTTATTCGTTGTATTTAAGAAAATCTAATTATATTTTTAATACCGCTTTAGATCAATTAGATGCGCAAATACTATACAAAACTATCTTAGAACCAATTTTAGGCATTACAGATTTAAGAAACGATAATCGCATTATGTATTTAAGCGGTAAAAAAGACATTGTTAATTTAAAAAGTATGGTAGATAGTAACACTTTTAAAGTTGGATTTGGTATGATTCCTGCAACCATTGAGCAAATGAAACTTATCGCAGACCAAAATCTAACAATGCCACCAAAAAGCACATATATAGAACCTAAATTAAGAAGTGGCGTTACTATTTATGAGTTTTAATTCAATTTAATCTATGAGCATAAAACAAAACTTAGATACTATAAAACAAACATTACCAGATCATGTTACACTTGTAGCTGTATCTAAAACAAAACCTGTAAGCGATCTAATGGAAGCTTACAACACTGGACAACGCATTTTTGGAGAAAACAAAATTCAAGAAATGGCAGATAAGTATCAGGAAATGCCAAAAGATATCAAATGGCATATGATTGGTCATGTACAGCGTAATAAGGTAAAATATATGGCAGAGTTTGTAGATTTAATTCATGGTGTAGATAGTCTTAAACTACTAAAAGAAATAAACAAACAAGCCTTAAAACACGATAGGATAATTAACTGTTTGCTTCAAATTAAAATTGCTGAAGAAGATAGTAAGTTTGGGATGCGCATTAAAGATGCTGAAGAATTATTGCTTTCTGAAACCGTTTCAGAATTAAAAAACATAAACATCGTTGGTCTTATGGGAATGGCAACATTTACAGATAATAAAGACCAAATAAAAGAAGAGTTTTTACGCTTAAAATCTGCTTTTGAAGATTTAAAAACAATACAAACTTCAAATTGCAACTTGCAAACTATTAGCATGGGCATGAGTGGCGATTATAAATTAGCTATAGAATGCGGTAGTACAATGGTTCGCGTTGGAAGTAGTATTTTTGGCGAAAGAAATTATAATAATTAAAAGATATATTTCTATTTATACGATAGTCGACATAGAAACTACAGGCGGTAAATACAATGAAGAAGGTATTACCGAAATTGCTATTTATAAATTTGATGGGCATAAAGTTGTAGATCAATTTATAAGTTTAGTCAATCCCGAAAGAGAGATTCAACCTTTTGTGGTTAATCTTACAGGGATTAATAGTAATATGCTTAAAAATGCACCTAAGTTTTATGAAGTTGCTAAACGTATCGTAGAAATTACCGAAAATACCATATTAGTAGCTCACAATGCGAAATTTGATTATCGCATACTTCGTACAGAATTTAAACGATTAGGTTTTGATTACGAACGTGAAACCTTATGCACTGTAGAGCTTTCTAAAGATTTAATTCCAGACCAAAAAAGCTATAGTTTAGGTAAACTTGTTCGCGCTTTAGGAATACCTGTAAGCGATAGGCATCGTGCAGCAGGAGATGCAAAAGCGACGGTTAAATTATTTCAGCTATTATTAGATAAAGACACTAATAAAAACATTATACAAGAGTCCGTTAGAAAAGAGCCTAAATTTCAAATGGAACCAAGGTTAATAGATATAGTACAAGATTTACCTAGTGAAACTGGCGTGTATTACATTCATAAATCGGACGGAGAAATTATTTACATTGGTAAAAGTAAAAACATCAAAAACCGCGTTAATCAACATTTTACTGGTACAAATCCAAAGTCAAAAAAAATTCAAAGTTTAGTCGCTGCAGTTACTTTTGAAAAAACAGGAAGCGAATTAGTTGCGCTTTTAAAAGAAAGTGAAGAAATTAAAAAAACAAAACCTGCTTTTAATAGAGCGTTAAGACGTAATATTTTTACACATGCACTTTACAGTTTTACAGACCATAAAGGTTATATAAATCTAACCATTGATAAAGCCTATAAAGACAAAGCTAATATTACAACGTTTAGCAACAGACAAAGCGGTAAACACTTTTTAGAAAAAGCTATAGAAGATTATAATCTTTGCCAAAAACTTACAGGTATTTATAAAACTAATACAAGCTGTTTTAACTACGAATTAAAAAAATGTGAAGGTGCTTGTATACAACAAGAATCAGCAGAAGACTACAATAATCGCGTTAATCAATTATTAAAAAAACATAGTTACGACCAACAAAATATGGTGATTATAGATCGAGGTCGTGATGTTGACGAGCGTAGTGCTATTTTAATTAAAAATGGCATTTTTAAAGGGTTTGGTTTTTACAGTCTAAATTATCAAATTAATAATTTAGAAATTTTGGAATCTATTATCACACCAATGGAAAATAATAGAGATCAACAACATATCATACAAAGCTATTTAAGACGTAATAAGCGTCTAAAAATCATTCAATTATAATTTTAATTGTACTTTTAATTATATGAAAGCCAACAAACAAAATAACTGGAAAGAGAAACTTCATGAAATTATTTATGAAGCAGATACACCTGCCGGAAAATTGTTTGACATTATTTTACTACTTCTAATAATTACAAGTATAATTTTAGTTATGCTTGAAAGTGTAGAAGAGTTTGCTGCAAAATATATCGATTTTTTAAATGCAGCAGAATGGGTCATAACCATACTTTTTACTATAGAATATATTGCACGTATAGCTGTAGTAACTCAGCCTAAAAAATACATTTTTAGTTTTTACGGAGTCATAGATTTATTATCTACAATTCCTAAATATTTATCCTTTTTTATACTCGGATCGCACTCTTTAATAGCCTTTAGAGCATTACGATTAATGCGCGTATTTAGAATTTTAAAATTAGCACGATATGTTGGTGAGTCTAATAACCTTATTAAAGCGCTTAGAGCAAGTCGTGCAAAAATAGCTGTATTTGTATTTTTTGTGCTTATAGTTTGTGTTATTCTAGGCGCTGTAATGTACATAGTAGAAAGTGGTCAAGATAGCGGCTTTACAAGCATACCAAGAAGCGTATACTGGGCAATAGTTACACTTACAACTGTAGGTTATGGCGATATTGCTCCTGCTACAGCATTAGGTCAATTAATTTCTTCAATAATAATGATTATTGGTTATGGTGTTATCGCTATTCCTACAGGAATTGTATCTGTAGAATATTCTAAAAATTATAAAGAGAACACGCAAACCATAAAAAAACCAACAGTAAAACAAATAAGAACAAACACACAAATTTGCAGTAATTGTCTTGAAACAGACCATGATAACGATGCTAATTTTTGTAAAACCTGCGGTAATAACCTTCATTAATTTTGAACAATAAAAAATATTTAATTTCTGTTGTTGGTCCTACAGCAATTGGCAAAACAGCGCTTAGTATAAAACTGGCAAATTATTTTAAGACTGAAATTATTTCGGCAGATTCTAGACAGTTTTTTAAAGAAATGAGTATTGGTACTGCTGCTCCAACAGAAGAAGAATTAGCTGCTGCTCCGCATCATTTTATTCATCATAAATCCATTACAGAAGATTACAATGTTGGTGCTTTTGAAAAAGAAGCGCTAAAAAAAATTGAAGAGCTACATCAAAAGCATGATATAGTAATTATGGTTGGCGGCTCAGGTTTGTATGTAGATGCTGTGACAAAAGGGTTAGACTATTTTCCTGATGTAGATCCAAAAATTAGAGAACAACTTAATTATACACTTAAAAAGGAAGGTTTGGAAGCGCTTCAGCTTCAGCTTAAAAATTTAGATATAGTTGCTTATAATACAATTGCTATTGATAATCCACATCGTGTTATTCGTGCTTTAGAAATTTGTATAGGAACAAACAAACCATATTCTTCGTTTTTAAATAAAGAAAAAAACAAAAGACCATTTAAAACAATTACAATTGGTCTAACAGCAGATAGAGAGATTATTTACAATCGTATTAATAAGCGTGTAGATATTATGGTTGAAAATGGTTTAATTGATGAAGTTAAATCTTTAGTTGAACATAAACATTTAAATGCATTAAATACGGTTGGTTACAAAGAAATTTTTAATTATTTAGATGAAAAATGGACTTTAGATTTTGCCATTTCTGAAATTAAAAAAAATAGCCGAAGATTTGCTAAACGACAATTAACCTGGTTTAAAAGAAACAACGACACACTTTGGTTTGACTATTTAGCTCCTTTAGAAAAAATTATAACGTCCATAAAAAATACTATGTAGTAAAAAAAAAGGTCAGCTAATAATTAGCTGACCTTTTTTATTGTAAATTAAACTAAAACTAGTCTTTATTAACTACTAATCTAAATCCTTCTCCGTGAATATTTAAAATTTCAACATTAGGATCTACTTTTAAATATTTTCTAAGTTTTGCTATATAAACATCCATACTTCTAGATGTAAAATAGTTATCATCTCTCCAAATTTTTGTTAAAGCAAGTTCACGAGGCATTAAATCATTCTCATGTAATGCTAATAAACGTAGTAATTCGTTTTCTTTTGGCGATAGCTTAATTGGCTCGTCTTCTTTAAACGTAAGAAATCTTAATTTAGAGTTTAAATGAAAATCTCCAATCGTAAATTCAAATTGTTTACTATCTGCTAAAGAGTCTGTTGCTTTACGTTGCATGATAGCTTTAATTTTCATTAAAAGTACTTCGCTATCAAAAGGTTTATTTAAGTAATCGTCTGCTCCTACTTTATATCCTTTAAGCACGTCTTCTTTCATTGCTTTTGCTGTAAGGAAAACAATTGGAATATCTTCGTTTTTTTCTCTAATTTCTTTAGCTAAAGTAAAACCATCCTTATAAGGCATCATGACATCTAAGATACATAAATCAAAATCACCTCTTTTAAATTTTTCGAAGCCTTCCATACCGTTTTTGGCATGTGTTACTTCGTAATCATTCATAGTTAAATAATCTTTAAGGACAGTTCCAAAATTTGGATCGTCTTCTACTAATAGTATTCTTTTTTGTACTTCTTCCATAGTTTTTATGATATTAACGGAAGTTTGATTGTAAACGTACTTCCTTTGTCTTTTTCACTTTCTACCGATATATGACCTTGATGGTCTTCTATTATTCTTTTTACATAGGCTAAACCTAACCCATGTCCTTTTACATTATGTATATCTCCGGTGTGTTCTCTATAAAATTTTTCGAACACACGTTTTTGTGCTGATTTGCTCATACCACTTCCGTGGTCTTTTACGTGCACTAAAATATTATTACCTACAACTTCTGTTGTTACTATTATTTTTGGTGCTTCTGGAGAATACTTAATGGCATTATCCAGAATATTTACTAATACATTTGTAAAGTGAGAGTCGTTTGCTAAAACAGAGGTTTTGTCTGCATTTAGATTAACGGTTATCTCTCCGCCTCTATCTTCAATTATTAGCTCTACGTGCATTATTGCTTCTTCGACTAATTCATGCAGATCTACTCGCTCTTTACTTATGTTTAGTTCATTTTTTTCAAGTTTAGATATTCTTAAAACGTTTTCTACTTGTGCGTGCATACGTTTATTTTCTTCACGTATCATTCCTAAATAACGTAACACTTTATCTTTATCTTCTAATATTTTAGGGTTTTTTATAGAATCTAATGCCAAATTAATTGTTGCTATTGGCGTTTTAAATTCGTGCGTCATGTTATTAATAAAGTCTGTTTTTATTTGTGAGATTTGACGTTGTTTAATTAATTGATAAAGTGCACTTGAGTATGCTAAGATAATTACCGATGTAAATACTATTGATAATATTAGCATAGTCATAATTGAAGAAAGAATAAACTCTTTACGATCAGGGAAATTAACTAGTAGTCTATAGTTGTTTTTATCATTTTTGTTTACAAATATTGGTACACTAAAGGTAGCGCCTTCATTTTTTTCAAAATCTTCTGTTTTTACTTTTGTTGCTAATTCGTTACTGTAAATTGCAAATTCGTAATCTATATCTATATCGTCTTCTAATAGTTTTAAACTAAGAAGTCTATTAATTTCGTCTACTGTAACACGCTTGTGTATTGGTCTTCTATATGCAAACTCTTCGTAAGAGTTTTTAGAGAAGACTTCTGCATATTCTTTTGTACTAATTTCTGATAAAAGAGCTGTTAGGCTTGTACCACCTTCAACTAAATTATTATCTACTACTTTAGTTTCTTTTTCGCTTAGTATTCTTTTTACGTTTATACTATCTAAACCTATGTCAAAGAGCGCAGACGATAGTTTAAAATTTTCTTCTAAAATACCGTTTCTGTAAATTAGGGTTTCGTTATTATCTCTATTTTTTTGCTCTACATAAAAGTTTAAAATTGCAGTTGTATCTGCTTTTGTTCCGCTTTCTTGTATAGATTTTGTAACCCAAAAAAGATGTTTATTGTACTCTTGATCTTCTATTGTTTTAGAAACATAACTTAAAGCTTTTTTTACATTAAAATTAAATTGCTCTTCTGTGTTTCTAAGAGAATTGTTGATATAGTAAGCCTGTACTAATATTATCCCTATCAAGGACAGGCTCATTAAGACAACTAAAGCAAGAAAAACTCTTTTGTTCATCACCCAAAATTAAGATTTTAACATTTACCCTTCCTTGCTTTTAACCTTACATTAACAAAAATGTTAAAATTTAGTCTTTTTGTAGTTTTTCTAACAGATTTTGATGTATTTGTAGTACTTGGGCTTTAGCTTCTTCTAGATTTATATTTTGAATTACATAATCTGAAAGCTTAATTTTTTCTTCATCTTTCCATTGGTTATTCATCACAGATTTTACTTTTTCTTTTGACGCACTATCTCTAGACATGACTCTTTTTAGTCTAACTTCTTCTGGTGCTGTAACCGTTATTATGTAGTCATATTTTTTATAGCTACCGTTTTCAAAAAGGATTGCTGCTTCACTAATTACATAAGGCGCTTCTTGTTTTTTTACCCATCTTTTAAAGTGACTAGCTACTTTTGGATGGACAATAGCATTCATTTTTTGTAATAAATCTTTATTGTTAAAGATTTGTTTTGATAAAAAGTCACGATTTAATTTTCCGTTTTGATAAGCATTATCACCAAACAGAGCTATTAATTTTCTTTTAATTACTTTAGACCGATTCATAAGCGCTTTTGCTTCTGTATCTGCAATATAAATTGGCACACCTAACTCTTTAAAAAAATTAGCTATTGTGGTTTTACCACTTCCTATTCCGCCAGTTAATCCTACTAAAGTTTTCATTGTTGGGTTATGATAAATTCTATTTGTTGCTCTTGTAGCCTAACATTTTTTATGTTATTTGGTTTAGTAACAATTTTGGGTATTAAATATGATTTATTTTTTGAGTTTTTGTAATCACATTCTATTTTAAAATCTTCTTCAGAAATTGAATTAAAATTATCGATTGTTGTAGCGTATTTAACTGTTAATTGTTTAGGAAAGTAATTGATTTTTATATGATCTGGAACATTAATTATTGATATAGGTAATGTAACAACACCTTCTGTAAACTTTGAAACCTCTATTTTAAACTGAACTTTATTAGCTTCTATTTTAACATCATCACTAATACTATCTATAACCAAATCTACTATTGTATTGACATTTGATTTTAAATCTTTAAAATCTTTATGTTTAGTTTTTACGTAGTTTATATCTTTTAACAAACTAGCTGGACCAATTATTTTAATAGAATCTGGATAAACTTTAACGTTATCTAAAGTGTTAAAACCTTGCGCATAAGTTATATTAAAATCTGTTTTTACAGGAATCTTTTTTATTTGGTTAACACCGTATCTAAATATTAAACTATCTGGATTTACGTTTACAACCTTGACATTTTTACCAAATTGCTTGCTAATATTTGAAAATCCTTTTTTTTCTGTCCAAATTAAAGTTGAATCTTTTAAAATTACATCAGATTCTAAATCTACTTCAACTGTTGGTTTATTAATCGCATACCTTAACCATTTAAATCCATAAGTATCTAAAGTAACTTTTAATTGATTAGATGTATCGTTTAAAATAACTTGAGTTTCTTTAACATTGGTAGGCTTTACTTTTAAAACTAAAGTACCTTGATAATTTTGTGATAATTTTGATAATATTAAAATGGTCAAAGAAACAATAAAAAAAAGCACAAAAACATTAAGTTTTTTACTTTTAAATAATTGTGATATTTTATTTTTTATTGGACTCATTTATGGTTTAAAAAATAAACTAGGAAATAGATCTTCTGGCTTTTTACTACTTAAAGATAATATTATAGTTGACTTTAAAAAACCATATCCATAACCAAAAAACTGAATTATAATTGCTAATACACTTTTAATAGCAACCATTAAGTTTTTTGTCTTTAAAATAGCTAAAATAAAAGCAACACTAAAATATAAAACATAAGCTAATATTGGTAAATAAACGTTTAATATAGCTAACACTATTGAAAATAATAAACCTATAATAAACACACTAGGAAACCAATAGGTGATTTTTTTTGTTGAAGGATGCCATAAATTTAAAATTGGTCTTACCGACCCAAACTTATATACTTGTTTATAAAATTTAGACCAAGATATACGACGCTTATGATAGACAAATGCTTCTGGTATAAGTTTGGTTTTATAACCCAAGTTCCATAATCTAATGGATAAATCAGGATCTTCACCAGGATGAATGTTTCCAAAACCATTAGTATCTAAAAAAGCTCTTTTTGATAATCCCATATTAAAACTTCTTGGTTGAAACTTGTCTACAGCATTTTTATTTCCTCTAATTCCTCCTGTAGTAATTACAGAAGTCATACTAAAATCTATTGCTTTTTGAAGTGATGTAAAACTTTTATGTGCTGCATCTGGACCACCAAAACAATCTACATAATCGTTATCTAAACTATTTTTTACTTCAATTAAGTAATTTGATGGTAAAAGGCAATCGCTATCTAATATAATAAAGTAATTACCTTTTGCTTTTTTCATCCCGTAATTTCTAGAATCTCCAGGACCAGAATTTGGTTTAAAAAAATATGAAATATCTAAAATTGACTGATACTTACTAATTACCTCTTTTGAGGTTAAAGTAGAACCATCTTCAATAATAACAACCTCAAAAGGAATATCTCCTTTTAATTTAGAAAAACTTTGTAGCAGTTCTTCTATTTCATTTGGACGATTATAAACTGGAATTATAAATGAAAACTCTAATTTCATATAACAAAAGTAAGTTAAACCCATAAAAAAAGCCACCTAAAAAGGTGGCTCTTTTAATATAAAATCTAAAAGTTAGTTTTTAATAACTTTTACTGTCTTAGTTGCATTTCCAACAGTTACTTTAACAAAGTAAGCTCCTGCTTGTAAACTAGACATATCAACAACATCTGTCATTGTGTTTGGAGTACTTCTGTACACTTCTTGTCCAACCATATTGTAAACAGAAACATTGTTTATCTCTTTTTGAGCAGATAATGTTAAGTTATTGTTTACTGGGTTTGGATAGTAAGTAAATGCTGCTTCTTTATCAAAATCTTGAATTGATAAAGTTGCAGGCGTCCATAAAGCTATAGTAAAATCTGATGAAGTTGGAGTACCTGAGAAATAGTAATATACTCTTACATAATAAGTTTCTCCTACAACAAAATCAGTGCGACTAATCGAAGGGTTAGAACTAGGTCCATCATAGTCATCACTCTCTATAGATGTAAGAGTTCCACAAGCACCTGAAAACAATTGTACAACACCATCAAAATCATCAGTCACATCAATATTTATATCTGTTGCTGTTGCTGTAAAGCTATACCATACATCATCATTAGCCGTACCTACAGAAGCTGTAACACCTGAATCTGTTGCTCCTGCAATTGTTCCTGGAATTTGAGTTGCAGAAGGTAAATCTGCTATTTCTCCTTCAACTGTTAACTCAATAGCTCCTAGACATTCATCATTTGCAGGAGGACAAACGGATTGAGTAATTGCTGAACTGGTAACTGTACAAGAATCATCATCATTATCATCGTCGATAGTAATTACCACATCTGTTCCATTAACGTAAGGGCCAAATTGTAAAGTACCAATAGCTGGAAGTGGTTGAGACGGATTTCCTTGATCGTCAGATACTGTTAAAGCAGTAGCACTTCCCATATCTGTAACATCTACTTCTACATAAAAACCACCACTTGTGTCGCAATCGTTAACCGGATAAAAATCTGCTGTAACAGCTGTACAAGTATTTTCTGTAATATCTAAAGTATATGCTGTGTTTTGAGGTGCTGGCCAAGTAGAAATTACAATATAATAAGTTGTTCCTGCAACTAAGCTAACCTCAGGAAGGCTTGGGTTTCCACCACTTTGAGTATCTGAATCAACACAAGTTACAAATGGGCATTGTTCATATACAAATAAACCAACCCATGTACCTGTCCCAGATGTTGTCATATTTACTGACATATCTGTTGCTGGAGTAAAACTATACACTACATCATCTCCATTAAGATAAGAGGATGAAGAACAAGCATCGTCTGCAGAACTATAGTCATCACCGTAATTAGAAGTATCATCTGTTGTTGAGTAAGGAAGTGATCCAACAACAATTGAGTTCTCGCAAACTTCTCCAGGAAGTGTACAACCTGTTTCAAAATCTCCTAAAGAAAAATTACAAGCTGGATCTGAATGTTCTACAGTTAATGTTACTGTATCACCATTTGTATAAGGCCCAGCTGTTACTGTTCCTGCCACAACAGGGAAAGAACCTCCCAAACCATCAGTTATGTTCGTTCCATCTCCAACTGTAGAAACAACCACATCTACCGAGAACTGACTGTTACCACAGTCGTCCACTACGGTTGAACTATCTACCACTGTTGGTGTACATGTAGGACATGAAGCAGTAATAGTACCAGTTGTAATACTAGTTTGAGCTCCTGTTCCAACCTCAGTACCGGAGAAATCTAAAATTCTGTAAGACGTCTCATAAGCATAAGAACCTCCACCAATCCAGTTGGTAGTAACATCGTCACCGTCATTTACTGTAAAAGTCATTGTTCCTTGAGCTCCACCTGATAAGGTTACTCCTGACAATACAGCTGTTCCATTTACTAGAACATCCATGGTATTTCCATTCCAACCATCTCCGTAGGAATCATTCATTTCTAAAGTGTAATTACATTGTGCATGAGTTTGAAAACTAAATGCGAATGCAATTACAGCGAAAAACAATAAAGTAATTTTTTTCATATTAATTATAAGTTTAGTTAAATTTTAATTTACTTTCTAAAAGTATTAATTTATTGTTAATGATTTTAACACTACGTAAACAAATCGTTAAAAAACATATAAAAAGGGTGAAATGATAATTGTTTAAATTTTCAGCATATTCATTCAAAAAAAACGTCTTACCGAAGTAAGACGTTTAAAGTATTTATATTATTTTAAGGTTTTTATTGCTCTTTATCTACAAAAGCTTCCATTACCGCATCACTTACTCCCATATTACTAAATCCTCCATCGTTATATAAGTTTTGTAAGGTTACTCTTTTTGTTAAGTCACTAAACAACGTAATTGTATAGTTAGCACAATCTATAGCTGTTGCATTACCTAAAGGAGACATTTTTTCTGCATAAGAAATAAATCCATCAAATCCTTTTACACCTTGACCTGCTGTTGTTGGTGTTGGTGATTGAGATATTGTATTTACTCTTACTTTTTTATCTCTACCAAAGAAATAACCAAAGCTACGTGCTATACTCTCTAAATAGGCTTTATTATCTGCCATATCATTATAATCTGGAAATACGCGTTGTGCAGCCATATAAGTTAAAGCTACAATACTTCCCCATTCGTTCATTGCATCCTTCTTATATAATGTTTGCATTGTTTTATGAAAAGACATTGCAGATACATCTGTTCCTTTTTGTGTCCAATCATAATTTTGATCTGTGTAAGCACGTCCTTTACGTACGTTAACAGACATTCCTATAGAGTGAAGTACAAAATCTATTTTTCCTCCTAAAAGTTCCATAGATTTTTCTACTAAGTTTTCTAAATCTTCTAAAGATGTTGCGTCTGCAGGTATAATATGAGAACCTGTTTTACTTGCTAACTCATCTATTTGTCCCATACGCATTGCTATTGGCGCATTTGTTAGAACAAACTCTCCGCCTTCTTCATGTACTCTTTCTGCTGTTTTCCAAGCTATTGAATTTGGATCCAATGCTCCAAATATGATTCCTTTTTTTCCTTTTAATAAATTGAATGACATATTACTACTTTTTTGAATATTTATAATCTAGTTCGTATTTGATTACCTTTTTGGTTTTATCAATATTAGGTCCAAAATTAATAAAACTTTAAATGTATTACTGCTTTTTAATGTTCAATTCTGCAATAAGAATTCCTTTATTGTCAAACCAAAGACCTTCTTTATAGGTAATAACTCCATATTGGTTGTGGTAAAATTGGTCGCCTGACTTAAGATTCTGATTATCCGGAAAAATATAATCTGGTATACACTCTCCATCTATAATTGTATGCGCTACATCACAAGGATCATCACTGCAACTACTCAATACAATTAAAATAAAACTACAAAAGATTATATAGATAATACTTTGTTTCATAAACTTAATTTAATAATTGTTTAGCGTGTGCTATTGCCGAATCTGATAACGTAGCACCTCCAAGCATTTGCGCAAGCTCTACTACACGCTCATCATAATCTAATTGTATTAAATTAGATGTGGTTACATTATTTACATCTTCTTTATACACCTTAAAGTGTGTATTCCCTTTTGCAGCAATCTGAGGTAGGTGTGTTATGCTAAACACCTGCATTTTCTGACTCATTTGTGACATAATATCTGCCATTTTATTAGAGATTTCTCCAGATACACCTGTATCAATTTCATCAAAAATTATACTTGGTAGTTTTATATATTTTGAAAGTATTGATTTAATCGCTAACATAATTCTTGACAATTCACCACCAGAAGCTGCTTTTTTAAGCGTATTAAATTGTCCGCCTTTATTTGCTGAAAATAAGAAATCTAATTCGTCTTTACCATTAAATAAAAAGATTTCGCTTTTGTTTAAAGTAATTTTAAACTGGGCATTTGGCATACCTAATTGTGATAAAATCTCTTCTAATTGAATAATTAATTTTGGTATAGCTTCATTACGTTTTTTTGTGATTATTGCAGCTTCACTATCTAATTGCTTGACCACTGCTTTTATCTCTTTTTCTTTATTTAAAATGTCTTTATCAACATTTTCTGTAGCTTCTACCTTTTGTGCTAATTGTTCTCTAATTTCAATTAACTCTGGTATAGTCTGCACAATATGCTTTTGCATTAGATTGTTGATAGCAGATAGTTTTCCCTCGACTTCTTCAAGACGTTTTGGGTTAACGTCTAATTCCGTTTGAAAGCCTTCAACTTCGGTTGCTACATCATCTAATTCTATTAAAGCACTATTAACACGTTCTGATAAATCTTTGTAATTAGCAGAGATTAATGCTAATTTTTGCATCGTGTTTTTTACTTCTCTTAAATTAGTCAATACGCCAATTTGCTCTTCACTTAATAATTGGTTTACCGATTCTAATTTTTCTTGAATAGACTCTACGTTACTTAACACTTCAAATTCTTCTTCAAGTTCTGTTAACTCATCTGGTTTTAGGTTTGCCGACACTAATTCGTTTAATAAAAATGAATTATAGTCGTGTTCTTTTATAGCTTCTGCTTGAAATTGTTGTAGTTGTTTCAACTCCTTTTGAAGTGATTTATAAGTTTTTAAATACTCCTTATAAGTCACTAAGTTTTCTGAAGTTTCTGCTAAAGCATCAATTACTTGAAACTGAAAATTATCATCTGTTAATTGTAATGTTTCGTGTTGAGAATGTATATCTATCAACCTTTCTCCTAACAGTTGAAGACTATTTAATTTTACTGGAGAATCGTTAACAAAAGCTCTAGATTTTCCTGATGGTAAAATTTCTCTTCTTATTATAGTTTGCGCTTCGTAATCTAAATCTTCAGCTATAAAAAGAGATTTCAAATTATAGTTTGAAATATCAAAAGTAGCTTCTATGATGCATTTTTTTTCAGTATCTCTTAAACTAGATAGATCTGCACGTTTTCCCAAAATTAAAGATAAACCGCCTAAAAGAATAGATTTACCTGCACCAGTTTCACCAGTAATAATAGTAAATCCGTCATTAAAATTGACCTGTAATTGATCTATTAATGCGTAGTTTTTTATGGATAATCCAGTTAGCATATTTTAATTTGAAAATAATAAAGTTGAAAACTAAATCTAAGCCGTAAGCTTTAAAACTTAATGTTTCGCCATTTAGACGAATGTATTGGCGCTACTTTATTTAGTGTATCTACCAAATCTACAATATCTACACTTGGACCACTTGAAAATACTTGCTCAATTTCTTCTGCTTTTGCATCAAAAAATATCCTTGATAAATAAGAGTTTGGTCGTCTTCTATTCATCTCTTTAAAATTTAAAAGTGCTAAAACTATTTCGTTTTTTGCATCCTTTAAATTAGTACTCATTTGGTCTAATCCTCTTCTGTGGTAATTGTACATTACGTCTCTAAACTCCTTATAAGTTGGAGACATTAAATTATCTATTAAAGCAAATCTACTTTGTAATCCATCTTCTAACTTCCAACCAGAATAACCTGTTTGTTGTGAAAAGTTACTAATATTTTGAGCTTGTTTAAAATAGATGTCGCCTCCATTTTTCTTAAAAGAATCTGCATCCATCCCCAAAATCATGTAAACATGAAAAGATAGCACAGAAATTAAATTAGACACGTATTGATTTGGGTTGTAAATCAGGTTTTGAAACTCGACATACTCAAAAGAAAAATTTTTATCGTTTATGTTATATGTAGGTGTTGTATAAGTCGAACCAAATACTGGTCTAGACGACTGTATTTGTAATGTTGCACTGTAATTATTACCAGAATATTCGTTAATATTTATAACCAAATTACAGTTAATTCTCTCTTGTGGTAAAAATGTTTTATTAGTCCACTTTGTGTTAGAGATAAACTCTTTTAACTGATTTTCTAGAGTTTTAAATTGCTGTAAATTTTCATTACCTGTTAGTTGTGCATTTACAACAACATTGGCATTAAACTCTTGTGCAAACAATGAAACATTGCAAGTAATTAAGAATAAAAGAATAAAAATATTACGCATCTAAAGCTGATATTATAGTGTTTAAAATGTCTTTAGCAACTTCGGTTTTAGATTTTAATTCAAAAGTATTAATTGTTTCGTTTTTATCTATTAACGTTACTTTATTGGTATCTGATTTAAAACCTGCACCTTTGTCTTGTAACGAATTTAAAACAATTAAATCTAAATTCTTTCTTTTAAGCTTGCTTTTTGCATTCTCCAGTTCATTGTTGGTTTCTAAAGCAAAACCAACTAAAAATTGTTGTTCTTTAATTTGCCCTAAAGAGGCTAAAACATCTTTTGTTTTTTCTAATTCTAAGGATAACGTAGATTCTTCCTTTTTTATTTTTTGAGTTGCTACTTCTTTTGGCTTGTAATCTGCAACTGCTGCTGCTGCAATAGCAACATCAACAGATTTAAAATAGTTGTGCGCCGCTTCATACATATCCTGTGCACTTACAACAGGTACAACGGTAATTAAGTTATGAGTTACCTTTTGATGTGTTGGACCAGAAATTAAAATTACTTCTGCGCCTAAATTTGCTGCTGCTTTAGCAATCTCGAAACCCATTTTTCCTGAGGAATGATTACCTATAAATCTAACAGGATCTATAGCTTCGTAAGTTGGACCTGCTGTAATCATTACTTTTTTTCCGTTTAACGGAAGTCCATTTAAAATATCTTTCTCTATAAACGAAACAATATCTTCTGGTTCTGCCATTCTACCTTGTCCTACCAATCCGCTAGCTAATTCGCCTGAAGTTGCAGGAATCATAACATTTCCGAAGGATTGTAGTTGGTTAAAAGAGTTTAAAGTAGATGGATGTTTGTACATATCCAAATCCATTGCTGGTGCAAAATAGACTTTACATTTAGCCGATAAATAGGTTGCTAATAACAAATTATCGCAAGTCCCATTTGCCATTTTTGACAATGTATTTGCTGTTGCTGGTGCGATCACAAAATAATCTGCCCAAAGACCTAGCTCTACGTGATTATTCCATGTAGCGTTTTCGTCTTCTTCGTCTGTAAATGTAGAGTAAACTGGATTTTTAGAAAGTGTGGATAATGTTAATGGTGTTACAAAATCCTTAGAAGCAGGTGTCATGACTACTTGTACATTGGCACCTGCTTTTATAAATTGTCTAACTAATGTAGCTGTTTTATATGCAGCAATACCAGCACTAACGCCTAATAGTATATTTTTGCCGCTTAAAATTGACATTAGTTTATTATTTGTTGTCTTCTTCTGTATTACGGTAGTAGATTTTTTCGTCTAACCACTCTTTTACCGCTAAAGCATGTGGCTTTGGTAATTTTTCGTAGAATTTAGAAACTTCAATTTGCTCTTTGTTTTCAAAGATTTCTTCTAAGCTATCATTGTAAGTAGCAAACTCTTCTAACTTCTCTATTAATTCTTTTTTGATTTCAGAATTAATTTGCTCAGCTCTTCTTGATATAATAGAAATCGCTTCGTAGATGTTATTTGTTTGAGCATCTACTTCATTTCTGTTGTACGTTACTGTAGATGCGGGAGCATCGATTTTTTTTAAATCCATAATATTAGCTATTTGTACTATATTGTTCTAATTGTTTAATAATGTCTTCGTTCATTTTATCTGCATCTTCAATAAACTCAGACTGTGCGTATAATATTTTGAAAGCATTATAATAAGTTAATGCTTTTTCTAAACGTTCTTGTTTTTTATCTTCAATACTTTTTATTGCTAATTGATAAGCAGAATCAAACCTATAAAACAATGCTTTTTCGCGTAAGCTTGACCCAGGAAAATCTACTATAAAGTTATCAAAAGATTTTATCGAAGCTTTGTAATCTGTTATATGATTATATTGCTTTGCAGTACTATAGGCTTTTAACTCTAATTTGTATTGTAAATCTTTTACAGTTTGATTAATCTCTGGCATATAGCTAGAGTTTGGGTATAAATTAGCAAATAATTGCAATTTTTCTAATGCGTGTTTTGTTTCGTGTTGATCTTTAGAATATACAGGTGACAATGCTGCATAACTAATTGCACTTTTATAATAGGCTTCTTCTAACTTTTCGCTTCTTGGATATGCGGTTACAAATCTTTCAAATTGATAACCTGCTAAATAATGCTCTCCTGTTTCATAAAAAGTATTTGCATATAGATACATTAACTTTTCTGCCTGAGGTTTACCTCTGTAAGAAGGCACAATTTGAGTAAATAAACGGTTGGCTTTGTTATACTTACCTTCGTTATACAATTGTTCTCCTAACTGAAACTTTGCAGCTGTATCTTCAGATTTTAAAACCTTTTGAAATTCACCACAAGAACTTAATAAAACAGATGCGACTAAAATGTAAAATAAATGCTTCATAAAATTTTAACGAAGCGCAAAAATACGCTATTTAAATGGATTTTAAAAATATAATTTAAACGCTAAAGTAATCGTTAGATTATAGTTTAAAATAGGTTTAAGCATTATTTAACTTTTATAAAAAGCTGAAACAAAACTTTCTATATTGTTTTTTAATTCTGAAGATGCTTCTACTAAAGGCAACCTTACTTTATCAGAGCATAAGTCTAGAGTTTTTAAAACTGCTTTGATACCTGCTGGATTGTTTTCAGAGAAAATTAAACCAACAATTTCCATTAATTTATAGTGAATATTATAAGCATCTTTTGCTTTACCTTCTAATCCTAATTGTATCATTTTTGAAAATTCCTTTGGAAATGCTTGACCAATAACCGAAATCACTCCTGCTCCACCTGCTAAAACAACACCTAAAGCTAAATCGTCATCGCCTGAAATTATAGAGAAATCTTCTGGTTTATCTCTTAATAATTCATAATACTGCTGTAGGTTATTACCAGCTTCTTTTACTGCTACTATATTTTCAAAATCATTAGCTAATCTTAAAACTGTTGCTGGATCCATATTTTTTGAGGTACGACCAGGTACATTGTATAATATAATTGGTACTGGACAAGCTTCTGCAATTGCTTTAAAATGCTGATACATGCCTTCTTGTGTTGGCTTTGAGTAATATGGAGAGACTGATAAAATACCAGCAAAATCTGACAAATCTGTTGCGTTTATCTCTTCAATAACTGCTGCTGTGTTGTTACCTCCAATACCTAAAACTAGTGGTAATCTGTTAGCATTAGCTTCTTTTACAGTTTTTATAATCTCCTTTTTTTCTTGTTTGGTAATTGTAACACTTTCTCCTGTTGTACCACTAATTACTATGTAATTTGTACCGTTTTCTACGTTAAAATTTACAATCTTTTTTAATGCTTCATGGTCTACCGAACCATCTTGGTTATATGGTGTCACAATTGCAATTCCTGTTCCTAAAAAAGGGTTATTCATAACTATAGTTTATTTAAAATGCGTAAATATTTTACCAACTCGTTTTCAAAAGTTGACGTGTCTTTTATATCTGTTTTTATGACTAAATCATTAACATTTGTTTCTTCTACAAGACCTACTTTAAACTTTGCTTCACTTGTTGCTGTAGCAAAAATTAAAGGAAGTTTATCTGAAGTATAATAACTAATTAACAAGTCATTTTTTTTATTTAGAAATGATTTTAAAGTTTCGGTTTTTACGTTTCCTTTCCAACCTAAATCTTTTCTAGAAAATGTATTTGGATAAATACTTTCTGTTTTAGATTTTGGATTTGTTAGAGCTAATATTTCGAAGTTTTCTTTTTTTACTTTTAAAACTTCTGATAATTTATTAATCCAATCAAGGTCTAAAAATTCAGAATCGTCTACTATAAACCCTACTGTTTTGATAATATTACTGTTAGAAACCATTACTCGATTTTTAACACATTTATCAATATGGTTTTTATTAGATTTTTCTTTTAAACCTTTTAAAATCATTTATCTTTATTGCTTTGATGCAAATGTAGTAATTGTATCATGAATTTAACTTGAAATTTTTCAACATTATTATGCAAAAAAATTCCTTTCTAATATTAGCAATTATATGTCTTTTATTTTCTTGTAAACAAGAAAATAATTTAAGTAAAATTGAAGGTAAACAAATCCCTGTGTCAGACAGTATTGCTTTAGATACAGAAATTGATGATTTTATAAAACCTTTTAGAGACAACCTTGAAAAAGACATGAGCAAAGTGTTGTCTTACGCACCAAAAACTTACCACAAAAAAGATGGAAATTTCAATACTGCAATTGGTAATTTGATGGCGCATATTGTTTTAGAAGAAGGTAATACTATTTTTAATAAAAGAACAGGAAAAAACATTGACATGGTTTTACTAAATCATGGCGGAATTAGAGCTGCTATTAATAAAGGAAATATTACTACAGAAACAGCTTATCAGGTCATGCCTTTTGAAAACAGTATAGTTGTGGTAGCTTTAAAAGGAAAACAAATTGACAGCTTAGTTTACTATCTAAGCACAGCAAAAAAAGCGCATCCTATTGAAGGCTTAAAATTAACCATAGATAAAAATTATAATATAGTTGAAGCTTTAATTAATAAAGAAAAAATAGATAGTAATAAAACTTATTATGTAGCCACTAATGATTATTTATACAATGGTGGTGATAATATGAAGTTTTTTAAAACCAATGACACTGTCTACACTTTAGACTATAAAATAAGAAACGCAATGATTGACTACTTTAAAAAAGTAGACACTATTAATCCAAAATTAGACGATAGATTTACCCAAATACAATAAGCATGAAACGTAGAGATTTTATACAACAAGCAACAGCAGCGACAGCACTTGCAACTATTGGAGGATATGGATTTTCTTCGTTTGCAGCAGGTTCTTCTACTAAAAAAATTACAGTATTACATACTAATGATGTGCATAGTCATATAGATCCTTTTGGACCTGATGATAGTCGTAACGCAAACCAAGGTGGTGTTGCTAGACGTGCCACACTAATTGAAAGTATTAGGAAAGAAAACCCAAATACTTTACTTCTTGATGCAGGAGATATTTTTCAAGGAACACCTTACTTTAATTATTATGGAGGCGAATTAGAATTTAAACTAATGAGCAAACTTAAATATGATGCTGCAACTATTGGTAATCATGATTTTGATAATGGTATTGACGGACTTTATGCGCAACTACCACATGCAAATTTTCAGTTTTTAAGTGCTAATTATGACTTTTCAAACACTGTAATGGATACTCATGTTAAACCATACCAAGTGTTTATTAAAGACGGTATTAAAATTGGTGTTTTTGGTATTGGTATTAAATTGGACGGTTTAGTAGATAAAAAAATGTACAAAGAAACAGTGTACTTAGACCCTATTGAAACGTCTCAAGAAATGACTAGAATACTTAAAGACCAAGAACAATGCGATCTTATTATCTGCTTATCGCATTTAGGTTACCATTATAGCAAATCTCCAGAAAAAATTAGCGATTTAAACCTAGCAAAATCAACTAAAAACATAGACTTAATTATTGGTGGTCATACACACACGTTTTTACCAAAACCAACTGTTGCAAAAAATTTAGAAGGCAAAAATGTACTTGTAAACCAGGTAGGTTGTTACGGCATTAACTTAGGCAAAATAGACTTTTATTTTGATGCAGGCAAGAGTAAATCTGCTAACGGCACATCTATTATTGTTTAATTAACTGTCTTCTTTTTACGTCAATTAATGTATAATAATAAATAAGCCCAAAACCAATAGCCATAAGTATTAAATATATCATTTTTAGGAAAATTTCTGCTGTAATAAATACATAAGCTACTTGAATCATTTCTGAAAAAACAATACAAACACAAGCCAAAAACAATAATAAAGATTGTTTATTTAAATTATGAAGGTAATACATTAAAGATGTTGACAACATCAATAAAATAAGCACATTATACATAACTTCTACATAGAAAATAAATGTATTAACCTCTAATGTTTCATCTTGAAGAATCATTTCATTTAATGTATATAAAATATACAAATTAAATGCTACAAGAATAATTAAATGAAACTTAAAATACTTTACTAGCTTTTTAAATTTAATACCCTTAATAAATAAAATTATTAAACTGGAGTAAGCTAACATAACAAAAACGTAAGATGTGTAATAATAAATTACTTCTGAAGTTATAAACCAAAGTTTTAATATTTCTGAAATTGCAAAACCTGATAAAAAAACAATAAATAAAATGCTTTTTTTACCTTTAAATGAAGTATAAAAAAAGATAAGCGTAGGCAATATTAATACCCAAGCAATTTCTGACAGAATATTATTCTGGAATAAACTACCAAATAATGATATTACAACCAAAATAACTAACACAAAAGTTACTGTTTTGTATTTGTTTAACTTCATTAATTACACATTTGAAAAACAAATATATCATTAACAAACACTTTAACCAAACAATTGTGCGTTTTATCGAAATACACGAACGTTAATGCGATTAAATTTTATTAATAATAATCATATTTTAGCAACAAAAAACTAAAAATAAAGACCAAAAAAACAAAAAAACTAAATAAAAATGAATAAAAACAAAAAAATATAAGAATATAATAATTTTACGGTTTTTACCACAATTGTATTTTCCTGAGGAAAATTCCTATTATTTAATCATTAATAAAAAGTCTTCCTCACTAATAATCTCTACACCTATTTTTTCGGCTTTTTCCTTTTTACTTGGTCCCATTTTATCGCCTGCAACTACATAATTTGTTTTAGATGAAATTGATGAAGATACTTTACCTCCATTATCTTCAATAAGCTTTTTAAGTTCTGTTCTTGACACTTGATAAAACACACCTGAAACGACAAAGATATTCCCTTCCAACTTATTGGATTGATTGGCTAATTTTTCTGCTGAAATTTCTAACTGAACTCCATAAGATTTTAATCGACTAATGATTTTCTGATTTTCTTCATTTGAAAAGAAATCGACGACACTTTCTGCTATTTTGGTTCCAATTTCATCTACATTTACCAATTCTTCAACACTTGCATTTTGTAAAGCGTCAATAGATTTGTAATGTTTTGCTAGTTTTTTAGCAACAGTTTCACCTACAAATCTAATACCGATTGCAAACAATACACGCTCAAACGGAATTTGCTTTGAAGCCTCAATACCTGCAATTAAATTATCGGCACTTTTTTCTGCCATTCGCTCTAACGGAAGAATGTCTTCTTTAGTTAATTCATATAAATCTGCAAAGTTATTGATCAATCCTGCATTAACAAAAAGCGCAACGGTTTCTCCGCCTAAACCTTCAATATCCATTGCTTTTCTTGAAATAAAATGCTGAATTCTACCAATAATCTGTGGTTTACAGCCATTATAATTTGGACAGTAATGTTTAGCTTCGCCTTCTATACGCTGTAAAGGTGTATTACATTCTGGACAATTAGTAATGTATTCTGTTGGTTTAGAATCTGCTGGTCGTTCTTCTAAATTAACCGCTATAATTTTAGGTATAATTTCGCCTCCTTTTTCTACATAAACTGTATCTCCTACTCTAATATCTAGTTTTTCAATTTGATCTGCGTTATGTAAAGACGCGCGTTTTACAATGGTTCCTGCTAATTCAACTGGCTCTAAATTTGCTACAGGCGTAATGGCGCCAGTACGACCAACTTGATAAGTAATTTCATTTAAAACAGTACTTACTTGCTCGGCTTTAAACTTATACGCCATCGCCCAACGTGGCGCTTTTGCAGTAAAACCTAACTCTTCTTGTTGGTATAAACTATTGACTTTTACGACTACACCATCAGTCTCATAAGGCAAATCGTGTCTGGCGTGATCCCAATGGTTTATAAATTCAAAAACTTCATCTATTGTATTGCATAATTTAGATTCTTTTGGCACTTTAAAACCCATTTGTCTGGCGCGTTCTAAACTTTCAAATTGCGTTGTAAAATTGAAATTACTTCCAACCAAACCATATAATAAACAATCTAACGGTCGCTTTGCAACTTCGGCACTATCTTGTAGTTTTAAACTTCCAGATGCTGTGTTTCGCGGATTTCTATATGGTTCTTCTCCATTTGCAATGCGTTCTTCATTCATTTTGTTAAATCCTTCAAACGGAAGCACGATTTCACCTCTAATTTCAAATTGCTCAGGAAATGGTGGTTTTAATTGTAATGGTACTGAATTTATGGTTTTTACATTTGCTGTCACATCATCACCTTGCACACCATCGCCACGTGTAACAGCTTGTACTAACGCACCATTTTTATAAGTTAAGTTTATAGAAGCACCATCGTATTTAAGCTCGCAAGTGTATTGCACATCACCATCTACCAACTTTTTAATTCTAGTTTCCCAATCTTTTAAATCTTCTAAAGAATACGAATTATCCAAACTATACATTCTGTGTGCATGTACAACAGTTTTAAAGTTTTTAGTCACTTCGCCACCAACACGCAAGGTTGGTGAGTTTGCATCGTAAAACTCTGGATGCGCTGCTTCTAACGCTTGTAATTCTTTAAGTTTAATATCAAAATCGTAATCGCTAATCGTTGGATTATCAAGCACGTAGTAATTATAGTTATGCTGACGAAGCTCGTCACGTAGTTGGGTTATTTGCTGTTCTATATTCATTGGTTTGTCACTTGTTCTTTATTTTAGTACACCACAAATCATTCTATCCTTTCCAAAAAGATCTTGCTTTAACTGAATGTTTTTAAAGCCAAATTCTTCTAAAAGCGCCATCATTTCTTTTCCAAGATATTCATTTATTTCAAAATACAATTCGCCATTTGGTTTTAAATTTTTGGTCGCAAACTGTGTAATGGCTCTATAAAATATTAGCGGATTTTCATCTTCAACAAACAAAGCTAAATGTGGCTCGTGGTTAAGCACATTATCTTGCATTTGCTGTTTTTCTAATTGTCTAACGTATGGCGGATTGGAAACGATGATATCAAATTTGGTTGCTGAATCAAGTTCAGAATTACAGATTTTTAATATATCATTTTCAATAAAATTAATATCTACTTGGTTTAGTTGTGCATTTTTATTTGCCATTTCTAACGCTTTCGCAGAAACATCTATCGCAGAAACATTAGCATTTGGCAATTGTTTTGCTAAGCTAATAGCGATACAACCTGTTCCTGTACCAATATCTAAAATATTAAATTGATGATCACCTTTAACAAGCTCAAGTTGACCGTTAGTAGTTATATTAGATAAAATTAATTCAACCAATTCTTCAGTTTCTGGTCTTGGGATTAATGTGTTTTCATTAACATAAAATGGCAAACCATAAAATTCAGTTTGTCCAATAATATATTGTATTGGCTCATGATTTTTTAAGGCTTCTAAAGCACTTTCATATTTTAAAACACAGTCATCTTCAATAGTCAACTCTGTGTTTAAAGCTAAATCAATACGTTTAATAGCATTGTAATATTCTGTAAGCATAAAGAAAAAAGTTTGTACTTCTTCTTTACCGTAAATGGCATCTAAATGCTCATGAAATTTGTGTTTTAAATCTTTTAATTTCATCAAACTATTATAAATCTTTCAACATCCAAACTCCGCAATTAAAATGACCGGTATCACCTAAAGGTACATCTAAAAACTTAAAACCATTGGTTTCATAAATATGTATGGCTTCTTTAAGCTCTGGAATAGTTTCTAAATACGCGTTTTTAAAACCATAAGATTTAGCGGTTTCTAGGCATTTTAAAAATAGTTTTTTACCGTAACCTTTTCCGCGTAAGCGATTAGAAAAATACATTTTTTGGATTTCGCAAACCTCGTTTTGTGCGTTGTTAAGTGGTTTAAGTCCGCCGCCACCTTCAACTTTTCCATCTACAGTTACCACAAAGTACACTTCTTTATCACCTGCGTAAGATTCAAACATTTTTGGTGTTTCTGCATCTGCGTAAGCCGTACCAACTAAAGGCAAGTTGTACTCTATAAAAACTTCGCGAATTACAGCTTCCATTTGCTTATTGTCTTCTGGTTGGATTTCTCTTATTTCAATAGTCGAATTACTCACTTTAAAATGCTATTTTTACACAAATTTTTAGAGGTTGAAGATACAACAAACCTAATCACAGAACAATGAAGAAAGCGTTATTCTTATTAACAATATTAGCTTGTTTTTTTAACTGTACAGTTAACGAAACACCAGAATTTATTGGCGTAAACACTATTGAGGTTGAAGATTCTAATTCTAAGTTTATTACGCTTAAAGCGGAAGCAGAATTTTTAAATCCTAACGATATTGGCGGCACTTTAAAAACCGATGATCTTAAAGTAATTATTAATAACAACGAAATCTCGTCTGTAACTACCGAAAGTTTTGACGTGCCTGCTAAAGATAAATTTACCATTCCGTTACGCGCAAAAATTCCAACAGATAGTTTATTTAGTGATAAAAACTTAAGTAGTCTTTTTGGTAGCTTACTAACCAAAAACATGAAAGTACAGTACGTTGGTGATATTGATTATAAAATCATGGGATTTTCGCACAAATACCACGTAGATGTTATTGATAACGTAAAAATCAAACTATAATTTGAACGATCAATTTTACATACAACGCGCATTACAAGTTGCCAAAAACGGGTTAGGAACAACACGCCCAAACCCAATGGTTGGCTGTGTTATTGTGGTTGACGACAAAATAATTGCCGAAGGTTTTACTAGCACTTACGGCGGTAATCACGCCGAAGTAAATGCTATTAATAAAGTAGCCGATAAAAATTTACTACAAAAAGCAACACTTTATGTAACCTTAGAACCTTGCAGTCATTACGGAAAAACGCCACCTTGTAGCGATTTAATTATTCATCATAAAATCCCAAATGTTGTTATTGGTTGCGTAGATGATAATCCAGAGGTTGCAGGAAAAGGCATTAAAAAATTAATGGAAGCTGGTTGCAAAGTTAAAGTTGGTATTTGTGAAGAAGATTGCAAAGCGCATCACAAACGTTTTTTTACATTTCATAATAAAAAACGACCTTATATTATTTTAAAATGGGCAGAAACCGAAGATGGTTTTATCGCACCAAATCAAAGGGACAAACAAGCACCAGTTTGGATTACCAATACATTTTCTAGGCAATTAGTGCACAAATGGCGCGCCGAAGAACAAGCTATTTTGGTTGGCACAAACACAGTTTTACAAGACAATCCTACATTAACGGTAAGAGATTGGACTGGCAAAAATCCAACACGAATTGTATTAGATAAAAACGATAGTATAGATCAAACTTTTTCAGTTTTTAATGCTGAAGCTGAAACTTTAACCTTTAAAGACACAACTGCTAAAGCTATTTGCGAACAGTTATTTAAAGCTGAAATAAATTCAGTAATTATTGAAGGTGGCGCAAAAACATTACAACTGTTTATTGATGAAAACCTTTGGGACGAAGCACGAATTTTTAAAGGAAAAACAACATTTAAATCTGGTGTAAAAGCACCAAAATTTAATGGTCAACTTATGGAAATGTCTCACATTTTAGAAGACACGTTGTCTATTTACAAAAACGAAAACAATAAATAAATGATTAAAACCATCATATTTGATTTTGGAGACGTATTTATCAATTTAGATAAAGAAGGTGCTTTAAAATTAGCTTTAGAAAAATTTGAAATTACAGAATTAGACGAAGAACTTCAATCTATAAACGCTTTGTATGAGCAAGGTTTAATTTCTACAGACGAGTTTTTAGACTTTTACGCTGATAACTTTCCTAAATTGAATAAAGAAGAATTAAAATCTATTTGGAATTACATTATTAAAGATTTTCCAGAACATAGATTACAGTTTATCAAACAATTAGCAAAGGATAACAATCATCAATTAATATTATTAAGCAATACTAACGAGCTTCATATAGATTACATTAAAAAGAATGTGTCTTTTTATGAAGACTTTAAAAATTGCTTTGACCAATTTTATCTGTCTCACGAAATTAATTTAAGAAAACCCAATGCGGATATTTTCAATTTTGTATTAACTGAAAATAAACTGAATGCAGAAGAATGTCTTTTTATTGACGACACTTTAGAAAACACACAAACTGCACAACAATTAGGAATTAATGTTTGGAACAACAATCCTGCTACCGAAGATATTGTTGATATTTTTACAATTAAAAATGAGTTGTTTTAATGTATTTACTGCTTAGCATACTAGCTTCAACATTAATATTTATCATTTTTACTTTAGTTGGTAAGTATAAAATAAATACGCTGCAAACTATTGTATTTAATTACTTTACTGCATTTAGCTTAGGTGTGATTAGTTACAGTCAGCCAATACATACTCAAGACATTATCCAATCCAAATGGTTTTATGGTGCAATTGGTTTAGGTGTTTTATTTATTTCAATTTTTAACGTTATGGCATTAACTGCGCAACGTAACGGGATTTCGGTTGCGTCTGTTGCTAGTAAAATGAGTGTGATCATTCCCATAATATTTGGACTTTTTGCTTATAATGAAAGTTTAGGTTTACAAAAAGCTATTGGTATATTATTAGCTTTAGTTGCTGTGTATTTAGCGTCGGTTAAAAAACGTACCGAAACTGGTTTTTCATTAAAAGGACTTTGGCTTCCGTTATTGTTATTTTTTGGTTCTGGCGTTATTGATACATCCATAAAATATATCGAAACTAATTTTATTCCAGATGGCGATATTCCAATATTTTCGGCATGTATATTTATGATGGCTGGATTAATTGGTGTTGGCTTTATTTCCGCGAAAGCGATACAAAAACAATTTACTTTTGACAAAAAAGCAATACTTTCTGGATTTATTTTAGGTATAGTAAACTACTACTCTATTTACATGTTATTAAAGGCTTTAGATGCCGAAAATTTTGAAAGTTCGACTATTTTCACTGTTAATAATGTAGCTATTGTAATGCTTTCAACCTTAGTTGGATTGCTATTTTTTAAAGAGAAATTATCTACAAAAAACTGGTCAGGAATTGCTATTGCAATTATATCTATTATATTAGTGACTTTAGCTTAATTTATGGAAAACGATACTTACAAAACCATTGTGAAACCAAATGACGAAGTACTTTTTAAAGACAAAAACTCTAAATTTTTTGGGTATGCATTTCCTGTAAAAAATGAAGATGAAGTTAAAGCACACATCGAAAATCTAAAAAAGCAACATCATAGCGCCAGACATTGGTGCTATGCCTACCAGATTGGATTTGAAGAGCCTAATTTAATATATCGCGCTAATGATGATGGAGAACCAAATAATAGTGCAGGAATGCCAATTTATGGTCAAATCCAATCTTTTGAAGTTACCAATGTACTAATTGTAGTTGTTAGATATTTTGGTGGTGTAAAATTAGGTGTTGGCGGGTTAATAAACGCTTATAAAACCACAGCACAAATGGCATTAGAGACTTGTAAAATAGTGACTAAAACCATAAATGTAGATTTTGTAATCACATTTGATTATAAAAACATGAATAAGGTGATGCGTGTTATTAAAGAGAAAAATCTAAATATTACCAACCAGAAATTAGAATTAGATTGCCAAATTACTATTTCAGTAAGAAAAAAAGATGCTAGTACGATAGCATCTATTTTTGAAAATATTTATGAAGTAGAAATTAAAGAATTAGACAACTAATTTTTTAATGCTTCTAAAAAATATTTAGGCGGACGCGTAGGTCTTTTAGTTTTCATATCCATAAATGCCAAAACAACTTCTGCAGTACATAATAATTCGTCATTTTGATTGGTTAATATATAGTCAAAATTAACTAAAGCTGTTGGTTGTTTTTTAAGCTGAGTTTTGACTTTAATTACATCATCATAAAATGCTGATTTTTTAAAATTTATGGATAAAGAAACAACAGGTAAACCTATACCATTTTCTTCCATGCTTTTGTAAGAAATCCCTAATTTACGCAACCATTCAATCCTTGCCATCTCTAGATATAACGCGTAATTAGCGTGATGCACAACTCCCATTTGATCGGTTTCTGCATATCTTACTCTTATTTCAATTTCATCTGGTTTTATAGCCATTTAATCAATATTTTTTTGTAGTTTAGAAATCTGGTTTAACATGAGAAAAAAAAACTAGAAATTCAATACTGTTTCATTTTTTTTTTTAGAATTTTGTTCACATATTTGTCCAGCTGTAAATCTAAAGGCTTTTCTCTAACTCTTAAGGTCTTTTTTTAACTAACAAAAACAACGTTTAATAGTATTATGAGTGTAACTGCGCAATCGTTATGGAATAACTGTCTACAATTTATAAAAGATAATATCCAACCTCAAGCATACAAAACTTGGTTTGAACCTATAGTCGCAGTTAAACTAACTGATAATGCTTTAAGTATTCAGGTACCTAGTAAATTTTTCTACGAGTGGCTTGAGGAGCATTATGTTAAGTTACTAAAAGTAGCGCTTACCAAAGAACTAGGAGAAACAGCTAAGTTGGTTTACATTATAAAAATGGAAAACACCTACGGTAACAAACAACCTTTTACAGAAAAAATACCTAGTACAAATAGAAGTGCTGTAAAATCTCAAGATGTTGATGTACCGTTAAACAATAAAAATCCAGAGTTAAAAAACCCATTTGTAATTCCTGGTATTAGAAACGTTAAGATAGAATCTCAGCTTAATCCTAATTACAATTTTGATAACTTTTTAGAAGGTGACTCTAATCGTTTAGCAAGAAGTGCAGGATTAGCTGTATCTGCAAAACCAGGAGGTACATCTTTTAATCCTCTTTTAATTTTTGGAGGTGTTGGGTTAGGTAAAACTCACCTTGCTCACGCTATTGGTGTTGATATTAAAGACAAGTATCCGGAAAAAACTGTTTTATATATTTCAGCTGAAAAATTCACACAACAATACATAGATTCTGTAAAGAAAAATAACAGAAATGATTTTATACATTTTTACCAATTGGTAGACGTGTTAATTATTGATGATGTACAATTCTTATCAGGAAAATCGGGGACGCAAGATGTATTCTTCCATATATTTAATCATTTACATCAAAACGGAAAGCAAGTTATTTTAACAAGTGACAAAGCGCCTGTAGATATGCAAGATATTGAACAACGTTTATTATCTCGTTTTAAATGGGGATTATCTGCTGAGTTACAAACACCTGATTTTGAAACTAGAGTTTCAATCTTAAAGAATAAATTGTACAGAGATGGTGTTGAAATGCCTGACGATATTGTAGAATATATTGCAAAAAATATAAAAACCAATATTAGAGAACTTGAAGGAGCTATAATCTCTTTAATTGCTCAATCTTCTTTCAACAAAAAGGAAGTAAATATCGATTTAGCTAAACAAGTTGTAGAAAAGTTTGTAAAGAACACAAAACGCGAAGTATCAATAGATTACATACAAAAAATAGTATCAGATTACTTCCAAATGGATGTAGACACTTTACAATCTAAAACAAGAAAACGCCATATTGTACAAGCTAGACAATTGGCTATGTTCTTTGCAAAAAAGTTTACTAAAGCCTCTTTAGCAAGTATTGGTTCTCAAATAGGAAAGCGCGATCATGCTACAGTATTACACGCTTGTAAAACAGTAGACAACTTATCATCTACAGACAAGCAATTTAGAAAATACGTAGAGGATTTAACTAAAAAGCTTTCGGTATAATTTACAATTACCATGACTAAAATTTTAATGGTTTGCTTAGGAAACATTTGTCGTTCTCCTCTAGCTGAAGGTATCCTAAAATCAAAATTAGATTCTAATTTTATTGTAGAATCTGCTGGTACAGCAGCTTATCATGTTGGTAATAAACCAGATCCAAGGTCTATTGCTGTTGCAAGACAAAATGGATTAAATATCACTAACCAACGCGCAAGAAAATTTAACAAGGAAGATTTTGAAAACTTTGATATCATTTATGCAATGGATAACTCAAATTATCAAAATATAATTGCGCTAGCAGAAAATGATCAACAAAAAGATAAAGTTAAATTGATTTTAAATGAAAGTTTTCCTGATAAAAACTTAGATGTACCAGACCCTTATTATGGTGGTGAAAAAGGTTTTGAAAATGTTTATAATATGCTAGATAATGCTTGTGAAATTATTGCAAAACGAATAAATACATCATCATAATTTGTTACTTTTAGAGTTATGAATAAAGGACAAATCTATTTAATTCCGAATACATTAGGAGAAAACAACCCTTTTGATGTATTACCAGCACAAGTAAAAACAATAATTGATAGTATAGATACTTTTATTGTAGAAAACTCTAAAGCAGCTAGAAAATTTATAAAAAGTATTTCTCCAGAAAAATCGCAACCTAGTTTAACGCTTTTCGAATTAAATAAACATACACAACCTGAAGATTTACCTAACTTTATAAAACCTTGTTTAGAAGGAAAAACTATTGGTTTATTATCGGATGCTGGTTGTCCAGGTATTGCAGATCCAGGTGCAGATATTGTAAAATTAGCGCATCAAAATAATATAAAAGTTGTTCCTTTAGTTGGTCCATCTTCTATTCTACTCGCTATGATGGCTTCTGGTATGAATGGACAATCTTTCGCCTTTAATGGTTATCTGCCTATAGATAAAAATGAAAGAAAATCTGAAATAAAAAGATTAGAACGCATTAGCAAAGATTACAATCAATCTCAATCTTTTATAGAAACACCTTACAGAAATAATAAAATGTTAGAAGATCTTTGCAACACGTTAAGTAATGATTGTTTGATCTGTGTTGCTTGTGATATTACTTTGGATACAGAATTTATCAAAACACAAACTGCTAATCAATGGAAAAAAAATAGTGCTGACCTACATAAAAGACCAACACTATTTATAATTCATAAGGAATAATATTGTTAAGCTCTACTATGCTTAACTTTAACTTTTTTTAACGGTTTGATAGAAGAAGTATCGTACCCAGAAAACTTTTTCATGTAATATCTTACAGAAGTTCCAAACGCATCAGAAAATCCATTTTTACCATAGCTTCTTAAGTATTTTTTTACACTTCCTGGTCCTGCTAAATGTGCAGCAGCTAGTATACCTGATTCTGTAATTTCTACACCATTAATTTTTTTACCTACAAATCTTTTGATATCTCTACGCAAAACCCATTTGTTACGTTGTGCATTTGCTATAAATGCTTTTTCTTGTAACTCTGGTGTTTTTAGAAACATGTTAGAGTCATAAATACCAATTAATTTTAAAGTACTTTTTCCAAATTGGTATTTCCCTAAATATCCAAACTTATTGACTCTAAAGTAGTTGTTTTGAGATTCTTTAAAACCTAATGCCTCTTTAAATCCAGCAAAAGATTTTCCTAAGTGCGGAGTATATTGCTCTTTTACATCATAAAAAGCAATATCGCTAGATATTTCTGTGCTTTTTGTTGTTTGCTCTTCATCATTTATGATGATAGCTTCTTTATTATTGTTGTAAAATACAACTGCTAATAAAATTGATATTGTAAGTACTAGCGATAATAACTTTCCAATATTTTTTTTCATTGTTTTTGATTTATAACCAAATCTTAAAATATAGATAGGGTTAAAATTTCAGCGTGCAAATATACAACAAATTATTTAATACTGAAAATCAACATGTTAAGAATTGTTAAAAGTAAACAAAGTGCCCAACTAGCTTACCGTTACCATTAATTTCTAAAGTAGGAAATGGTATCTTAACTACATTAAAGACATTAAAAACTTGCTTTAAAAATTCTGATTTAGTTTCAATTTTAGTTAAATCTACATCAAGACTTAAATAAAATTGTCTCCTTCTTTTTTGATTAGGAAAATTGAGCTGTTGTAAATTAGATTCGCCATACAACAATCCATCAACACCATAACCAACAGCAACATTTAACCATTTTGGTAATTTACTTTTTTTAAAAAACGAATGTAAATTAGCACTTAACCAATACGTTTGTCCGTTATAATCTTTCAGTAATTCTTCTAAAATACCATTACCCAACTTATTTGGGTTTTGAGATGCAAAACGTGTTCTGTTAAAAGAGTATTTTAAACTAATGCGCTGTTCTTCCCAGAGTAATTCTTGTCCAATAAACAATCCAGAACCTGCTGCATTTGCTGCAAAATCTCCCCAAGAAAATCCCCATTCTTCAGAAAATCCATCTAAAACTTCAACACCAGTTAAAAACATAAAACCTAGTGAGCCGCCATAAATTAATTGATTTGTCTTGCTTACTCCTGCCCAGTTTAATGTTTGAGCACCAAATCTTCCTAAATGATAAGCTGTAAATGTATGTCCTAATTTATCCATTTGATACCATTCTGAATTATCATTTATGGTATGAAATTTAGAACGCTCATAGTCTGCGTACCATAATTGATTTAACCCAAGAAGAGTGATGCCGCCTAAAGTAGTTTCCGTAAGAACAACAGCATTTCGTCTTTTAAAATTTAATGTATCGCTAGGTGTAAAAAAAGAGTTTTGTTCTGTTTGACTAAAAACAGAATTAATAAAAAACACAGTAAAAATTAAATATCTAAACAAGTCTATCTATTTATACCTTGACTACTAATCCATTGTGTATACAATCTCTTATTAGCATTATGTTGCGCTAATGTCTTTGCAAATTTATGGTAGCCAAAATTTTTAACGTCTGCTACAAAAAACATATAATTATGTTTTTCTGGATTTAATACAGCATCTATTGCAGAAACGTCTGGCATTGTGATTGGTCCTGGAGGAATACCCGGATATTTATACGTATTGTATTTAGAGTCTATTTCTAAATCTTTGTAAAGCACACGTTTTATTACTTGATCAAAATTGTTTTCTTTAAGTTTTTTAGCATAAATTACTGTTGGGTCTGCTTCTAAAGGCCAACCTTTTCTTATTCTATTTAAATATACACCAGCAACTCGTGGTCTTTCATCTACTTTAGCTGTTTCTTTTTGAACGATAGATGCAATAGTCATTACTTCGTTAACAGATAATTTTAATGCTTTTCGTTTTGCTTGTCGTGAATCGTTCCAAAAACGATAATATTCACCTAACATTTTATCTCTAAATAACTCTGGTGATGTGTTCCAAAAAAACTCGTAAGTATTAGGAACATACATATTAATCACGGTTTGCTTAGTAAAGTTTTTTTCTTTTAAAAATGTAGAATCTGTCATTGCTTTTAATAACGACAAACTATCAGGTTCTATTTGTTGTGCGATACGACCTGCTAAATCTTCTATTCGTTCTTGATTATTAAAACTAAGCTTTATTGGTAAGTTATTACTTCTTATAGAATTAATAATGTCATTATTACTCATTCCTTTTTTTACAGGAAATCGTCCAGCTTTAATATTAGTTGTATATTTTTTTTGAATCGCTAACGCATCAAAACTATCAATATCTTTTAATAATGGTTCTAATTGCTCTCTAACTTCTGCATAGGTTGCATTGGTAGGTATATAAATATAAGCCGTTTCATTATTAAATGCCGTATTTGGCTTTAGCATTGCATTGTATACAAAATAGGCAAAGTAGCCAGCTATAATTAATCCAATTAAGGCTATTGCTAAGAGTATTTTTTTAATGTACATTAGTATTTATTAGTTGAAGTAAGTATTCGTTTTTATAGCTTCCGTTAAGATAATTCCAGTCTTTTTTTAAACCAATTTCTTTAAAACCTTGATTTTTAAATAGGTTTAAACTTGCTTCATTATCTTCAGAAATATTACAATATAATTGATGCAAATCTAAGTGTTTAAAACTATATTTTATCAATAGTTTTAAAGCTTCTTTACCATATCCTTTTTGTCTATCGGTTTCAGATTTTACCAATATACCAATTCCTGCGCGTTTATTTTTTATATCAAAATCAAATAAGTCTATCATTCCGATAGCAGTGTCTGCATCATTACAAATTACTAGTCGTAATTGCTTAACTTCATAAATATCTTTATGAGCATTTTCTAGATATTGCTTGATTAAATATTTAGAATAAGGTGTAATGGTGTTACTTATTTCCCAAATGGTTTCATCATTTTCTATTTGATGAATAAACTCTAAATCTTCTGGCTCTAAAGCACGTAAATAAATATGTTCTCCTTTTAATGTTAACATTCTATTTCGCCTTTAAAAACTTGAGTTGCTGGACCAATTAACATCACATTTTTATAAGTATCTTCTACTTTATCAAAAGACACTTTTAATTGTCCACCTTCTACATTAAGATTAATGATATTTGATGCACTTTCTCCTGAATCATACATTACTATTGCAACTGCTGTTACACCAGTACCACAAGATAAAGTTTCGTCCTCTACTCCTCTTTCGTAAGTACGAACTGCAAAAGTGTTTGGGTTAATTTTTTCTACAAAATTAACATTACTTCCAGCTTGATTGTATGGTGCGCCATAACGAATCTTTTCACCTTCTGCTTTCACATTAAACGTCTTTAAATTATCAACAAACTGAACATGATGTGGAGATCCTGTATCTAAAAAATGATGTGTAGTAAAAGTTTCAATAGTATCAACATCTTTCATTTGAAGATGAATTAAATTTTCTTCAATCTTTGCATGATGCAATCCATCTATTGCATAAAACGTTGTTGTGTTTTTAAAAATGCCTAAAAATTCAGCGAAAGCGACAATACAGCGTCCTCCATTACCGCACATGGTGCTTTCATTACCATCTGCATTATAATACACCATTTTAAAATCTGCATCTGGATGATTTTCTAATAAAATCAATCCATCTGCACCAATGCCAAAACGTCTGTCACATAAAAATTTAACATGTTTGGTATCATTTTTGTTAAATAATTCTTGTCTATTATCAATGATAACAAAGTCGTTACCTGTGCCTTGATATTTGTAAAATGTTAAAGTCATTAACGTAAAAAATTGAGACACAAATATAGCACAATTGTGCTGTTAAATACTCGTTAAAGTTGAAATAGGCGCTCAATATTTAATTAATTTTAATCGTTATTCTAATAAACCTAAACTAAAAGAACATGAAGAAGTTGATTACTTTGGTTTTTGTTTCTGTATTAGGAGGCGCAATTACTCTAGGAACTTATAAAACCTTTCTTGAAAAAGAAAAACCACAAATTGCACAACAGGCTACTATAGAACAGCCAAGTTTTTTACCAACCAATTTAAACACCACAAAGACAGCACTTGCTGCTGCCGAAAATATTGATTTTACAACTGCTGCCGAAAAAACTGTGCATGCAGTTGTACACGTTAAAAATGTAGCTATTACAACTGCACAACCAACGTTACAAGACTTATTTTATGGTCGTGTCCCACAACGTAGACAGTTAGGGACTGGTAGTGGTGTAATCATATCTCCAGACGGATACATTATTACTAATAACCATGTTATTGAAGATTCTGAACAGTTAAGCGTTACTTTAAACGATAATCAAACACTAGAAGCTACCATTGTTGGTAGCGATCCAAACACAGATATTGCTCTATTAAAAGTTGAAACAGAAGAAGATTTACCTTACGTTACTTTTGGAGATAGTGATACTGCTAAAATTGGCGAATGGGTATTAGCAATCGGTAATCCATTTAACTTAACATCCACAGTAACTGCTGGAATAATTAGTGCAAAATCTAGAGATTTAAGCGGTAAAAGTACGCAATCTTTTATACAAACCGATGCTGCTGTTAACCCTGGGAATTCTGGAGGCGCTTTAGTAAATACAAATGGAGATTTAATTGGTATAAACACCGCTATTAGCTCTCAAACAGGCTCTTACATAGGTTATTCTTTTGCAGTACCAAGTAATATTGCTAAAAAAGTAGTACAAGATATTATGGAATTTGGTAATGTACAAAACGGAATTTTGGGTGTTATTGGTGGATCCTTAAACAGCGCTTACGCGGAAAAGTTAGGTCTTGACGAAACTCAAGGTTTTTATATCGATGACGTAGAAGAAGATACTGGCGCAGAAGCTGCAGGACTTAAAAGTGGTGATATTATTAAAGAAATTGATGGAATTAAAATCAGAAAATTTAGTGACTTAAGAGGTTTCTTGAACTCTAAAAGGCCTAATGATGTTGTTTATGTTAAAATTTTAAGAGATGGCAATATTTTAGAAAAAAAGGTGACGCTTTTAAAGAATAATAGATATAACTTACCTTTTATCGGAGAAATTAAAGATGCAAAACCTAACGACTTAAAGAAATTTAAAGTTAAAAATGGTGTAAAAATCACAAAAGTTTACGGTAGTTACAAAGACTATTTAAGAAGTGAAGGTATTAAAGAAGGAAACATTATAACAGCAATAAATAATCAAAATGTTAACTCTGTAGACGATGTAAAATCTGTAATAGAAAACAGAGATCCATACAAACCTTTAAGTATTGAGATTATAAACTCTAAAGGAGAAAAAACACGCTATGGATTAAGGTAAATTAAATTCGATTTTATCCTGTTTTAAAAGCACTTCAACATAAAAATGAAGTGCTTTTATTTTTTTATCATTTTTTGTTTTACGAAAACGTTTGAAATCTATACTTTTGCCAAAAATTATAGAAGGCTACACTATATAGTAGCCAATTTAAAAATTAACAACACAACAAACTAAAACACAAAATGTCTATTAACGAAACTTACGAAAACGAATTAGCGTTTCAGGCAGACAGGCGAAGAGCAACTGTAGAATTTATTAAAATTGTAAGCGATTTATGGTATGATAAATCGATAGAATTGGTATTATTTAGAAACCAATTAATCGACAGAAATGTTTCTGAAATTTTAAACCTTCATGAATATGCTGGCGAATTTGTTCAAAAACCAATTTCAATTTTTGATTCTGTAGAAATTGCACAAGCTATTAAAACTCTTGACATACCAGCATCTAAATTAGATATTGGTAAATTAACTTACGAGTATCACTTAGAAGAAAAAAAATATAGCAACGCTATGTCTTTTGTGGCAGAAAAATTAAAAGATGCCAAAAAGAAAGAAAATGTAACTCCTAAAGACGTTGTATTATATGGTTTTGGTCGTATCGGTCGTTTATTAGCCAGAGAGTTAATGACTAGAACTGGTAAAGGAAGTCAATTACGTCTTCGTGCTATTGTAACACGTGGTAAATTAGATCAAACTGTTTTAGAAAAACGTGCTTCTTTATTACGTAACGATTCTGTTCATGGTGATTTTCCTGGAACTGTAAATACAGATCTTAAAAATGAAGCATTAATTATTAATGGCACAACTGTAAAAATTATTACTGCTAATCAACCAGAAGATATAGATTATACTAAATATGGTATTGATAACGCATTAATTATTGATAATACTGGTGCATTTAGAGATAAAGAAGCTTTAACCAGATTGAAAAACTCTAAAGGAGCAGACAAAGTCTTATTAACAGCTCCTGGTAAAGGAATACCAAATATTGTTTATGGTGTTAATCATTTAGAAAATAACCCTGATAAACTTGATATTTTCTCTGCTGCTTCTTGTACAACAAATGCTATTACACCAGTTTTAAAAGCAATGGAAGATACTTATGGTGTAAAAAGCGGACATTTAGAAACTATTCACGCTTACACTAACGATCAAAACTTAGTAGATAATTTCCATAAAAAATATCGTCGTGGTCGTGCTGCTGCATTAAATATGGTAATTACAGAAACTGGTGCAGGACAAGCTGTATCTAAAGCTTTACCAAGTTTTGATGGTAAATTAACATCTAATGCCATTCGTGTACCTGTACCAAACGGGTCTTTAGCTATACTAAACTTAGAACTAGAAACTGAAACATCAGTAGAAGGTATTAACGCAACACTAAAAAAATATGCTTTAGAAGGAGATTTAGTAGAGCAAATTAAATATGAAATGAGTGACGAGCTTGTTTCTAGCGATATTGTAGGTAGCTCTGCGCCTTCAATTTACGACAGTAAAGCAACAATAGTAAGAAAAGATGGTAAAAATGCAGTGTTATATGTATGGTATGATAACGAATATGGATATAGCCATCAAGTAATAAGATTAGCTAAATATATAGCTAAAGTAAGACGTTTTACTTACTATTAAAATCCAAAACACTTTTTAAAAACGTATATATAAAGCCTCACAATTGTGGGGCTTTTTGCTATCTTTAAACCGCAAAGAGTGCATTTTATATTTTTAAAAAAACATAAAACTTAAAAAACAAATCTTAAGATGTTAAAAATCAAAAGTTTCCCTACTTTATTCTTATTACTTTTTTTAGTCACTTTTTCTTCATTTTCTCAAACAGAAAATAACGAAGATGAGTTATCATTAGATTCTGGTACCTTAGATAGTCAATTTGAATACGTTATTCAAAAATCTAATAGTTGGAGAGATGAAAGAGGTCAAAACTATGAAGTCATTAAAAGCAACTGGCTGTCTAAGCTTAAATCTCATGCTTTAGACTCGTTAAAAGCTGTAAAAAAAGAGTTAGTAACAACGCAAAACACCGTTAAAAATCAAAATGAAGAAATAGAACGTTTAAAAAGTAGCTTATCCTCTACTAAAACAAACTTAAAATCTACTAAAGAAGAAAAAGATAGTATGTCTTTATTTGGCATACAAATGAGCAAAAGCGGATACAATGGATTAATGTGGAGCATTATTGCTGTTCTTTTAGCCTTTTTACTTTTCTTTATTTACAAGTTTAAAAACAGTAATAGTATTACTAAAGATGCAAAATTAAAATTAACAGAAGTTGAAGAAGAATTTGAAGAGCACAGACGCAATGCGCTAGAGCGCGAGCAAAAAGTGAGACGTCAACTTCAAGATGAAATTAACAAGAATAGAAATAGTTAATTCTACTACATAAAAATAAAAAAGCACAATCGAAAGATTGCGCTTTTTTATATCTAATTAATCTAGACATCTAACAGTCTAAAGATCTAATTTACATTGCTCCCCATTCTTTTAAAGAGTCTTTATTCATTTTGATATAATCTGCATTACCAGCTTTTTCAGCACCTTCTAAACTTGCTTTTGCAGCTTTAATTGCTCCTTTTTTATCACCAGCTTTTGCTTTAATTAATGATTGTTGACGTAACCACCAAAATCTTGGATTCTCTTTAGTCATTTCAATAGCTTTATCCATCCAAACAACAGCTTTGTTAATGTCTTTACCTGATTCTAAATAGTAACGTGCAGCTGCATAATAATCATCTGCAGATGGACCATTCATTACTTTATTAATAGCAGCTGTTACAGCTTTATCTGTAGGTACTTCAAACTTTACAGCTACATAAGTTTTTTCCCACATGATTCCTAAAACAGCAGAATCGTTAGTTAAATCGTCAAAAGAAATTGTAAACGTTTCAATATCCATTGGTATATCATAAACTTCTGCAGTTACTGTTGCTGCAACTTTACTTTCATCCCAATTTTGTGGTGTTCCCCAGTTATTAGTATCGCTGTAAAAAACAACTTCCCAGTTATCTTTGTTAGGTGTAGTAAAAATAGCGTAAGATCCTGCTTTTACAGTCTTTCCTCCTATCATTACGTCGGTACTAAAAGTTACCATTGTGTTTTGGTTAGCTCCTGTACGCCATAATTTTCCGTAAGGCACTAAATTTCCAAAAACAGTACGACCTCTCATTGATGGTCTAGAATATTCTACAGTAACATCTGTTAAACCAACCTTTTGTTCCATTTTTTGTGAAGGACTAGGTTGTGGTGTTTCAATCTGCGCATTTACAGTAAAAGTAACTGCAAATACCATTAAAAGTGTAATTAACTTTTTCATTTGGTTTTAGTTTTAAATTTTAGATGCATAAAATTACATATTGATTACCCTATAATTGTTAACAAAAACTTAAAAAGATAAAAAATCTTGTCTCAAAATTTTATTAATCGTAATATTGCTATAAACAAATATACAAATATAATTATGGGGTTAATTAAAGCGGAAATGTTTACAGAAGAACAAAACCAATTAGCCTTATACTTTAAAGCATTTGGTCATCCTGCACGGGTAGCAATTATCCAGCATTTGTTTAAAATCAACACTTGTGTTTGTGGTGATTTGGTAGATGTTATTGGACTAGCTCAACCTACAATTTCTCAGCATTTAAAAGAATTAAAAAAATTAGGACTAATTCAAGGAACTATTGAAGGGACAAGTGTTTGCTACTGTATAAATCAAGATAATTGGACAAAAATGAAAAACACTTTAACCGCTTTTTTAGATACAGAAAACAATACTAATACTTGTTGTTAAAAATTAAATATTATGACATTATCAGAAATTAAAAAACATTTAAAAAACCTAAACACCATTGCGTTTGTTTTACCCGATGGTAGTTTAGTACCTAATCATTTTCATGTAACAGAAGTTGGTAAAACCACAAAACATTTTATTGATTGTGGCGGAACCGTAAGACAAGAAAAAAGGTGAATTTTCAACTGTGGAATGCCAATGATTACGATCACAGACTACATCCTGAAAAATTAATTCATATTATCGAATTATCAGAAGATATTTTCAACCTAAAAGATCTTGACATTGAAGTTGAATATCAAGGTGAGCAAAGCATCCAAAAATTTGGTTTAGATTACCAAAATGGTCAGTTTATACTTACCTCTACACAAACAAACTGTCTTGCTAAGGATAAATGTGGTATTCCTGAAAAACAATTACCAAAACCAAAAGTTAAACTTGCAGATTTAAATAACGAGCCTTGTTGCTCTCCAGACGGAAACTGCTGCTAATAATTTTCTACTATAATTATGAATACTCAAATCGAAGATTATATTAACGCATTAGATATTGATACAATATCTAATGACAGAAAAGAGACTTTACAACCACTTGTAACTTATATACAAGATAAAGCATCTAAAAAATTACCAATTACAATTAATTTTATTTGCACACACAACTCTAGACGTAGCCATCTATCCCAAATTTGGGCACAAACAATTGCAAACTTTTATAATATTGAAAATGTAACTTGTTTTTCTGGTGGTACTGAAGCTACAGCAATGTACCCAAAAGTTGCAGAAACTTTGCAAAACACTGGATTTGATATCGAGAAAATTTCAGAAGGAAACAATCCTATTTACACCATTAAATATGATCAAAACTCACATCCTATAATAGGTTTTTCTAAAACTTACGGAGACAATTTTAATCCAAAATCTAATTTTGCAGCAATTATGACTTGCTCTCAAGCAGATGGTGGCTGCCCTTTTATCGCTGGAGCAGAAAAACGCATACCTATAACTTACGACGATCCAAAAGCGTTTGACAATACAGACCTTCAAGATATTAAGTACTTAGAACGTTCTGCCCAAATTGCAACCGAAATGAAATATATTTTCTCAACTATTAAATAAGTTAAATGTCAACCTCAAAAAAAAGACTTAACTTTTTAGACCGTTATTTAACCTTGTGGATATTTATTGCAATGTTATTAGGTGTAAGTATTGGATACTTTTTTCCATCTTTTCCTAAACAAATAGATAATTACAGTAGTGGTACAACTAATATTCCTATTGCAATTGGGTTAATTTTAATGATGTATCCACCTTTAGCAAAAGTTAATTATGCTTTATTACCTAAGGTCTTTAGAGATGTAAAAATTTTATCCATTTCTTTAGTCTTAAACTGGATTATCGGTCCTGTTTTAATGTTTATTTTGGCTCTAATATTCTTACAAGACTATCCAGAATATATGGTTGGACTAATCTTAATAGGACTTGCTAGATGTATTGCTATGGTATTAGTTTGGAATGACTTAGCAGAAGGTAGTAGCGAATACGGAGCAGGATTAGTAGCCTTAAACAGTGTATTTCAAGTATTAGGGTATAGTTTTTATGCCTACTTATTTATTACTGTTTTACCGCCTTATTTTGGCTTTGAAGGTGCAATTGTAGATATTTCTATTTTAACAATTGCAGAAAGTGTTGCGATATATTTAGGAATTCCTTTTTTACTTGGTATACTAAGTAGAACTATTTTAGTCAAATTAAAAGGAGAAGATTGGTATAAGACCAAGTTTATCCCTAACATTTCTCCTATTACATTAATAGCATTACTGTTTACTATAATTGTAATGTTCTCTTTAAAAGGCGAATTAATTGTACAAATTCCAAAAGACGTTTTAATTATAGCGCTTCCTTTACTTATCTATTTTATTGTAATGTTCATCATAGGTTTCTTTGTAAGTAAAGCTATGGGCGCAACATACGATAAAAATGCTGCTATTGCATTTACAGCTGCTGGTAATAATTTTGAACTTGCTATAGCGGTCGCTATTGCGGTATTTGGATTAAACTCTGGACAAGCATTTACTGGTGTTATAGGACCTTTAGTAGAAGTTCCTGCGCTTATTTTATTAGTTAAAGTGGCATTTTGGCTAAGAAAAAAATATTATCTGTCTAAATAAAGCTAAACCAAACAGATTTAGGTTGTTAAATTTTGTTTAACTATTTAAAAAATAAGTTAAACATTTTGTATCTTTACGCTATTAAATTTCACAGTAATGGCAAAAAAGAAAAATATAACAGCTAGTAACATCATCTCATTTTACATGGATTATGTACTAGAACATAACCAACAACCTAAATCTGTTTATGCTTTTTCGAAAGAAAACAATTTTGAAGAAGCTAAATTCTACGAGCATTTCGGTAATTTTGAAGCTATAGAAAAAGGTATTTTTAAAGCCTTTTATGATAATACAATTACTGCATTACATGCTAGCGAAGATTACCAAAATTTCGAACCTCGAAATAAACTATTAAGTTTTTACTTTACTTTTTTCGAAAACCTAACAGCTAACAGAAGCTATGTGGTTTATGCACTTAATCAGCATAAAAACAAGCTAAAAAACTATGTGGTTTTAAAAGATTTAAAATCGCATTTTACGCACTACATTTCAGAATTAGGTATAGAGCTTATCGAAACTAAACAAGAGCAAATTGATAAACTTCAACAAAAAAGTTTAAAAGAATCTGCTTGGATGCAATTATTATTAACCATCAAATTTTGGATGGATGATACGTCTCCATCTTTCGAAAAGACAGACATTTTCATAGAAAAATCTGTCAATACAAGTTTTGATGTATTAGACATTGCTCCAATAAAAAGCCTAATAGATTTTGGAAAGTTTATTTATAAAGAAAAATTTCAAATGAACTCTTAATTCTCATTCTATTGAAAACTATAGACAAAATACCTGTTTCAAAAATATCTCGTGCAACCAAATTAGTATCTACAGGTGCTAAAGTTGGTGTTAATTACCTAAAATATTATGGTGATAAGCTTACAAAATCAGAGCTTGAAGCTAAAGAACGTTTAAATAAAAACAACGCAGACGATATTTACGACAGTTTAAAACAACTTAAAGGAAGTGCTTTAAAAGTAGCTCAAATGCTTAGTATGGAAAAAAGCATTTTACCACAAGCCTATGTAGAAAAATTTTCGTTAGCACAATTTTCTGTGCCGCCACTATCGGCTCCTTTAGTGAAGAAGACTTTTAAAAAATATTTCGGTCAATTACCAAGTCAAATCTTTGACACCTTCAATCTTAATTCGGTTAATGCAGCTAGTATTGGACAAGTGCATTTAGCAGAAAAGGATGGGAAAAAACTTGCTGTGAAAATTCAATATCCTGGTGTCGCAGAAAGCATTTCTAGCGATTTGGCTTTGGTTAAACCTATCGCTATCAAAATGTTCAATATTAAAGGAAAAGATAGTGATAAATACTTTAAAGAAGTCGAAAATAAATTAGTAGAAGAAACAAACTACATACTAGAAGTTAAGCAAAGTAAAGAAATTGTAAATGCATGTAAACACATTCCTAACCTTAAATTTCCTGAGTATTACGAAGATTTGTCTTCAGAGCGTATCATTACTATGGATTGGATGGAAGGCGAACATCTTTCTGAATTTACTGCACACAATACCAATCAAGAAGTAGCAAATAAAATTGGTCAAGCAATATGGGACTTTTATATGTACCAAATGCATGTACTTAAAAAAGTACACGCAGATCCGCATCCTGGAAACTTTTTAGTGTCTAAAAATGGCGAACTTATCGCGTTAGACTTTGGTTGTATGAAAATAGTGCCTGAAGATTTTTACACACCATATTTTGAATTGGCAAAAAAAGAAAGTCTAGAAAACAAAGATATTTTCACTAAAAAAATGTTCGAATTAGAAATATTAAGAGAAGATGATAGCAAAGAAGAATTAGACTTCTTCTCTGCAATGTTTCATGAATTGTTAAGCCTATTCACCAAACCTTTTCATGTGGATACTTTTGATTTTTCTGATCCTGAATTTTTTAATGCTATTTCAGAAATGGGACAACGTTATAGTAAGAGTACAGAACTAAGAAAAATGAATGGTAATCGCGGATCTAAGCATTTTATTTACATTAACCGTACGTTTTTTGGGCTTTACAATTTAATGTTCGATTTAAAGGCAAAAGACATCAAAATCAATAACTTTCAAAATTTAAAATAATGAAGCATTTCAGTAAAAAACATATCGAAGAAATGCATCATTTATACCGCATTAATCTTATAAATAGTGTCTCTGGATTTAAAAGCGCTAATCTAATTGGCACAAAATCTAAGGATAATATCGAGAATGTTGCAGTATTTAGTTCGGTAACGCACGTTGGTAGCAATCCGCCGCTTTTAGGCTTTTTTTGTAGACCAACAACCGTTTTACGCAACACTTACGAAAACATAAAAGCAACTGGTGTTTACACGATTAATCACATTCATAAATCAATAATAGAAGATGCGCATCATACATCTGCTAAATACGATGCTAATATTTCAGAATTTGAAGTTACTAATCTCAATTCAGAATATAAAAATGAATGTCTTGCGCCTTTTGTAAAAGATGCGCCAGTTCAGCTTCAAATGAAATTTGTTCAAGAGTATTTCATCAAAGAAAACGATACTATTCTTGTTTTAGGTGAAATTGAAAATCTTTTCATCAATGATAATTTATTAGAAAGTGATGGCTTTGTTAACCTATCTAAAGCAGAAATTGCAACTATTAACGGATTAGACACTTACGCCATACCTACTCTAGAAAAACGCTTAGAATACCAAAGACCTAAACCATCTTTAGCTAACAATCAATAAATGTAATTATCTGTAGATAAAAAAACCAAAACCTATGAGAATATTAGTAACAGGCGCAACAGGTTACATTGGTAAGCGTATTATTCCGTTACTTTTAGATCAAGGTCATACGGTAGTTTGCGCTGTACGCGGAAAATTACGTACGGAAAAAGCATATTCAGATGAAGAAAATCTTCATGTTGTAGAAGCCGATTTTTTAAAACCAGATACCTTACAAAACATTCCTAAAGACATAGATGCTGCGTATTATTTGATACATTCTATGTCAAATTCTGTAGACAAGTTTCATAAGTTAGAAGAAGAATGTGCGTTAAACTTCAAAAATTATATCGAAACTACTATCGTCAAACAAGTTATCTACCTTAGCGGAATTACCAACGACACCAAACTCTCAAAACATTTATTATCCAGAAAAAACGTAGAAGACACTTTAAAATCTAATGACTACGCATTAACCGTTTTTAAAGCAGGAATTATTGTTGGTTCTGGTAGCGCAAGTTTCGAAATTATTAGAGATTTAGTCGAAAAACTTCCCGTAATGATTGCGCCAAAATGGCTAAATACCAAAACGCAACCTATTGGTATTAGAGACGTTTTAGCGTTTTTAACCAAAGGACTTGATAAACAAGAATTGTACAACACATCTCATGATATTTTTGGTCCAGAAATTATGACCTACAAGCAAATGCTATTGCAGTTTGCCAGCATAAGAAAACTAAAAAGATACATTATTACAGTTCCGGTAATGACGCCAAAACTGTCAAGCTACTGGCTATATTTTGTAACATCAACATCTTACAAATTAGCCTCTTCTTTAGTAAATAGTATGGGTATAGAAATTATAGGAGAAAAAAGTAATATCAATCAATTTCTAGAAATAAAACCAATGACATACAAACAAGCGGTAGAAGTCGCTTTTGTAAAAATTGAAGGAAATGAAATTATCTCCAGCTGGAAAGACGCTTTTATAAGTAGCCGAAACAAAAAAAGAGTATCAACCAAATACCTTAAAGTTCCAAAATTTGGATGCTTTAAAGATATCAAAGAACGACGAGTAAAAGATGAAAACCGAACGCTTGAAAAAATTTGGGCAATTGGTGGTGAAAATGGTTGGTATTACGGCACTACACTTTGGAAAATTAGAGGTTATTTAGACAAACTAGTAGGTGGTATTGGTTTACGTCGTGGTCGTACCAACCAAACCGACATCAAAACTGGTGATGCCTTAGATTTTTGGCGTGTATTATTAGCAGATAAAGAACAAAAACGCCTTATCCTTTTTGCCGAAATGAAATTACCTGGCGAAGCTTGGTTAGAGTTTCAAGTCGCAAAAGGTAAAGTTTACCAACGCGCTACCTTTAGACCACGCGGTCTATGGGGAAGACTCTATTGGTATAGTGTTTTACCGTTTCATGGATTTATTTTTAACGGAATGATAAATAAACTAGCCAATGCCTAGAGGAATAGCTAAACAACATCTATCAACAAAAATTTGTCCCGTTTGTCAACTACCATTTACATGGCGAAAAAAATGGGAGAAAAATTGGGATAACGTAAAATATTGTAGCGAAAAATGCCGAAGAAACAAGACACAAGCCTAGTTTGGTTTAGAAACGATTTAAGAATTCACGATAACGCGTCATTAGAAAATGCTATTGACGTTAATAACCGTGTTATCGCTTTATATTGTTTTGATCCAAGACAATTTGAAGTAGATCAATTTGGCTTTAAAAAAACCGAAAAATACAGAGCTAAATTTTTAATAGAAACCGTAACCGATTTAAAGAATAATCTAGCTCAACTTAATATTCCATTATTCGTTTACACCATAAAACCAGAAAATTGTATTCCTTATTTAGTAGAAAACTATCAAATAAACCATATTTTTTTACAAGAAGAATGGACGCAAGAAGAAGTTGATGTGTTCAATAATGTGAAAGAAAAGTTGCCTGAACATATAAAAATTTCAACAAGTTACAATCAGTTTTTATACCATCCAGAGGATATTCCTTTCAATATAAAACAACTACCTAAAGTCTTCACCGAGTTTAGAAAAGCTTGTGAAAAAAGAAGTAAAATTAGACAAGAAACTTCTTCATCAACAGAAAAAGTAAATAAAGAAAGAATAGAAAACCTAACTTCAATTCCATCACTTTCTGATTTAGGTTTTATAGATTTTGAAGTGCATCCAAATTCAGCGTTTCCTTTTAAAGGAGGAGAAACTGAAGCTTTGCAACGTTTGGAAGATTATTTTTTTAACACTAAAAAATTAGGCGTATATAAAAAGACTCGTAACGGATTGATTGGTAAAGATTTTGGTTCCAAATTTTCACCTTGGTTAGCCAATGGAAGCATTTCTGCTAAACATATTTACTACCAAGTCAAGCAGTTTGAGAAAGCACATTTTAAAAACGATTCTACCTATTGGCTTATTTTTGAGCTTATTTGGCGCGACTATTTTAAATATGTGTCACTAAAATCTGGCAATCAAATCTTTAAAATCGGCGGAATTTTAAACAAGGATTATGACTGGTCTAAAAATCAGCAAAAAATTAACGACTGGATAAACGGCAAAACACCTGAACCTTTTGTAAATGCTAACATGATCGAACTTAAAAAAACAGGTTGGATGAGTAATCGTGGTCGACAAAATGTAGCGAGTTACTTCGCAAAGTCCATGGAACTAGATTGGCGTATTGGTGCAGCCTATTTTGAGAGTTTACTTCTTGATTACGATGTGCATAGCAATTATGGTAATTGGATGTATGTTGCTGGCGTTGGTAACGACCCGAGAGACCGAAAATTTAACGTCAAACTTCAAGCAGATCGCTACGATAGCAAGGGTAAATACCAGCGTTTGTGGTTGCAAGACACTTTATTTTAGAACATGAAAACACTTAGACTTATACTTGGCGATCAATTAAACAGCAAACACAGTTGGTATAAAACCAACGATAAAAATATAGTGTATTGTCTATTTGAAATGCGCCAAGAAACCGATTATGTTACACATCATATTCAAAAAATAATTGGCTTTTTTGCTGCGATGCGTGCGTTTTCAAATCACCTTAAAACAAACAATTTTAAAGTTGTCTATTACAAACTAGACGATAAAGACAATACGCAAGATTTAGTAGAAAATTTAAAACAACTCATCAAAACACACAATATTGAAAAGTTTGAATACCAATTACCAGACGAGTATCGTTTAGATCAACAATTATCAGACTTTTGCAAGTCTTTAGTTATTGAATCTGAAGCGTTTTCAACAGAACATTTTTATACAGAACGCGAGGATTTAAAAGCCTTTTTTAAAGGAAAAAAGCAATATTTAATGGAGAATTTTTACCGCGATATGCGTAAAAAACACGACATTTTAATGGCTGGAAAACAACCTGAAGGCGGTAAATGGAACTACGACAAAAGTAATCGCAACAAATGGAAAGGCGAACACCAAATTCCGACTTACAAATATTTTAAAAATGATGTTTCTGATATTGTTGAATTAATTGAAAACAGCGACATAAAAACCATTGGCAAGTTTGATACTAAAACGTTTAGTTACCCAATTACCAGAGCACAAGCGCTTGATCAACTTAAATATTTTTGTGAGGAATTGCTCATTCATTTTGGGGATTATCAAGATGCCATGCATACGGACGAAGTGTATTTATTCCATTCGCGACTGTCTTTTGCGATGAATATCAAGCTTGTTTCAGCAAAAAATATTGTAGATACTGTTTTAAATTATTGGCGAAAACATGGTGACAATATTGATATTTCTCAAGTTGAAGGTTTTATTCGTCAAATTATTGGTTGGCGTGAGTATATGCGCGGTATGTATTGGGGTTTAATGCCAGATTACAAAACCGAAAACCACTTAGAAAACACCAATAAAATTCCTGAATTTTATTGGACTGGAAATACTAAAATGAACTGCCTAAAAAATGCCATAACCAACAGTCTTGACAATGGTTACGCGCATCACATACAGCGTTTAATGGTTACTGGTAATTTTGCGTTACTAGCGCAAATTAATCCAGACGATGTTGATGCTTGGTATTTGGGTATTTATGTTGATGCTTTAGAATGGGTACAATTACCAAATACACGTGGTATGAGCCAATTTGCAGATGGCGGAAAAATTGCCACAAAACCGTACGTTTCTAGCGGAAGTTACATCAATAAAATGAGTAATTATTGTGACGATTGCCATTACAATAAAAAAGAAAAATTAGGCGAAAAAGCGTGTCCGTTTAACAGCTTATACTGGAATTTTTTAGATGACAAACGCAGTATTTTAGGCAATAACCGTCGTATGGGCATGATGTACAGTTTACTAGACAAAATGGATAAAGACCAACTGGCAAATATCAAAAAACGTGCGCAAAGTATCATTGAAAATCCTGATAACTTTTAATGAAAAACAACCTTAGCATAGTTTGGTTAAAACGCGACCTTCGTTTACAGGATAACGAAGCCATTACCAATGCCATAAACACCAACCAAAACGTGCTTCTCCTCTACACTTTTGAGGATTTTTTACTTCAAGATAAACATTACAGCCAACGTCATTGGGATTTTGTAAAACAGTCTTTAGAGGATTTAAATAAGCAACTAAAACCATATAATTCCAAAGTTTTAATCGTCAATAATTCTATTGAAAATACCGTTGAGCAACTTCAAAAACAATTTAATATTACGCATGTGTTTTCTCATATGGAAACAGGTATACTTTCAACTTTTAAAAGAGATATCGCTTTCGCGGAATTTTGCCGAACTCAACATATAAATTGGATAGAAAATAGTAATAATGGTGTACAACGCGGACTAAAAAACCGTAATACTTGGTTTGAAGATTGGGACCGTTTTATGATGCAACCAGAGTTTCAGTTTCAACCAAAACAAAATCAGTTATTAAGTATAACTTCAATTGAAACTTTAGAACTTCAGTTTAAAACTGTTTCAACAGAAACTATTTACAATAAAAACTTTCAAAAAGGCGGTACAACAACAGGAATAAAATACATGCAGTCTTTTTTCAATAATCGCTATAAAAACTACATGTTTCATATCTCGAAACCTTTAGAAGCCAGAACAGGTTGTAGTCGATTATCGCCTTACATTGCTTGGGGAAATTTATCCATAAAACAAGTCATAAACGCAGCTGGAATTGAAAGAGAAAAAGGTAAAAACAAGCGGCATTTAAACGCATTTGTATCACGTTTACGCTGGCAAGCACACTTTATCCAGAAGTTTGAAATGGAACATACAATGGAATTTAAAAGTGTAAATAAAGGCTTTCATCAACTTAAAAAACCAGTAAATATCGAGTTCCAAAATGCTTGGAAAGAAGGCAAAACAGGTTTTCCGTTAGTCGATGCTTGCATGCGCTGCTTAAATACTACGGGCTATTTAAATTTTAGAATGCGTGCCTTAGTGGTTTCATTTTTTACACATAATCTTTGGCAACCTTGGCAAGATTTAAGCGAACACTTAGCGAGTTTATTTTTAGATTTTGAACCTGGTATACATTATCCACAAATACAAATGCAAGCGGGAGAAACGGGAATTAATACGCTTCGTATTTATAATCCGTTAAAAAATAGTTTAGAACATGATCCAGATAGCAAATTTATAAAACAATGGGTTCCAGAATTAGAAAATTTAGAAGCGCCATTTATTCATAACCCAAGTGAAATGACCTATTTTGACCAACAAATCACCGGTTTTGAATTGGGTAAAGACTATCCTTTTCCTATTATCAATGAAAAGAAAACACGCAAACAAGCAAGTGATATTTTATGGCAGATGAAAGAAAATACTCTTGTAAAAAAAGAAAGTTTACGCATCTTAAAACGACACACTTTAAGCGATCGTAGTAGAATGCTTCGCAACCGATAGATTTTAATTATCAAATATCAGAAAATAATATGTTAAATATTGTTTAACTTATTTTTTAAAATATTAAACATTTTGTAGTTTTGATTAGAATCAAATAACAAAATATTGCTTTTTAATACTTCTTATACCGATAAAGAAATCACTAAACAAATCAACAACTTGTTAGGTAAGCCTTTTTCGTTTTTACAAGCGATAAAATTAAAAGGTATTGGTTCTAAACGCATGATTATTGACGAGGTCAGCCCAAACCTACATACCGTAATTAATTTGGTAAATGATATAAATTATGGAAGCATTGAGTTAAGACCAAAAGGTATTTTAATTCATATTGGTAAAGGTTTACAACGTTTTGCTTGGGTTATTCCATATTATAAACTAGTAATTTATAAAACAAATGGCGCAAGTATACATGCAGATGGAAAATTTATTCATTTTAGAAAAAATAAAACCTTTAAAGAAAATAAGCAATTTTTTAAAAAGCTATTAGATCAAAAAATAAATTTTGATAGTCAATTTTCAACAATACCATATAATGAATAAGAATTTTACGATAAGAGAGATTGATAGAATTATTGAAATGGCTTGGGAAGATCGAACTACCTTTGATGCTATTGCCTTTCAGTTTGGATTAAAAGAACAAGAAGTCATAAATCTTATGCGTAGAGAGATGAAACCTAGTAGTTTTAGACTTTGGCGCAAACGTGTACAAGGAAGAGCTACTAAACATCAAAAACTTAGATCTTTTGAAAATGGAAGATTTAAATGCAGTAGACAAAAACAAATTACACACAATAAAATATCTAAACGTTAGATAAAACAACCAATCTGCTTTGTTTCAATTATTGAAAACAGCAATTAAAAAAGATGCTATGAATAAAGAAAAATTAGTAACTCCAACCAACGGACACAAATTAAACGGATTTTCTATTGAAGACATCGGTGATGATCATTTATTTACCAGTTTAGAAACACCAATGAAAAAAGATGCGTTTAAAATTTCTGATGAAGAAAAAAAAGAACGTATTTCTATTCTTTTTGAAGAAATTATGGATGTGCTTGGTTTAGACCTAACCGACGATTCATTAAAAGGTACACCAAAACGTGTAGCAAAAATGTATGTTGAAGAAATCTTTTCTGGACTTAACCCTGCCAATAAGCCCAAAATAGCTTTGTTTGATAATAAATATCAGTACAACCAAATGCTAGTAGAAAAAGATATAACCTTTTATTCTAACTGCGAGCATCACTTTGTCCCAATTATAGGTAAAGCCCACATAGCTTACATATCTTCAGGAAAAGTAATTGGTCTTTCTAAACTTAACAGAATTGTACAATATTATGCAAAAAGACCTCAAGTACAAGAACGTTTAACTAATCAAATTGGCGAAGACTTAAAACAAATTTTAAATACAGAAGACGTAGCTGTTATCATAGATGCTAAACATCTTTGTGTATCATCAAGAGGCGTAAAGGATGATACTTCTGCTACTGTCACAACTTTTTATAGTGGACAATTTACCAATCCACAAAAAATTTCAGAATTACAAAACTACTTAAAACAATAAGCCATGAGTACAATAGAAAAAGCACTAGAATTTGAGCAAACTAGTTTAAGATCTTTATCAACTAGCGATCGTGTAAAATTATCAAGACAGGCAAAATCTTTAATCTTAGAATTGAACCAAATTTATAAGAAAAAGAAAGACGAAAAAATCATGGATTTAATGAAACGCTTAACCGCTATAAAACGTAAAGTAGAAAAACGTTTACCAACAACTGTAACTATATAAACATGAATCATTTAGTTATTATTGGCGGAAGTAAAGGCATCGGCAAAGCCATTACTAAAAGCTTTTTAGACACACATAAAGTCACAAATATTAGCAGAAATGAACCTGATTTTTCTCACGAAAATCTAACCCATCATTCTTGTGATATTTTAACTGACGATTTACCAGAAATAGACCATTTAGATCATCTAATTTATTGTCCAGGAAGTATTAATTTAAAACCTATCGGACGATTAAAATTAGACGATTTTAGAGCCGATTTTGAGATCAACGTCATTGGTGCCGTAAAAGCATTACAAAAATACATTGAGCCTTTAAAAAAAGGAAATGACCCTTCTGTTGTATTATTTAGTACTGTTGCTACAAAGTTAGGTATGCCTTTTCACGCAAGCGTTGCTGCTTCAAAAAGTGCTGTTGAAGGTTTAGTAAAATCTGTTGGTGCCGAATTGGCGCCAACTGTTAGAATAAACGCAGTTGCTCCGACTGTGACTAACACAGATTTAGCATCAAAACTTTTGCGTAACGAGAAGCAAGAAGAAAATATGCGAGAGCGTCATCCGTTAAAAAAATACCTACAACCAGAAGATGTTGCAAATATGGCTACATTTTTATGTTCTGATAAAGCGTCTTCTATCTCTGGACAAGTGTTTGATTTAGATTGTGGTATTGTAAGCTTTAAAATTTAGAGTATATGAATGTTTTAAAAGCCTTTTTGTTAACATTATGTACTGTTTCAAGTAAATCAGATTTGCAAAAGCAAACTTCTATTTACGATATAAACATTAATAGCTTACAAGGACAACCAATAGACTTTAAAGCATTTAAAGGCAAACACATTTTGTTTGTAAATGTTGCATCTAAATGTGGATTTACTCCTCAATATGAAGACTTACAAAGTCTTCATGATACTTATGGTGATAAAATTATAATAATAGGCGTCCCTTGTAACCAATTTGGTAACCAAGAACCAGGAAATAAAGACCAAATTATGTCTTTTTGCCAAGCTAATTACGGAGTTTCGTTTTTAATGACAGAAAAAATTGAAGTAAAAGGCACAAACAAACATCCTTTGTATGCTTGGTTGACCCAGAAAGAAAAAAATGGAATAAAAAACTCTAAAGTAAAATGGAATTTCCAAAAATATTTAGTGGGTCCAGACGGACAGTTAATAGATTATTTTCTTTCGGTTACATCCCCAAAAAGCAATAAAATTTTAAAATATTTAAAGTAAAAAAAATGTTTGGACTTTTTAAATCAAAATCTGAAGTAGAAAAACTACAAGTAAAATACGAAAAACTAATGCAAAAGTGGCATAAACTTTCAACTACCAATAGATCTAAAAGTGATGAAGTGTACGCAGAAGCAGAAGCTATTATGAATAAAATTGAATCCTTAAAAAATGAATAATCTTAAAAGATTTTTATTCTTCCTTTTTATAAATATTGGTAGTTTAGGCTTAGGTAGTTTATTGATGAATAACGGACCAACATCAGAATGGTATTTAAATTTAAATAAAGCTCCATGGACGCCACCAGGTTGGCTATTTGGTGTAGCTTGGACGACTATTATGGTGTGTTTTTCTATCTATTTAACATACTTATTTTCTAAATTAAGCTCTAAAAACATTAAAATAGCCTTTAGTATTCAAGTGTTTTTAAACATTATTTGGAATTTCATTTTCTTCAACCAACATTTAATTTTATTAGGGTTAATTACGATAATACTACTAACTATTGTTGTTTTTTACATCTTTTTCAGCTTTAAAAACATAATGAAAACCAAAAGTTTACTCCTATTACCTTATATGATTTGGTTACTAATTGCTACATCTTTAAATGCTTACATTCTAATAAATAATTAAAAGATTTCACTTTCGTGGAAAAACTTAAGCTATGAAAATATACAGATTACATCAAAAACAAAATTTACCAATTACCAAACAAGAGGCTTGGGATTTTTTGTCAGACCCTAAAAACTTAAAAGTCATCACGCCAGATTACATGGGATTTCATATACTTTCTGGAGCAGATAGACCGATGTTTGCAGGTCAAATTATTCAATATATTGTAACACCAGTTTTAGGGATCAAAACAAAATGGGTAACAGAAATTACTCATGTTATTGATGGCGAATATTTTGTAGACGAACAACGTTTTGGTCCATATTCACTTTGGCATCATAAGCATTTTATTAAAGAAATTGATGGCGGCGTAGAAATGGAAGACATTATAGATTACAAAGTCCCAATGGGCTTTTTAGGACAATTAGTGCATCCAATTTTAGTCAAACCAAAACTGAAAGAAATCTTTGATTACCGTACCAAAAAACTGGAAGAACTATTTGGTAAATTTTAATCAGACAGACAAAAACACTAACTTTAAATACTTACAACTCTAGACACTTTAAGTAATCACAAATGATACAACCTTTAAACATATTCTGGTTTAGACGCGACCTAAGATTAGACGATAACATAGGATTTTACAATGCTTTAAAAGCAGACAAACCTGTGTTACCGATCTTTATTTTTGATAAAGAAATTTTAAACGAACTACCAGAAGATGACGCAAGAGTAACTTTCATTTTTAATACGTTGCAAAGCATGCGAAATACACTTCAAGATGAACGTGACAGTAGTATTGCAATATATTATAGTACTCCAAAAGAAGCTTTTAAACAGTTAGCTGAAGATTATGAAATAGATACGGTTTACACCAATCACGATTATGAGCCATACGCTAAAACACGTGATACAGAAATTGAAACCTTTTTAGCAGAAAAAGACATCAATTTTAAAACCTTTAAAGACCAAGTTATCTTTGAAAAAGACGAAGTTGTTAAGCAAGACGGCGATCCATATGTGGTTTACACTCCATACATGCGTACTTGGAAAGAAAAATTTAAAAACCACGACCTCAACATCTATTACACTAACGAGTATTTAGACAATTTGGTGAAAAATACAAGATTGCCAAACGTAACGCTTTCTGACATGGGATTTAAAACGTCTTCACAAAAAATTGCAGATTACACAGTAACACCAACGTTAATCCAAGAATACGAAGACAAAAGAAATTTTCCTGCCAAAGACGCAACTTCAAAACTTGGTCCGCATCTACGATTTGGCACCGTTAGCGTGCGTAAAATGGTTAAAAAAGCAATTGCAGAAAAAAACGAAATCTTTTGGCAAGAGTTAATTTGGCGCGAGTTTTTTATGCAAATATTATGGCATTATCCAAAAACACAAACCAATGCGTTTAAGTCTAAATATGATAACATAAAATGGCGTAATAATAAAGAAGAATTTGAAGCTTGGAAAACAGGAAATACAGGTTACCCATTAGTAGACGCTGGTATGCGCGAGCTAAACGAAACTGGTTTTATGCACAATCGTGTACGCATGTTAGTTGGTAGTTTTTTATGCAAACATTTATTAATAGATTGGCGTTGGGGCGAAGCCTATTTTGCCGAAAAATTACACGATTACGAAATGGCAAGCAACGTTGGTAACTGGCAATGGGTTGCAGGATCTGGTGTAGATGCAGCGCCATACTTTAGAATCTTTAATCCAACCACACAAATTGATAAGTTTGATAAAGAACATAAGTATATAAAAAAATGGGTTCCAGAATATCAAGACCAAAAATATACTAAGCCAATTGTAGACCATAAAGAAGCTAGAGAACGCTGTTTAAAAGTTTACAAAGAAGCGGTATCCTAGAAAAAACATTAAACAAAAAAGCATCTAAATTAAAATTAGATGCTTTTATTTTTTCAGGAATTAATTAAAATTAATTGCCTTCTAAACGTTCAATTTTTGCTCCAATAGCTTTCAAACGTTCTACTATTTTTTGATAACCTCTATCTATTTGTTCAATATTATGAATGGTACTTGTACCTTTTGCAGAAAGCGCAGCAATTAACAAACTAATTCCGGCTCTAATATCTGGAGAGACCATAGTTGTAGCTTTTAGTTGTGATTTAAAATCATGACCAATGACTGTTGCTCTATGTGGATCACAAAGGATAATTTTTGCGCCCATATCGATTAACTTATCTACAAAGAACAAACGACTTTCAAACATCTTTTGATGTACAAGTACTTCTCCTCTAGCCTGCGTTGCTACAACCAAAACAATACTTAATAAATCTGGTGTAAAACCTGGCCAAGGTGCATCTGCTATGGTTAGAATAGAACCATCTATGTAGTTTTGTATTTCGTAACCATCAGTATGTGCAGGTATGTGTATGTCGTCACCTTGTTTTTCAACAGTGATTCCTAATTTTCTAAAGACGTTTGGTATTTGTCCTAAATCATCCCAACTTACATTTTTTATAGTAAGTTCTGATTTTGTCATTGCTGCCAAACCAATCCAGCTACCAATTTCAATCATATCTGGTAACATGGTATGCTCAGTTCCGCCAAGACTATCAACACCTTCAATAGTTAATAAGTTAGAACCAACACCTGAAATTTTTGCGCCCATTCTATTCAGCATTTTGCATAATTGCTGTAAGTAAGGCTCGCAAGCGGCGTTGTAAATTGTTGTAGTACCTTCTGCCAATACTGCAGCCATCACAATGTTTGCTGTACCAGTTACAGATGCTTCATCTAAAAGCATATCGGTTCCTACTAATTTATCTGCTTCTACACCGTAAAAATAATCTTCACGGTTGTATCTAAATTTAGCGCCAAGATTTATAAATCCTTCAAAATGCGTATCTAAACGACGACGACCAATTTTATCGCCACCTGGTTTTGGGATATATCCTTTACCAAAACGTGCTAATAAAGGTCCAACAATCATTATTGAGCCACGTAAACCACGACCTTCTTCTTTAAAAGCTGCAGATTCTAAATATTTTAAATCTACTTGATCGGCTTGAAAACTGTAAGTGCCTTCAGAAAGTTTTTCTACTTTAACGCCTAAGTTTCCTAATAAAGTAATTAGTTTATTGACGTCTATTATATCGGGTATGTTATTTATGGTGACTTTTTCTGGAGTTAATAATACTGCACATAAGATTTGTAATGCTTCGTTTTTTGCTCCTTGAGGTTGAATGCTTCCTTTTAGTTGGTGTCCACCTTCAATTTTAAATGTTCCCATAAATAAGTTTAATATCTTTTTCGGTTTCTGTTATTTTTTTTGTGTCCTTTTTTGTTGTTGGAATATTTTTTTCCGCTAGAAGCTTTCATTAGACTACTAGAGTCTGTTAAATCTTCTTCTGAGTTTTTGATATTTAATTCACCATTAGATAATTCAAATAAATGATCATAAATTACATCGTCTTCAACCGTATCTTTATTCCAGTTTAAGAAACATTTTTTCATATGGTTTGCAATAGTATACACTAATGCTTCTTTCATTTCGCCTTCTTCCCATGTTCTAGCAACGTCAATCATCGTTTTAATATTGTTTCCGTAAAAACGATATTTTGGGAAGTTTTGCGGATATTTTAATGGTACAGGACGTTCTGATAATTCTTCTTTAGAAGGTTTTTCAAATGGTGAATCTACATCCAACTCAAAATTAGACATAATAAATAGTTGATCCCAAAGTTTGTGCTGAAAATCTGGAACATCGCGTAAATGTGGTTGTAAATTACCCATTACTGCAATTATAGCTTTGGCTACTTTATTACGTTCTTCTTTAGTTTCTCTTGATTTTGCGTAACTAATCATTTTTTGAATATGTCTACCATACTCAGGAATAATCAAGTGTTCACGCTCTGTGTTATACTCTAAATTGTCTATCAAAATTAAATAAGTGTAGTATTTATATATTTTGCATTTTGAAGTTTCTAAATGCAGTTGCAAAATACAAAAAAAAATTAAAGGCTTATTACGCCTTCAATTTTTTCTCCGACCTCTTTATACTTTTCTATAACGTGGTCTGGATTTTTCATTTTTACGCTAACCGAAACGCTGGTATATTTACCATTGCTAGATTCTTTTGTATTAATCACTGCGCCCATGTTATCAAAAATAATTTCTACATGTTCTATTTTTGATTTTTCGGTTTGCACAATAAATTTATATAAATACTCTGTAGGCCACATTGCGGTATCTTGCAATTGGCTTTTTAATTTAGCGTAAAATTCGTCTTTATTTGGTATATTATCCATAGCGTTATTATAAGTCGCAAATATACCAATTTGTTTACATTTTTTTTTAAAGAATTTAATTCCGATTTTTACACATTAATTTACAGGCTTTGATTACAAAAAAAATAGTTATTACTGGCGGACCAGGAACAGGTAAATCTTCAATTATTAACGAGCTTACAAAACGTGGTTATACTTGCTACGAAGAAATCTCTAGACAAGTTATTTTAGATGCAAGAAAAGATGGTATTGAACAGTTGTTTTTAACCAAACCTTTATTGTTTAGCGAGTTATTATTAAAAGGAAGAGAACAACAATATGTAGAGGCAGAAAATAGTGATAACGAGTTTGTATTCTTAGATCGAGGTATACCAGATGTTGTTGCATATATGGATTATGCTAACGAAAGTTATCCTGAAAATTTCATTACATCATGCCAAGAAAACACTTATGATTATGTGTTTATTTTAGCACCTTGGCAAGAAATTTTTAGAAGTGATAACGAACGTTATGAAAATTTTGAACAAGCAAAACAAATTCATGATAGCTTACTAGAAACCTATAAAAAATACGACTATCACTTGCAAGACGTACCTTTTGGTAGTATCGAAGAAAGAGCTAACCATATTTTAAACGTTGTAAAAGCCTTATAATGCAACATCCAATAAACATATTAGAGCGTTATTGGAAATTTACATCGTTTAGACCTTTACAAGAAGAAATCATAAACGCTGTTTTAAATGGCGAAGACACTTTTGCACTACTTCCAACTGGTGGCGGAAAAAGTATTTGTTTTCAAGTCCCAGCTTTAGCTAAAGATGGTATTTGTATAGTTATTTCGCCTTTAGTGGCTTTAATGAAAGACCAAGTTAGAGCCTTACAAAGTAAAGGCATCAAAGCAATTGCATTAACTAGCGGAATAAAACCTTCTGAAATTGATACCCTTTTAGACAATTGTATCTACGGAAATTACAAATTCTTATATCTATCTCCAGAGCGTTTACAACAAGAACTAGTACAAGATCGTATTAGACAAATGAATGTTAATTTAATTGCTGTAGACGAAGCACATTGTATAAGCCAATGGGGAAACGATTTTAGACCTGCCTATAAAAACATAACCTTATTAAGAGAATTACAACCAAGCGTTAATGTTATTGCGCTAACAGCTAGTGCAACACCTAATGTAATTGACGATATTGTAACCGAACTTGATTTTTTAGATCCAAAAATCTTTAAGCAATCTTTTTACAGAAAAAATATCGCTTATATGGTTTTTGAAGAAGAAGATAAATTTTTTCGTCTAGAAGCTATTTTAAATAAAAATAAACAATCCTCTATTATTTACGTTAGAAACAGAAGACTGACCATTGAAATTTCTAACTTTTTAGAACAAAAAAACATTAGTAGTACTTTTTATCATGGCGGTTTAAATAATACAGAAAAAGACCAACACCTTAACCAATGGATAACTAATCAAAAGCAAGTTATGGTGGCGACTAATGCATTTGGAATGGGCATAGACAAACCAGATGTAAAAACAGTTATACATTTAAACTTACCAGATAGTATAGAAAACTACTTTCAAGAAGCAGGTCGTGCAGGAAGAGATAATACTAAAGCATACGCAGTTATCTTAAAAAATAAAAATGACGATGCACTTTTACACAAACAATTTATAAGTGTATTACCTACAGTAGATTTTGTTAAAACTGTATATAGAAAATTAAGTAACTATTTTCAAGTGTCTTATGGCGAAGGCGCTTACCAAACTTTTGAATTTAATTTTAATCACTTTTGTAAAACCTATAGCTTTAACTCAACAAGCGCTTACAATACATTACAAATTTTAGATAGAAATAGTGTTATAACTTTAAGTAAACAATTTAATAACCGTACAGAAGTACAATTTATTATACCTAACAAAGCATTGTTTTCTTATTTAGAAACCAATAAACAACTTGCTACCATCGTCAAATCTATTTTAAGAACCTATGGTGGTATTTTTGAACATCAAACAAAAATAAATAACAATTTAGTTGCTAATAAAGCAAATGTAAGTGAGCAGCAACTTTTTGTGGCTTTAAAGCATTTAGAAAAAGATGAAGTTATTACACTTAACATTCATAAAACAGATGCTCAAATCACCTTTATAGAACCAAGAGAAGATGATAAAACAATTAACCGTATTGCTAAAACAATAAAACAACAAAACGACTTAAAGCAAAAGCAAGTTAAAGCTGTTTTAGATTATGTAAATAATAATGACGTTTGTAAAAGCATTCAGCTACTATCCTACTTTGGAGAAAAAGAATTAGAGGAATGTGGAATTTGCTCTGTCTGTATTAAAAAGAAAAATGCTCCTGTTAAAACAACTTCAGCAGATGTCAATAAAGAAATCATAAAACAATTAGAATTTGGTCATTTAAGCTCTAAAGACTTATTTAAAGCATTACCTTTTTCTGAAGAACAAATAAACAATACATTAAAACAAATGTTAGAGCGTAACATAATAGAAGTTACAGCAACAAACACTTATAAATTAAAACATTTATAAAATGAAAGATTTACGAATAGTATTTATGGGAACGCCAGATTTTGCTGTGCAAACCTTAAAAACCATATTAGAGCATAATTATAATGTAGTTGGTGTTATTACAGCACCAGATAGACCAGCCGGTCGTGGAAGAAAATTAAACGAAAGCGCTGTAAAAACCTTTGCAAAAGAAAAAGGATTACACATTTTACAACCAACAAACCTTAAAAACGAAGATTTTTTAGACGAATTAAAAGCGCTAAACGCTAACCTACAAATTATAGTAGCATTTAGGATGTTACCAAAAGTAGTTTGGGATATGCCAAAACATGGTACATTTAATCTTCATGCTTCATTATTACCAAACTATCGCGGTGCAGCACCAATAAATTGGGCAATAATAAATGGCGAAACTAAAACAGGCGTATCTACATTTTTTATAGATGAAAAAATTGATACAGGAGAAATGATTCTTCAAAAAGAAGTAGAAATAGATCCCAAAGAAAACGCTGGTAGCTTACATGACAAACTAATGCACGTTGGAAGCAATCTAGTAATAGGCACCATTAAACTAATCGAACAAGGAAATGTAAAAACAACACCTCAACCAGAAGACGCGATTAGCAAAACAGCATATAAATTAAATAGAGATAATTGTAAAATTAATTGGCAAGCAGATTTAGACCATATATATAACCAAATTAGAGGCCTAAGTCCATATCCTGCTGCGTGGTGTATTTTAGAAAATAAAGACGAAGAATTAGACGTAAAAATCTATAAAGCCGAAAAAGAAACCGAAAATCATAATTTAGCAATAGGAACAGTAATTTTTGACAAATCCTCAATTAAAGTAGCTGCAAAAGGTGGATTTATATCAATCCTTGAAATTAAGCTTCCAGGTAAGAGAAATATGGACGTAAAATCACTTTTAAACGGATTTTCTTTAAGTGAAAATGCAAAAATGCTGTAAAGCCTTATTATCACTGATTTTATAAAAAAAAGTAAAAAAACAAGCTTCTTTATTAACAAAAGGCGCAACTTATTAACAAAACAGCCTATTTCCCTTACTATTACTTGCATAGTAGCATAATCCGTATAAATTTGTAGAAGGATTTAACAAAAAATATGTTTAATCAACTATTTATTAATAATTAAAATTAAAATTATGAACAAAACAGATTTAATCGACGCAATGGCGGAGCACGCAGGAATTACTAAAGCAGCAGCTAAAAAAGCTTTAGAGTGTGCATTAATCGAAATTGAAGGAGCTTTACAAAAAGGAAACAGAGTTTCTTTAGTAGGTTTTGGATCTTGGTCAGTTACTAGAAGAGCTGCAAGAGAAGGAAGAAACCCTCAAACTGGAAAAACTATCAAAATCAAAGCTAAAAACGTTGTTAAGTTCAAAGCTGGATCTGATTTAGCAAACGCTGTAAACTAGTATTTGCATAAAATAATTACCAAAAAGCCTTCTTTTAAGAAGGCTTTTTTATGTTAATAGAATATTATAATTGGTATTTAAACAAATTAATGTTACATTTAATGTAATAATCCTTTTAAATTATGACTACAACCAAACCAAAAAAGGGTGATTTATTAATTGCAGAACCTTCTATTATAGGAGATGTTTCTTTTAACAGATCTATAGTATTGCTTACCGACCATAACAAAGAAGGTTCTATTGGATTTATACTTAATAAGCCCTTAAACTACACTATTAAAGATTTAATACCAGAACTTGATGCCTCTTTTAGAGTTTACAATGGTGGACCTGTAGAGCAAGACAATCTATATTTTATACATAAAAGACCTGATTTGATCCCAGATAGCATAGAAATTTCTTTAGGGATTTTTTGGGGAGGAGATTTTAATGTAGTTGCTAATCTTATTGCCGAAAAGAAAATTGATCAAAAAGATATAAAATTCTTTTTAGGGTATTCTGGTTGGGAAATAAATCAACTAGAAGACGAGTTAAAATCTAACGCATGGGTTGTTACAAAAAATACTTATGAAAAAGATATCATAGAAAAAGATTATGAGACCTTCTGGAAAGAAAAGATGTTAGAATTAGGTGGTGATTATTCTATTTGGTCTAATGCGCCAGAAAATCCAAGTTATAACTAGCTTAGTCTAACTTTTACATTTAACTTTTGCAACAATGCTTTTGCTACATTTGTCGCAAACTGCTTTTTTCTATATTTTGATACTGGTTGTATACCTGTTATTACATTGGTAATAAACATTTCGTCAGCTTTTTGTATTTCAAAAGGAGAAATAGAAGCTTCTTCTAAAGTATATTCTTCCATTAAATTAATAATTTCTATTAATTGTTTTCTAATTATTCCTTTTAAACATCCGTCTGATAATGGTGGTGTTTTAATAGTATTCCCTTTAACTAAAAATACATTTCCGTTTAAAGCCTCAACTACACTTTTATTTGTATTAATTAACAAACAGTTGGCAAGCTTATTTTCTTTTGCATAAATACTACCAACAACATTTAAGGCTTTATTATTGGATTTTAATGTTGAAATTAAACTAGGAGACACATAAAAGTCTTTAAATAAATCAACTTCATAATCGCTCTCATTTAATAAATAAAAATCTTGATCTAAAGCTTTTACCGAAACAATAAACTCTACATCATTACTTTCTGGTTCGTATAATCCACCTTCTACTCTATGCACTTGCAACTTTACTCTACAAGTAGCAGTATCTAATTGATTAGCTTTTATAGTTTTTAAAATTTCATCTTGAAGAAACTCTAAAGTAAAACTCATAGGTATCTCCATACGCATAATACGCATAGATGCCATTAATCTAAAGTAATGATCTTCAAAAAAAAGAAGTTTACCGTGTACTGCTTTTATGGTTTCAAAAAGTCCATCACCATAGGCATATGCACGATTATTGTTTGTGATAACTGTATTATTATCTTGAAGATTTCCGTTAAAATTTATCATAAAAAAAGTCCCAAATTTCTTTGGGACAAATATACTTTAATTGTTGCGATTTTTAAGCAGAACCTAAGACTTGTTTTAAGTCAGAGATTTGATTAGTCCATAACATTTTTGCTTCTTCTACCTCGTCTTCTTCAGCAAAGTCTGTAATCATTAAAGATACATCTTTGGTTATTTCGTCTACTTGAATTCTAATTTCAAAGTAATATGGGTCATCTTCATCATCTAACCATCTAAATTTTACACGTTCTCCAGACTTTTTTGTTAGCAACTTTGCTTGTTCTTCAGCTCCATCCCAGATAAACTTAAATAATTCTCCTCTAGAGTTAACATTATCTGCAAACCATTCTGACAATCCAGAAGGTGTTGAAATATACTGGTATATTAATGACGGTGATGCATGGATAGGAAACTCTAACTCATACTTAATTTTTTCTTCCATTTATTTTTACTTGAAAATTATTACTGCCAATATATACATTAATTAACAAGTTTAGAAATCATTTTAAAAAATATTTAATTTTAAAAATAATGTTTGCTTGATATAATAATGTTATTATATTTGCACCTCCAAAATACGGCGAGGTAGCTCAGTTGGTTAGAGCGTTGGATTCATAACCCAGAGGTCACGAGTTCAAATCTCGTCCTCGCTACAAGAAAAAAAGCTAAGATGCATGTCTTAGCTTTTTTTATTTAGCAATAAAATCGTTTTTTCTTCTACTATTACCGTACTTATTATTAATTAAGATTACTTTTTTATTAAGATTTAACCTGTTAAAAAACAGATAACTATCATAAAAACATACGTTTTTTATAAAATGAATAGTCAATTTGCAAAATAACAAATGTTTCAAGTGTACGTATTTTCGCTGCTTCAGAAAGAAAAAAGTGTATTTCATCGAAAAATAATGCGTTTTATAGATGAATTAGACAAAGTAACATACATTTGTAGGCGAATACTTATACCTTTTGTCGGATAAATTTGCGTTTAAAAGAAAACTGATGATTCCAATAATTGAAATAGTATTTACGGATTAGGATATTTTAATATTGCTTAACCCAAATTATTAATTAATTAAACCCTTATTTGAATTAAAAAATCATGAAAAAAACTAACCTACTAGCTACTCTTATTTTATTATTGCTATCACAATTAATTATAGCTCAGGATTCTCATAAAAGAATTAGTATAACTAACCCTTCTAAATCAACATTACTAAAAATTGCTACTTCTGGTATAGATTTAAATTGCGGTGCAAGCCACTCTCATAATGATCTTGTTTTAGATTTATCAAAAGAAGAGGTTAATGCATTAGTTAATAAAAATGTTTCTTTTAATGTAATTATTGATGATTTAGAAGAATTTTACAGAAAAAGAGCAGTAAAAACTAAATCTAAAGCAATAGCGCAGTTAAATGCTGAAAAATCTTTATCAGCTACTAACACTAACACAACACAACGCGCATCTATTTCTAATACAGTACAAGACAATATTATACAATATATAAACTGTGATGAGATTGATTGGGTAACACCACAAAACTTTCATCTTGGTTCTATGGGTGGATGTTTAACTGTAGACGAAATGAAAACTGAACTTGACGAAATGAGAAACTTTTCTGTTACTAATGGTTTAGATATAGTTTCTCAAAAATTAGATGCTTCACCTACAGGACAAACTACTTGGGGAAATCCTTCAGGAAACATCTCTAATAATGGATTAACATACAGTGGTCAGGGTACATCTAGATGGAACCCAAAAACTATATATTACGTTAGAATTACAGGAAACGAGTCTTCAACACCAGAAAACACTAAACCACAAATTCTATTCACTTCAATGATACACTCTAGAGAAGTAAGTGCTTTAATGAATAACATTTACTTTATGTGGTATTTAATTGAAAACTATAATACTAATGATGCTGTAAAGGAATTAGTTGATAATAACGAACTTTATTTCGTACCTGTTGTAAACCCTGATGGTTTAAGATGGAATGAGCACCTAAATTCTAATGGTGGAGGATTACAACGTAAAAACTTAAGACCTAATACAGGAAGTACAAGTAATACAACTCCTAATAGAGGTGTAGACTTAAACAGAAACTTTGATTATTATTGGGGATACAATAATATTGGTTCTTCTGGGACACCTTCAAATGGTACATATAGAGGACCAGCTCCTTCTTCTGAGCCTGAAACTCAGATTATGGAAGATTTTATTTTAAGTAGAAACTTTCAAACTGCTGTTTGGAATCACTCGTACGCTAATTCTGTACCTCATCCTTATGGTGGTGTACCTTCTTTAAACTCAGGAAGAGAAGATGAATTTTATAGTTGGCACGAAGAAATGACTCGCTACAATAGATACCTTTATGGAGCTACGATTTTTTATGAGTCTAATGGTATTCCTGACGATTGGATGTTAGGAGGAGCACCTGATAATAATGGATCTACTGGTTCTGGTCAAGCTATTTTAGGTACTACACCAGAGCACGGAAGTGAAGGTTTTTGGCCTCCACAAACATCTATTATTCCTATTGCAAAAAGATCGATGAGAATTTCTTTTGGTACCGCCTATTATGGTGGTAAATACGCAAAACTTCATGACCTAACGCAAAGCAACATAGATAATACAACTGCTAACTTAGATTTTGGAATTGAAAGAATTGGTCAAACTGCAAGTAATTTCACCTTAACTATCACTCCTATTTCATCTAATATAATTAGTATTAATGCTCCTGCCACACAAACTGGTATGAATGTCTTAGAGCAAAGAAATGTATCTGCTCAAATACAACTAGACCCAAGCATTGTTGCTAACGAAAAAATAGAATATAATGTAAAATTATCTAACGACAATGGTGTTATATATGATGTTAACTACGAAAAATATTACCAACCAACAGTACTTTTTGACCATGATCCTGATGTAGATGGCATTACTGGTTGGACACAATCTGGTGGATGGACCTTATCTAGTGCAGATACCTATACAGGAACAAATACTTTAAGAACAAATGGTGTTGCTCCGTACTCTAATAATACAACAAGAACATTAACTACTACCAATAGTTATGACTTTTCTAATTCTACATCTGTTGTCGTACAATACTATTCTAAATGGGATATTGAAAGAAATTATGATTTTGTTGAAATCTTAGGTTCAACTGATGGTGGTAATAACTGGCAATCTCTTTGTGGTAAGTATACAAAACCAAATGCTACGAGCAACACTACTTCTCATGATAATAAAGGAGGTACATCTAACTTCCAAGCTAATAGTATGGGACAAATTTATGATGGTGACAGAAGAGATAATTGGGTGATGGAAGAAATTGCTATAGATGCAGCAAACAATTCTTACTTATTAGGTGCTAATAATGTTAAATTCAGATTTAGATTTAGAACAGATGGTAGTAACGTATCAGAAAATTACACAACTACTTCTGATGGTTTTTTTATTGATGATTTTAAAATTATTAGTATTCAAATACCTTGTCAAACTGATGTTCCTGTTAACATAAATAAAACATCAATACAAGCAACAGTAGCTACTATTTCTTGGGATGCAATACCATCTGCAACTTACGATTTACGTTACCGTGTTTCTGGTTCTACTACATGGACAGATATATTAGACATAACTACTAGTAGTTATACAATTACAAATTTACTAGCATCAACTGATTATGAGGTAGAAGTTAGATCTAAATGTGATACAGCTACATCTTCTTATTCATCTACAATTAATTTCACCACAACGAGTGCAAACTATTGTGACTCAAATGGTCAAAGTACTTCTGATGAATATATTGGGAATGTAACTTTAAACACTATTAACAATGATTCTGGAATAGGTATTACAGATACTGGTTATTCTGATTTCACTTACATAACAACAGACTTAGACAAAAACTTGACGCATAATATTAGTGTTTCTAAAATATGGACTGGAACTATGTGGAATGAAGCTGTAACTGTTTGGATTGACTTTAATAAAGATGGAGACTTTGAAGACTCAGGTGAAACTGTTTTTAATAGTCTAGCTTCTCAAACAACACCTGTTGCTGGTAACTTTTCAATACCTGGAAATTCAACATTAGGGAGTACAAGAATGAGAGTTTCTATGAGATATAATACTACTCCAAATTCTTGTGGATCGTTTGATTATGGAGAAGTTGAAGACTATTCTGTAAATATTACCGATATACCTAGTTTAAGTAATGATAAATTTAACATCAATGATGTAAAAATCTATCCAAATCCATTTAATAACAGTTTTAATATAAGCTTATCCTCAAATTTTATAGGTCATAAAATAGAAGTGTCTGTCTATGATATGAGAGGTAGATTAATAATACAAGAAAATTCTGTTTTTGATCAAAAAGCAATAAATGTTGATAATTTAAAATCAATCTCTAACGGTACTTATTTTATCAAAATAAAAGACTTAGAAAACCAACAATTAATAACTAAAAAACTTATAAAACAATAAAAAGGAAACACCCTTTTTTAAGTGTAAAAAGTAAATATTCAACAACAAGATTAGCCCCAAACTAATCTAAACCAAACTATTATGAAATCAAAAAACTTAAACAAGTCATGTCTTGCTATTGTCATTTTGTTTAATTTATTTTTAAGCAATTATGCCTTTTCACAATGTGCATCAAATGGTAATAATACAAATGATGAATACATAGGTCGTGTTCAATTACAAGCAATTGATAACACCTCTGGTGTAGGTACAACAAGTACAGGGTACTCAGATTTTACAGCAATAAGTACAGATCTTACTCAAAACTCTAACTATACGATAACGGTAACACCAATATGGACAGGTCCTATTTATAGCGAAGGATATGCTGTTTGGATTGACTATAATCAAAATAACGATTTTACAGATCCAGATGAGTTAGTTTTTTCTAACGGTGCAAGCAACGATTCTCCTGTATCTGGAAGTTTTACTGTACCTGCTACAGCATTAACTGGTAATACCACAATGAGAGTTAGTATGAAGTATAACGATATACCAACCTCTTGTGAAGTTTTTTCTTACGGAGAAGTTGAAGATTATACAGTAAACATTGTTTCAGCTACCCCATACAATGAAGTTAGTGTTACAGGAAACGCTACAAATATAGATGATGGTGACACAACACCTTCAACTGTTGATGGTACAGATTTTGGTAATGCAGATATCGCAGGAGGAACTGTTAACCAAACCTTCTCTATCATAAATTCTGGAAATATTAATTTAAATTTAACAGGCGCTTCTCCTTATGTAACAATAACTGGTGCTAATGCTGCAGACTTTACGTTAATAACCAATCCAACTACTCCTATAGCTCCAGGAGGAAACACTTCTTTTACGATCCAATTTGATCCAAGTGCTACGGGAGTAAGAACAGCAAGCGTATCGTTTGCTAATGATGATACAGATGAAAACCCTTTCAACTTTAATATACAAGGTACAGGTATAGTTCCTCCGCCTTGTGGTACAACCGTATTGCATACTGCAGATTTCGAATCTGGAACTAATGGATGGGTTAAAGGTAATATACTTTCAAATGACGCATATAGAACAACTAATGCAACTTGGTCATACTCTGGGAATAGTTCTTTAGTAGTAAGAGATAACTCAGGAACTAATTCTTCTTTTGACTCTCCTATATTTAATTTTACAGCTTATGACAAAGTAGACTTTAAATTTTTCTTTGCACCTAACAGTATGGATTCTTCATACAGTGGTAGCAATAAAACATACTCAGAAAACTTCTTAATAGAATATAGTAATAATGGCGGTCTATCGTGGACTACTGTAAAAACTTTTGAAAGTGGACAAGTAGCACAAAAAACTGCAGATTTTGAATCAACAAACTCTCCTATTTTCTATGCAAGAACCGTTTCTATATTAGCTAGAGATTATACATTTTCAGCTACATCTAGATTTAGAGTTAGATGTGATGCTAGTGATAATGATGATCAAGTATTTATTGATTTAGTAACAATTTCTGGTACTTCTTTTTGTACACCAACAGATGGTCCTGGCGGAGTTAGTGCTGATTTAGATTTATGGTTAAGAGGTGATAAAATTGATGGTTATGGTGTTACTACTGATGGTACTAACGTAACTACTTGGGTTGATAACGGTAAGGGTAATGACGCAACAACAACTGTATCTGGGCAAGAGCCTGTTTATAGAAATAATGAAACAGATAACATAAACTTCAACCCTGTAATTGATTTTGAAAACAATCATAATACTGCAAGTCCTGACATGACTTACATTAACGGTAGAGATGAGTTAAGTGGCTCTTCAGGATTTAATAGTAATGATATGTTTTTAGTGGTTGTAGCAGATCCTACAGTAACAGGATCTATGAATCCATTAGACACCTTTACAAGTACTGACCCGCTAGCAGAAAGTTATGCCGAAGACGTAACAGGTGTTGGATTTGGTGGATATACACAAAGATTATCTGGTGAGCGTTTTACCTACTGCATTGGTACTAGTAGTGGTAACGGTCCGTATACTGGATATGGTCGTGGTGACACATCTGGTACTAACAACTATAATAAATTCAACATTATAAACGTAAGACAAAATTCTGCAAACACAGATATGGAAATTTACCTAAACTCTAATTCTGTTTCTACTACATTAAACGATATTTCTCTTTACGCACCAATTAACAATAGAAAGTATTGGTTAGGTAGAAGTCAGTATTACGAAGGAAGTTTTGATGGTAAAATAGCTGAAGTAATTACTTTTAATTCAAGAAAACTAGACGGTGCTTCAGAAAGAAGAAGAATTGAAAGCTATTTAGCCTTAAAATACGGTATTACACTTGGTGTTAATGGTACTACTATGGATTATATAGATTCAAACGGAAATATCGTTTGGGATGCATCTGCTAATTCTGGATTCAACCATGATATTGCAGGAATATTTAGAGACGATGCTTCTAACCACCAACAAAAACAATCTAAAAGCGTTAATAACTCTAGTGTTGTAACTATTGGACATGGAGACATATCAACAACAAACTCAAACAATACCAATAACTTTGATAATGACAGAGACTTTTTAGTTTGGGGACACAACAATGGTGCATTATCAGGGTCTACTGTTCTATCTGTAAACTTAGGCGCATCTTCAACTTCTGTAACAACTTTATTTGACAGACGTTGGAAAATTGTTGAAAATGGAAATGATGTTAGAGATGTTAAAATATCAATTCCTTCATCTGTGCTACCTACTAAAGCTGCTGATCAAGAATATGCTTTAGTCGTTTCTAACTCTTCATCTTTTGGATCTAATGATATTGTTGACGTTATTCCTATGAATGTTAATGGATCAACTTTTGAAACTTGGTACGATTTTGAAAACACTAAATACTTCACTTTTGGTATTGCTTCAAGAGTTGAAGGAAAATATAATGTAGAATTTTCTGCTGGTGATTTTTTAGTAGGTGAAAACTTTGTAAACCTTAATAATTCTTTTACAGTATCTGCATGGGTTAGAAATCTAGGAAACGGAGGTGATTATGTCTCTAAAGGAAATGCTTATAATTTCGAAATTATGAGTAACGGAAGAGTTAGAGCCAATATTAATGGTACAAATTACGCACAATCTTCTACTTCTATAACTGATACTAATTGGCATCATATAGCATATACCTATTCTGGTGGTAATTTAAGGCTATATATAGATGGTGTAGAAGACGGTAATAGTCCTATTGGCGGAGTAGCAATTCCTGTTGCCACTACAGATTATTTTGCTATTGGTGTAAACTATATAGATAAAAACACTATTAGTAATTCTTTTAATGGAGATATAGATGAAGTAAGAATTTGGGATAGAGTATTAACTCAAAACCAAATCAAATTTCTAATGAATCAAGAACTAGAAAACCTTAGCGGTAATGTTAATGGTGCTTACCTTCCACAAACTATCACGCTTAATGAAGCAACAAGTTTACCGTGGAATGAGATGCAAGCTTACCATAACATAAATGAATTTTATGGTACAACAGTTGTTGATGGTTCTGGACACAAAAACTGGGTTAGAATAAAGTACCTAGTAACGGGTAAAAATATTATGGATAATCAAGCTGCTCCATTACCATATACAACAACAAGTAATGGTCTTTGGACTAACAACTCTTCTTGGACTAATGGTACTGAGCAATACATACCTGGTTCTGCTTCTATAGTCGATCCTACCATTACTGTAGATTGGAATATTGTAGAAACGTCTCATAATA